>SHBV01000022.1 GCA_004211885.1 Verrucomicrobiaceae bacterium
CCTTCGCTGGAGGTTCCTTGGCGTCCCGCGGCCATCCATGTGTAATTACCAGGTCCTTTTTTGATTAAACGGTTAACGGGCCAAGTCTTACCCCCGTCAAAGCTCATCCAAACCGTAATGTCAGTTCGTGTAGATCGATTCCCCGGAGAGCTAAACAACAGAATATCGCGATCCTCATAAGGTAATCGAATGAGCCCAGCCTTACATCCATATATGTCAGGTGGACCATCAAAGAGTTCATCATCCTCATGTTCGCCTACCCAGGTTTCTCCGGCATCATGACTATAAGCAATTCGCCGGTTACCGGGCCGCATGTGGGTTCTCGAGTTATGGTAAATGGTACCGTCCTTTAACTCAACGAGACCAGACTCTCCGGTCCCCTTCAGCGGAAAGGGTTCTGAAGAATTCCAGCTCTTGCCTCGGTCATCACTGAAGAGGGCCATAGCGTAGAGATCATTAAAACGTTTCCTGTTCTTACCCTTGTTAAGATATTCCACGAATACCCTCGCAGGCATCAGGAGTCGTCCCTTCTTCGGGCCATTCTTTATGGTGACACCCGGGTCACAGGCACCGTTAGTGGCAGGCATCCAGCCATCCTTTCCCGGCCTGATAGTGGTATCTTCAATCTTCCATGTCTTGCCGTGATCCTTACTACGGAAGAGTTTCTGAGCCGTCTTTAATGTCGTCATGAACACCATAATGTCTCCGTTCACTTCATCTACCATGACATTACCAAGACCAGTCCAGTTATTATTGGGGTATCTGCCATCATCACTCATGTCTCCATCAACTTCAATCATGTCTCCGACCTTAGATTCCTCGGTCCAGGTCTTGCCCCCATCCTCACTTCGCTTTACGCTGATATATTTAGCTTCATCAGTGCGTGAATTGTATCCTTTGAAAACGAGGACCGATCCATCCATAGCGACAACGACCTGCCCAGTCAGAACTTCCTCATCCCAAACCTGAAAGGATGACTTCTGCTTTGCAATGTTTTCGGGAATGTTATTGGAACCTTTCTCTCCAAAGAGCAATCCGTTGAGAGTCATTAAAAAAAACGAAATTATGGCTAAAAAGAAACGTGTCATTGTTATTTCCGAATTCATTATCTTCTTAAGAATTGGATTATTACCTCCTGAAACACCAAAGAAAAAGTTATATTTTTCTGAACCTACTTAATAGCAGAAACACAAAAAAACCCGCGGAAGAACCTCCAAGTACTTCCGCGGGCTATATTTTCAGTTCCTTTACTTTAAACTACCTATTGGCGACTAGCATTGCATCAAAAGCTTTACGAAGGGTCCAAGCTTTCGTAGTCATGCATCTGGAGTGACTTACCATTTTCATTGCTCTCTGTAACATGACCTTGTCCTTCTCAGCCACAGAACCTTTAGGCATTGACATTAGTGCTTGAGCCGTGACCTCATAAATGGCAGCACATGCCTGGTGCTGACCGTGGTTGAAGAGAGGTACCGCTTTGTCAATTGCTACTTCAATCAGTTCACTACTAGCACTAGTGCTTGATGCCTGCTTATTTGCTGGTGGGATTAGCACAGTGTCAATGACGTGAATGACGCCATTACTGGCCTTGATATCTGTTGCTATGACCTTTGATTTGTTGAGAAACAGACCTGCTTTCTTTTTCTTAACATTGATGGTTTTTTTGTTGAGTGCAGTGGCTTTCTTGAGAGTCACAGCAACTTTTGCTGGAACTTCTCCCGAAACGACATGGTAAGTAAGAATGTCTACCAATTTGTCTTTATTCTCCGGCTTTAGAAGGGACGCTAAAGTTTCTTTCGGCAACTTGGCAAAGGCTTCATCATTGGGTGCGAAGACTGTGAAAGGACCATCTCCCTTGAGTGCATCGACGAGTCCTGCAGCTGTCAGTGCGGCAGCTAATGTTTTAAAATTTCCGTTGCTGACTGCAGTGTCTACAATGTCTTTTTTCTTGTCTTCAGCTGAAGCTGTTCCCATAGCAATTGATGCAAAGAACAGTGCGCTTGTTAAGTACTTGATTATTTTCATGTTTTGTATTGTTAATGTTTTTGTGAATAGAAAAGCGTCATTAGATTTCTGACACTGATGAATTGAACGCTCGGCATTTGAGATCGGATCTAAAATAATATTTATTATTTCAAGGATCGGAATCTCCCAAAAATAAATGCTACTGACTCATTTATTGAACCGGCTGGTAGAAGAAAAATTTAACCTGATCAATTTATCGGAACCAAAAACTGAACAATTAAAAAAGTGGGCAGGAGAGGATTCGAACCTCTGAAGGCATAGCCAGCAGATTTACAGTCTGCCCCGTTTGACCGCTTCGGTACCTACCCTTTTTTGGTGCGGAGGAGCAGATGAAAGCTGAAAAGAGCGGTATTTGCAAGCAATTTCGGTGCTCTTAATCCTTCTTCTCCTCTACTTTTCCAAAATTTAATACTTTTCGCTGAACCAATTGATACCTTCCTCCACTACCAACGGACTCGTAATCCTTATCCTCTTCGCTCGTTTCTTTTCTTCTATCATAGAAATGGACCTGACCTTTGCCCTGAACTGAGCCGACCGGACCCTTAACTAGGAGAGCCGTCCCCTCGTCTATCCCAATGCCTAGTATCTGCGGGAAACGGTCCACTACTGAAGACAAGTCCTTGAAACGGTTCCTCTCAGCAAAGTGCTGGTCAATAGCAACTCCTTTCAAAAATCCAAGACCCTTTTCATAGCCTTCAGCCATCATGTCCTGATTACCAAGTGGATTGCCCCGCACCAGATACTCTGCCTGTATTGATGCCCCCGCAGAGCTGCCCATGATGACGCCTCCTTTTTTAAGAACCTCACGCATGAGCCCCAGAGCTTTAGTACTATGATACGCATCTACAAAACGCCACTGCCTACCACCACCGAACCAGATTCCGGTCGCTCTTTTAAGAACCTTTATATATTTATCCCCATCAACTTCACTGAAAGTTCTCCCCGATAAGACAGTCACCTCCTTAGCACCAAATTTACGGAAAGCATTCGCAATGGCCCCACTATCTTTGACCATCGAATCCGGAACAGCCGTCGGCAAAACAACGATAGAGGATTGGTCCCCGCCCGCTATTTGAATAAATCTTTTCGTCACGGACCTGGGCATTGGACCACCTCCTATGATGATAAGTGTTCCCTTTTCAACCCTAGGATCAGAAAGTTTTTTCGCAGGAAAATTAGGGCCGTTCCTAGCAATTGCGGCGAATCTCAATGCCGTGAGATCAGCGACCCTTGACTCCTCACTTAAAATAATCTTCTTCTCTTTGCGAGCATCAGAAGCGGCCAAAGTAATACTAATTTCACCTTCATTAAGTAACCGCATGGCCCTACCCCTCAGGATGAGTGAAGAACCCTTTGCAAAATCATAGAGGACCGTCCCTTTTTTTTGTTTTAATTTCTTTGCTGGAGAATGTCGGATCTCAGCTCCGGGGAAAAGATCAGATCCAGAAATTCCAAAACCTTCAATTAATTTTCCCCCGGCACCGAGCACGGCTCGTCGATTAATTAAAGATTTAATCGAATCAAGATACTTACAATTTATTAGAGAATCGGGTACCTGACCCACGAGCCAGAGACCATTAGCAGCCTCGATATTCTCCTGAACCTTGTCTGACTCTAATGTCAGTAAATTGATTCCCTTAACTCTTTCTTTGGAAACTTTCTCCCGAATTGTAGCGGCATGATCCCTCGAAGTCTTAGAGCCATCCAAAGCTAGGACAAGGATCTTAGCTTCGTCACCAGAAAAGTCTGAAAACTTCTTTAATGACTCATCATTAACAGGGTCCGATGATAATATAATAGTGCCTCGAATACCGGCCGGATTGATTCTCTCAGAACCGTGAGCCGAGCATAAGAACGCAAAAAAAAATATAAGAAATGGGGAAAGACGCTCTAATGACATTATATCCGCAAAAACGACCTTGATCCCAGGCCAAGTAAGAAACTTTAATCCGATTCTTGGGATGATCGGTTCCAGTAAATGACAATGTTTTTAGTCGCTCTTCCAGCCGCTATCACATCGAGTTTCCCATCTCCGTTCAGATCACTCAACTTAAGATCCTCACAGGCCATTCCATTGTCATCAAGAGTATGAGATTTCCAGCCCTTATCCGCTTGTTCATATATACGGATTCCAACCTTACCCTCTTTGTCCGGTCCTCTCCAGCCGGCAACAACCTGAAGCTTACCCGTACCAAGAACATCGGCTAAACCGAGAGCGTGCCCCTGACTCAAAGAATCATCCAGAACGGTCCTAGTCGGTTCCTCGTTCGAGGAGGCTGGCGGAGCATAGACTACAAGCTCGTTACCATGAAATGGCTCAATGGCAGTGATCAGACCATCGTTGCCATTTCCACGATAGGCCCTGACCTCTCCAACGCCCTTAGAGAGCGGATTCTTGACCATGTGAATCGACTTCCAAGGACTCTCGTCAGTGACCTTACTAGTGTAGCGTATACCTTTTATTCCTTCCTTACCACCAAGGATAATTACCTCTTCTCCCGTCTCCTTACTGAAAGTGATCAGGTCAAAATTGTGTGTGATGTGAAAACTCGCATCGACAAGTTCGCTGCCCCAATTGCCTTCCTCAGGCTTTTCTCCGGGAACATAAGCCAATAGACGCACGGGATCGCCCTGGCCTCCCTTATTGCCTCTACCATGAAGAGGAAGAACGAGCAATCTGTACTTTTTTTCTCCGACCTTCATCCAGTGCATCCGGTGCACGGTAGGTTCATGAGCGCTCATCTTGACTGAGCCCCAAAGACCAGTCGGATCTTCCGGCCGAATCAAATAATGAACTGACCCTGATTTCTCCGCGTCTGTCGTTTCACCAGGGTTCCAGTTAGCACCCACAGCCACTTCAACCTTACCATCACCATCAATGTCCCTCGAAGCGATACAAACATTGTCAAGGAACCGGGTACCGACGCGTGGGTTCAAATTCTCTGCCATGACAAAACGTTTCCAGTCCCCGTTCCTGTACCAGACAATCTGTGATTTATCTGCCAAGAGAATATCCAGCTTCTTGTCACCGTCCACATCACCAATAGACAAACCGTAACCGATTGAAATTTTAGCATCGATCACTTGTCTCTCAAATTTAGGTTCTGAACCTATAGTCAGATCCAATTGAGCGGTGACAGTAATAACAGAGAGCAATATCAAATAACGAAAAAACAACATAAGAAATAGAGTATGAGAAGTAAGGCCAAGTGTTAAGCGTAAAAGTTATTATCTTTAAAAAAAAAGAATTCCTTATCCTGAAATGGACATTAGCCTCACACTCTGATAAGAAGCCTGCGGAATGATCCGCTTTTTCCCTATCTTAATTGTTACTGCCCTGCTCTCCTCAGGGTGTCAGTTTGGGGGAATCGGAGGAATCAAAAGACCCCAGCGAGAAGCTCCTCTCATGACCCCCGAATCATGGATCAGCGCCTCCAAAGCAAACCGGGGAAAGATTAACAGAGGATGGTTGAAGAATTTGGGTGATCCTAAATTGATTAAAATCACTCAAGAAGCCCTCAATAACAATCATGACCTTAGGGTATCCGCGCTATTACTGGAATCAGCAAAAGAAGGAACTATCATAGGAAGAGCAGCTCGTTTCCCATCCCTTAATCTCGGAGGATCAAATTCGAGATCAAGGAGCAATCAAGAACCACCTAATTATTCTTCGAACTACGGTCTAACGTTATCCGCTTCTTGGGAAATTGATCTTTGGGGAAGGTTAAGGAATCTGGACAGGGCCCAATATGAGGATCTGGTAGCGGCCAGAGCTGATTATAATGCGGCCAGACTATCACTCGTGGCCAACACAGCAAAGTCATGGTTTAACCTTATCACTGCGCAACAGCTTCTAGAACTCGCAGAAAAGACAAAGAAAAGTTACGATGCCAATTATCGAATCACTGAACGTAATTACAAAGCAGGTGACGTGACAGCAAGCCCACTCGCAGTGCAATTTGCTAGGAACCAGGTCGCTTCAGCCGAAAGGAACCTGATCAATCAAAAACTTGCCAGAAAAGAAGCTGCGAGAACCGTCGAGCTTTTACTTGGAAGGTATCCAAATGGTGAACTCCAAAGTGGTAATACTCTGCCAACACTCAGAGGGAAAGTGCCTGCCGGAATACCTTCAGAAATGTTACTCCGAAGACCTGACCTTGTGTCTGCCTCAGCGGCCATCCGAGCATCCGCAGAACGGGCAGACGCATCCAGAAAAGATTTGTTCCCTTCATTCTCACTGACGGGGAGAGGCTCCACATCAAGTTCTAAACTTGATCAATTGATTTTAGATCCTGAGGCCATAGCCTGGAGCACTGCCACTTCAGTGGCCCAGACCCTCTTCAGGTCCGGAGCTAAGACTGCGAGTGCAAGAATCGCTCTTCAGCAGAATGAAAGAACAATCAGACGTTTCTCAAGCCAAATGCTGAGAGCTCTGCGTGAAGTCGAATCGGCGCTTTCAACAGAAAGCTCACTCTCAGAACAAACAAAGTTCCTGACAATCGAATTGCGGCAAGCCGAACTGGCAGAGAGGCAAGCAGGTAGGGATTACTCAGAAGGATTAGTCCGAATCATTTCGGTCCTCGAGGCTCAGAGAAGGGCAGTCGCCTCAAGAAGAGCAATGATCTTTCTAAAAAACCAAAGACTTCAGAACAGAATAGACCTGCACCTTGCCTTGGGAGGCGATTTTAATAATGGCCCCTAGGTTTTACGCAATCCACGCAAATTGTTCTAAATTTTCTCTGAAAAAAATTACAACTTTTTGACCTTCAGGCTACGGACGGAAAATTTCTGACCATGGTCCTGAATAGCGATCTTACCTGAATCGGCAAGTTTTTTACCTTTTGGCTTCTTAGCCGCAAGGTCCATGTTGTCCTGAACTTTTTTGCCGTTAAGTACAACGGACACTTTCCCTTCCTTCATTGTTAACTGTATGCGGTTCCACTCACCTGCAGGCTTAGAAGCATTCGTTAATGGACCGGCTGTCTGAATCACTCCGCCCAGATCATGTTGGCCAAGCTTCTTCTTACCGTAACAGTCTAAGATCTGGACTTCGAACCCGTGTTTCGTTGCATCAGACTCATCGTAGATACGAAAGTAGAGTCCAGAATTTCCGCCCTTACCATGCTTATACTCAAATTCAAAAACGAAGTCCTCATAGTCTTCGGTTAGCCAAAGGTAAGAACCGTATCGGGTCCAACCCTTCTCGCCCGGACGAGGGTCAAGGAAGAGGGATCCGTCCTTTTGAACTTGCCAGTTCCCTTCAGTCTTCACCGACATTCCATTTCCTGTGAACGTGGTCCAGGTCCCATCCTTATTAATCTTCGGCTTTTCTTTACCATTAAAAATTGAAGCAAATCCGTCATCTGCAAATGAAGGAAAGACAAAAGAAAAAAGGCTAATCGAGGAAAAAATGAAAAGTTTCATGACAAAATTCCTATCACATCACAAACAAAACGAAAACAATAATCAGTTCCTAATACCCTGCTTATATAGGAACATTATTATGAATTATCGATATCTATTGAATTTTTAGTTAAAAATTCCAGTCAAAACATCATGCTGGGGTAATCTAAAAAAGACTATTCTATATCAAACCAAACTTATAATTTCAGCCGCTATCACTATGAAAACCAAATATTTTCAAACCTCCATCGCCATCGCCGGGCTAGTAATCAGTCTGAGCTGCACATCCTTTTCTCAAGAAGAGAGAGAAAGACCAGGCAGAGGCCCCGATCCAAGGCCTCCCCGATCAGAATCTCCTGGCCAGTCTCAAACTGCCTCATTGTTCCAAGTACTGGACCGGAACCGTGACGGTAAGTTACAACAAAATGAAATTGATATGGCAGTAGTCATTTTGCGTCGGATGGACCAGAACAAAGACGGCGACGTGAGCCTAAACGAAATAAAATCTCTGCCGCGCCGACCAGACAATTCGAATCAAAGGCGTCCGGACCAACAAAATCCGAACCAGAACCGTCCATCCAGAAGACCCTCACTTGAAACTTTTGACAAGAACGAAGATGGAAAAATCAGTAAAGAAGAGGCACCGGACCGACTCAAGGAACGGTTCGACGAGGTCGATAAGAACAGTGACGGATTCATTGATAAGGAGGAACAAACTGCGATGTTTGAAGCATTCAGGAGACGTTTTCAGCAAGGACAGGGAGGGCAACCGAACCGATCCAATCCAAACAGACCCAATCGGCCCGATCCGAACGCTGGACAGGGACGCACTGAAAGACCAAGACGCCCTCCCGTAGAAAAAGAAGAATAAATTATTAAATCCATTCTTAAAATGACTGGGAAAAGTCCCATCAGAAGAATTATCTTAATTTCTTGTCTTTGCATTGCTGTTTGCTCTGAGAAGAGCAAATCCGATACCGCATTAAAAGATGAAGAACTTAAATTCTTTGAATCGAAGATCAGACCAGTACTGGTCGAACAATGTTATCGTTGTCATTCTTCAGAGGAAAAGATCAGAGGCGGTCTGAGTATTGATAGCCGAGAAGGGATCCGTCATGGTGGTGATTCTGGGCCCGCTATTGTTCCTGGAAATTTGAGTTCTAGTCTGTTGTGGACTGCAATTACCTGGGCCGATGAGGACTACGAAATGCCTCCAAAGAAAAAGCTTCCGGCAAATGTAATTGCTGACTTCAAGGAATGGATAGAAATGGGCGCTCCTGACCCACGCGTTACTGAGAGCGGAGTAGTCGAAACCAAAATTGACATTGAAAAGGGTAAAGATTTCTGGTCATTCATAAAGCCTCTTAAAAAAGAGATTCCCACAGTAACCGATAAGGAATGGCCCTTATCTGACACTGATCACTTCGTACTGGCAAAGTTAGATTCCGAGAAAATTAAGCCTGCAATTGATGCAAAACCTGAGACCCTCTTGAGAAGGGTATACTTTGATTTAATAGGCCTCCCACCTTCACCGAAAGAAATAAAAAAATATGCAGCTGCATGGAAGAAGGATCCAAAGAAGGCTTATCAATTAGAAGTTAATAAACTGCTCTCAAGTGAGCGATTCGGAGAGCGCTGGGGAAGGCACTGGCTAGACGTTGCACGTTACGCCGAGTCTTCAGGCAAGGACGTTAACATGAGCTTTCCGCACGCTTGGCGGTACCGGGACTATGTCATCGATTCTTTCAACCAAGACAAGCCATACAATAAATTCATCACAGAACAGATAGCTGGAGATTTATTACCTATAAAGAATGATGAGGAATGGCAGGAAAACCTGATAGCTACCGGATTCTTGGCAATCGGCCCTAAGAATCTAAACGAAAGAGATCCTCGACAATTTGCGCTGGACTTGGCCGATGAACAGATTGATACCATTACTCAATCGATTCTTGGACTCACAGTTTCATGCGCACGGTGTCACGATCACAAGTCTGATCCTATTCCCACGACCGATTACTACTCCCTGGCCGGAATATTCTTAAATACGAAGACCCATTTTGGAACTGTGAACGCCGTTCAGAATCGTCGAGGCACTAGTCTCCTCGAACTCCCCATAGCTGACAAGGAATCTATAGATTCTTTGAGCACAAACGAGATAGAATTTATTAAAAATCGCCTAACAGATTCCGAGCAACGCTTTAATGATCTGAGTCGACAAGCGAGGGAGGACCGATTGGCCGGAAGATCCAGTAATGCCCAGCAACAAGCGCAGAGACTCCGCACTCAAATCTCACAGATGCAAGGCCGGTTAAATAGTGTTGATGAGAACGGTATCTCAATAACGCGGGCCATGGGCGTTCAGGACAAAGAAAACTTTGTCCAACCAGTAGTCCTGATACGTGGTGAACTCGATAAACCGGCACAAAAAGTTAATCTTGGATTTCCTCAGGTTCTCTGTGATGAACCGGTAACATTGCCAAAAAATTCCAGTGGTCGCCTAGAATTGGCCAAGTGGTTATCCTCAACGAATAATCCGCTCACTGCCCGTGTCATGGTTAACCGGATCTGGGGTCACCTCTTTGGGAGCAGTATCGTAAAATCACAAAATAATTTCGGTAGTACGGGCCAAGCTCCAAGTCACCCCGAACTGCTAGATTATTTGGCTGTCAAATTCATCGAAGATAATTGGTCAGTAAAATCACTGATCCGTGAGCTGGTTCTGACTCGCACTTACCGAATGAGTTCAAGTTACAATCGCATGGCCTTCATCAAAGACCCAGAAAACTCTCTCCAATGGCGCCACAGCCCAAAGAAAATTGACGCTGAAGCATTACGCGACTCAATACTTGTAGCTAGTGGAAAACTAAATATAAATCGCCCGCTCGGTTCAGAAATCGCGTGGGGAGGCGATAGCAGGGTCGGCGGGTTCCGCGCTCCAAGGAGTCAATCCAATCGTAATCGCCCAATTAATTACCGTTCAGTTTATATGCCTTCGGCTCGAGATAATTTACCTGAAGCAATGGAGTTATTCGATCCAGCAAATCCAAACATTGTGACTGGAAAGCGTGAAGAAACAAACGTTCCCGATCAGGCTCTTTATCTGATGAATAATGCATTCGTGATCGAGCAGGCTGAGGCCATGGCAATGCGTATCTACGAAGGAGCAGAAACTAACCGTGATCGAGTATCCAGCGCTTTCGCTATCGCCTTTGCCCGGTCTGCGAGTAATAAAGAAATTGATGATGCGCTAGCCTATATGCGCAATTTCATCATTCGAGCCGGCACTGACAGTCAGAACCGTCAAAAAATCGAAAAACTTTCCCTCATTACTTTCTGTCAGTCTTTGCTCATGTCCGCCGAATTCAGATACCTCAACTAATATTGCCTACCTACTGATATGTTGACCCGTCGCGATCTATTAAAATCTGCCTCTTCTGGGGTCGGATACCTTGCCTTTGCAGCCCTAGCACACGAGCAGGCACAAGCTGAATCGAAAACGGATGGCCCACTGGACCCTAAAAAACCGCACTTTAACCCAAGAGCAAAACGCGTTATCTTCCTCTCAATGCGCGGCGCACCCTCGCATGTCGACATGTTCGACTACAAGCCGCAACTCGCCAAAGATGATGGAAAGCCGGGAAAATTCGGTCGTGGCCGCGGAGGCAAACTTTTAGGTTCGCCCTGGGAATTCAAACAGCACGGAAGGAGTGGTCTGTGGATTTCCGAGCTGACACCTGAAATTGCAACTCATGCTGATGACTTGTGCATGCTCCATGGAATGCATACTGATCTTCCAAATCATCCACAAGCGCAGACCATGATGCATACCGGAAGTTCCCAGTTCGTACGACCATCGATCGGAGCCTGGACTCTATATGGCTTAGGTACCAATAACGCTGACTTGCCAGGTTTCGTGGCTCTGGGAGCACCTAATGGCAATGCCAACCATTTCGGTAGTGGCTTCTTGCCAGCAATCTATCAAGGCGCACGTTTCGGTACTGACTCTCGTCGGCCCGGAGGCAATAACCGCTCTAGTCGCCGAGAATCGAAACCTAAAATTCCTAACATAGCGAATCCCAAACTGGACCGTGAACTGCAGCGAGTACAACTGGACTACGTACAAAGCTTAAACAAAGCCAAGCTCATCCGAGACAAAAATGCCCCTGGAGTCGAGGGCGTCATTGAGTCTTTGGAACTTGGCTTCCGCATGCAAGACACCTTACCTGAGCTAATGGATACTACAGCCGAATCCAAAGAAACCTTAGAACTCTACGGTATCGGTTCCGGCGGCAACGATACTTTCGGAAAGCAGTGCCTACTGGCTCGTCGATTTGCAGAATCCGGTGTCCGCTTTATCGAACTTAGCCACGGAAACTGGGACCATCACCGGAACCTAACAAATGATCTTTCTGCCCGTTGCAACGAAATAGACAGACCCATTGCCGGACTACTCACCGATCTCAAGCGCCGCGACATGCTAAAAGAAACTTTGATTGTCTGGGCAGGCGAGTTCGGACGCACTCCTCACGGACAAGGAGGAGACGGGCGAGACCACAATAATAAAGGATACACGACATGGATGGCTGGCGGAGGAGTGAAGGGAGGGCTCAGCTATGGAGCAACCGATGAATATGGGTACGAAGCCGTTGACGGAAAAATGCACATCCATGACTGGCATGCAACGATTCTGCACATTTTAGGCCTTGATCACGAACAACTCACTTATAGGCACGCGGGCCGTGATTTCAGGCTAACAGATGTTCACGGCACCGTTGCAAAAGATATTCTATCTTAGGAAAAATTCTAAGATTGGTTATTCCAAACCCAATGCCTTGCTTAATACGGGAGCAAACAATTTGGCCTGACGCAAGAAACCGAGATCGTTAGGGTGCGAAGCATCAGTAGTACCCTCGGCGTCATCACCAAGCAATTCGTCGCCTCCGAGATAATATAGATTTTTTACTCCTGCAGTTTTAAGATTCTTATAAGCTTTCCGCAATGCTGCATGATTATCATCATGGAATTTTGATTTATCCGGTACTAACCAAGAATTAGGAAAGCGTCTATCTTCCACTAGCACAATCGGGGTATCGGCCCGAGCCTCACGCAACTTTTTCACCAGAGGAACACAGCGTTTAGTGACCATCTCTCCGTTCATGTTAGGCAGACAATCAATGATGTAAGCAGCCGCATTCACTTCGATCAAGAGATCTCCTACTTCCTCATGCATTTTGCCAGCGCCAGAAAATCCGATATTAATGACTGGCATATCAAACCATCGACCTAGAATTGCCGGGTGCGCCATTCCGGGTCGTGACGCACAGGCACCCTGAGTAATAGAGGTTCCATAAAAAATCAGTGGCCTAGCCTTGCGAGGCGCAAGTCCCTGAAAATTTGAACCTGCCGGCACACCAACAGCCAAGGACTCAGTTCCATTATAAAGCGGCAGATACAGTGCATATTCGCGCAGTTCCGGTTTAATTCCCTGCAAAAGCGTGACCTTCATTTCCTGTTTGGCTGGAAGAGTGGCTGCTGCCCAGCGCCATTTGCCCTTAGCATCGCGCGCATATAAATCCAGTCCACTCACGCCACTCGGCGGCATATGAGGCATGCCCAACCGCGAAGAGGTAACCTTCCACTTAGCGTGAATGGCATTAGCGTCAGTCTTAAAGCGCACCATCATACCAGCACTATGACGACTCATACCCCAAACCGATTTGGTCACAGTTTTCTCTGCCTTGGCCGGGAAACGGTCAAACCACTTGGATCTTTCCTGATCTTCCCACCCTCGTCCTTCTATGCCCCACTGAGTAACGTCATGCCATTGGACTTCGTCTTGAGCAAATGCAGTAGCAGGTACCAGAAGAAATATGGCAATGAGTATCTTCATCAATTAGATAAATTTTCACTGCGCATCACTTACCAATAAAGTGACTAGGCTAGTATATCCTTAATCACATGCCCGTGAATATCAGTCAGTCTGAAGTCCCTTCCCTGATATCGATAAGTAAGCTTGCGGTGATCAATCCCAAGCAAATGCAAAATCGTAGCATTCAGGTCATGGATATGCATTGTGCCAGGGGTCCATTTTTCCTTACTCGGTTTTGGACGCATCGGCGTACCATCAGGATGGGCTATATTATATCCATAATCATCCGTTTTACCGTACGTGATTCCCGACTTAATGCCACCACCAGCCATCCAGACTGAGAAGCATCGAGGATGATGATCACGACCATAATTGTCTCTTTTTAGTCCTCCCTGACAGTAAGCAGTTCGTCCAAATTCTCCACCCCAAACAACTAGTGTGTCTTCCAACATACCCAAGCGCTTAAGGTCCTTAATCAATGCAGCGCTTCCTCTGTCAATGTCCTTGCACTGAGATTCGTGTTCGCGCGGAAGATTTCCATGAGCGTCCCAACCCCTATGAAATATTTGTATATTCCGAACGCCCCTCTGTGCTAGTCGTCTTGCATTGAGACAACAAGAAGCAAAACTGCCAGGGTCACGGGCCTCTTCTCCATAAAGATCAAAGGTCTTGTCATCCTCTTCGGAAAGGTCCATCAGTTCAGGCACTGAGGACTGCATCCGGTACGCCATCTCGTGTTGTTTTATCCGTGATAAAATCTCAGGGTCAGCGAATTTAGAATATTGTTCCTGGTTAAGAAGAGCCAGAGCATCAAGCTGAGCTCTCCGGTCCTTACTACTGACTCCTTTAGGGTTACTCAGGAAGAGGACTGGATCGCCCTGACTCCTCATCAAGGTTCCCTGATGCTCAGAAGGCATGAAACCACTTCCCCATAACCGACCAAAGAGACTCTGCTCTGCAAATCTGGTCTTTGCATGCATGACAACGTACCCTGGTAAATTTTCATTCATGGTTCCAAGACCATAACTTAGCCATGATCCAAGGCTCGGACGCCCAGGTATTTGACTCCCTGTCTGGATGTACGTTATGGCAGGATCATGGTTAATGGCCTCGGTATATGTGCTGTGCACAACGCAAAGATCTTTGGCCACAGTTGCCGTGTGGGGCAGAAGCTCACTGACCCATAAACCCTCATCATTATTTTCATGTTTCGTGAATTTGTACTTAGTTGGACAAACTGGATGTGTCTTTTGCCCAGCAGTCATCCCGGTAACGCGTTGACCGTCCCTGATGTGGTCTGGCAGATCTTGACCGAACATCTCCTGCATTTTAGGCTTATAGTCCCATAAATCATGATGACTCGGTCCGCCACTCATGAAAAGATATATGACACGTTTGGCCTTAGGTGCATGATGAAGGCCCCCATGAGATGTGGGGGAGGTCTTATCCAAACCGAAGGACTGATCATTGAAAAGTTGAGCCATGGCCGCCGTGCCTAGGCCAAGAGCTGAACGTCCAAAGAGTTGTCGGCGCGTTACGTTAAGATCAAATTCTCTAAGAGGGTCAGGTGTTTGCATCGAACTATATATGTGAATAATTAATACATTAGGATGGCCACATCACTGGCCAAAACAATTGTTGTGAGTTGCGTCCAGGCAGCAAGATCAGTCGGAGAAATCTTTTCATCACGGGGAGCATCACCTTGCGATATTAGGGAAGTCGCATCTTCTTGTGATAATTCGTACCGTGCCCTCATTTTACTAAGAAGCGCCTCGCACACTTTCCTCTCAGGATCGGTCGGCTTGCGTGAAGCGAGGAGACCAAAAAGGAAATCCAAGCGTCGGCTATCATCATTGGAACTTGCAATCAAACGCTCAGCAAGCTTGCGTGACATTTCAATTCTTTGTGTCTCATTGAGAAGGCCAAGTGATTGCAGTGCCGTGTTACTTCGAGAACGCATGACGCAACTTGATTCTCTCACTGGGGCATCAAAAAGTGTCATCATTGGATGCGGGCTGGTCCGTTTCCAATACACATAAATGCTCCTCCGGTAAAGGCGCTGACCCTTATCTCTCACATATTTCTTGGTATTACTCGCAGGGTGCATCAGCGCTGACCACATTCCCACTGGCTGATAAGGCTTAACTCCTTCACCTCCCATAGTAGGATCAAGTAAATTACTTGCCCAAAGTCCTATGTCCCGAATGACCTCAGCATCTAGCCGATAAGTCTGACCCCTCGCGAAGAATCGATTGTCAGGGTCTTGGACTTCTTTACGCCATTTTGAATCCTGCTTGAAGGTCCTACTATTGACCATCAACCGCAACATGTGCTGTAAGTCCCATCCACTTTCCTGAAACTCAACGGCTAACCAATCAAGTAGGGCCGGATGCGTTGGCTGCTCTCCCTGCAAACCAAAGTCCTCAGGGGTCCGGACCAGGCCATGTCCAAAAATGCGCTGCCAAATCCGGTTAATGAGGACCCTCGAAACGAGTGGCTGATCGCTGGAAACTAACCACTGAGCAAGACCCAATCGATTCTTTGGAGCCTCTTTAGGCAAAGATCCCATCACAGCAGGAACACCAGGTTCAAGCGGATCACCTGTAGGAAGATTATATTCTCCACGCTGAAGAATTTTTGTTTCGCGTGGTTTTTTCAAATCCTCAGTCACTAAAGTCGTAGTAAATCTCTTCTGTATTTCTCCCGTCTTTTTATTTAAATCAATGGCCCGAGATTGTAACCCCTGCCCCTTCCAAGAGCCGTTAGGATCTATAATCATAGCAAAACGGGCACTATCATCCGACCCTCCCCAAGCCTTCTTATCTAATCCTTTAACAGATCCTGACAGCTTACTAGCTTCTTCTAGAATTGCCACACGCTCAGATTCAAGAACACCCCAAGCTTCCCAATCCTGGCCACTAGCTGGGGCCCTAAGTACAGGAGCATATTCATAACGGTTCCCATCCATTGAGCCTTCCGATGTACTGTTGAAGAAAGCAAAAAGTTTATAATATTCGACCTGTTCTATGGGGTCATATTTGTGAGTATGGCAACGGGCACATGTCATTGTCGAACCAAGAAGCACAGTTCCCAATGTTTCGGTCCGATCAAAATTGTTCTTAGCCTGAAATTCTTTTGGTATTGCACCTCCCTCTGCAGTCGTTGGATTCATACGTACAAAACCAGTAGCCACTCTTTGCTCAAGGGTCGGGCTAGGAAGCAAGTCACCAGCGAGTTGCCAGGTAATGAACTGATCAAAAGGTAAATTGTCATTGAAAGCTTTAACTACCCAGTCCCTGTATGGATAAATTCCCCTCTTATTGTCCAAATGAAGTCCATGCGTGTCACCATACCGGACAGCGTCCAGCCAATAACGGGCCTGATGCTCTCCGTAACGAGGGTTCGAAATCAAAGAGTCTACTAAGTGCCCGTAAGCTTCAGGACTATCATCAGCCAGAAACTTAGACAGCTGAGAAGGTTCTGGTGGCAGACCCGTCAAGACGAGAGCCACCCTCCTAGCGAGGACAGACCTTTCCGCTTCTGGTGCAAAATCAATATCTTCTTTCTTTAAACTTGCAGAAACAAAGTCATCAATACCTTCTTTACCCTTTTCTTTCTTAGGAAGAACAAAGGCCCAATGCTCAGCGTACTGACCACCTCCCTTAATCCATTGACTCAATAATTTACGTTCGCCTTCGGTTAACTGTTTTTCAGCATCCTCAGGAGGCATCGGATCTTCTTTATCATGGATCCTGAAAAGGATCTCACTTTCCTGAACTTTATCAGTATTTATTGCTCGGACTCCATCCCTATCAGCAGTAGCCGCTGCAAAGGAATCTAGTCGTAGCTGCGAAGGCTTCTTCGAATCCGGACCATGACATGCGAAGCACTTATTGGAAAGGATAGGCAAAATCTCTCGAGCAAAATCAACCGGTTCATCTTGAGCGGAGTGAACTTGAGATATGACCAAAAACTTAGAGGCGATGATCAACGGAACCAGATTCCAACGGAAAAATAAACTCATAATTGGCAGCGGATAATAAGAATAATACTACAGATATACCATGAACTTTCCTAAAATATTATGAACTTTCTTCAAAAGCTTTGAGGCGCTTTCTTATAATGATTTAAATAATCAATTTAGGACTAATTTTTGTCCTATTTTTTAACTTTTAGACTAAGATCCTTGAGTCTTTTATCAAAGCTAGATCGCATTTTTTTCAGCTTAGATATGTATTTGTCATTATCCTGAGATGCCAGATTGAGAAATTGATTAGGATCTTCCTTCATGTCATAAAACTCCTCTGATCCTCCCTTGTATCGGGTATAAGACCATCCATTGACCCTATATGAAATTCCTCCTCTATGAAAGGAAAGGGCACCCTCCTTCACAGAAACCGAATGGTCCTTGAGGACGGGCAAAAGGCTCTTCCCTTGAACTGTAGGAGGCACATTAATGTCACAAATTTCTGCTAAGGTAGGCATCAAGTCAACTAACTCCACTATTGATCGGGTACGCCCTGACTTCATACCTGGGACAGAAATGATCAGAGGGACCCGGAGAACTTCTTCGTGTAAATTACTCTTTTGCCAGAAAGTATGTTCTCCGAGATGATATCCATGATCACTAGTAAAAACAATTGCGGTACTGTCCCTGAGGCCGAGCCTATCGAGTTCATCCAATATCCTACCTACCTGCTCATCCATGAACTGAGTCGAAGCATAGTATCCGGACCACATCCGTTTCTGGTTTTCAGGATATTTACCTATACTGTTTGTGCCGGACCTCGTCGAGGCTAGCCCTTGCTTTGGGATGTCTTCGAGATCATTAGGAGCCTGTAAAGGTAACTTGATTTTTGCATAAGGATATTGATCAAAATACTTTTTAGGTTGAACCATAGGATAATGGGGCCGTACGAACCCAGCAGCTAAAAAGAACGGCTCATCCTTATGCTTTCTTAGCAAATCGATTATCTTGGTCGAGGTCTTATGATCAGGTTGGTCAGAACCGTCACCATCATAACTGACCGTCACAAACATTCTATGCGGCATCTTTGTCGATTGCCTTCCCTCAAGTTCTTTAGTGAAAATATTCAGGTTGAGGCAGGCATAATCACCAGGAGTATGCGCTTCAAGTCCTTTAGAATTAAACCTCTCGGTCCACGAAGAAGGAACATCCAAACCATCAGTCCCGGCAATGATGTCCCCAGGAACACGCATATGATAGATCTTCCCTACCCGCGCAGAATAATAAGAATTATCTCTAAATAACTTGCCCAGATTCATATCGGACTTGCCCATGTACCGGCTGTGCATGAGAGAAGTTCTGGAAGGATTGCAAGAGGTTCCCTGACAGTATGCCCTTTCAAAGACTAGGGACCGACTCGCTAGTTTATCTATATTTGAAGTTTCACATACCTCATTACCGTAACAGCCAAGGACACTCGCCTTAAGATCATCCGAAATCAAAAAAAGTACATTTTTGACCTCTGATTGCGCAACATCAGAAAGAACCAATGAGAAAATAAAACTTAAAATAAACTCTCGAATCCTTTTCATTTTATTCGCCTTCTTTCAGCTTAATTTCAGGTACATCAGTGCCACGAAAACCATACATTGGGAGTATTCTATAATACACTTCCAAACTAAGAATTGCTAAAGTCGTACTGGCCACGCGACCGCCGCCCTTGGTAATGAGTCGACTCAGATCCCAACTACCTGCATTCTTACCCGTCTTGTTCTGAATCTTAGGGAGGGTAACCTTTAGTTTATTATTCCAGTTCTGCCAGATAGGTCCCTGATGCTGATATAAAGCAAGGGTCGCATAATAAATGTAATACAGATCCGGATTGACCGATCTCAGGGGGTTATTCTTTAAAAGTTGCGCACTTTCAATCATGCGAGGATCCGTAGGCGGGACCAGATCGAGTTGCCTGCAAAACATTCCCGTCGCTACCATTGCTCTCGATATATCGGAAGGCCCCTTGTAGCCATAAAGACCACCATGTTTACCTCCCCCAGCAAAATCCAACCATCGACGGGCCAATTCAAATGACTCCTCTGGAACATTAATTCCCGCCATTCTGGCACTATGTAAAGCCATGAACTGCCATCCAGTAACTGATGTATCGGATTCCTGACCGGGTCTATATCTCCAACCTCCTAGCTGTGGATGTTGCGAACTAATAGTATAGCCAATTGCCTTCTGTGCAGCAATTTTGATCTCGGGATCCTTTGTTATCCCATACCCTTCACAAAGGGCAATGGCTCCAATCGCATGAGAATACATCTTTCCTGACACTGCCAAATTCCCATCTTTATTCTGCTGTTTAATGAGCCATGAAAGGGCCTTCTTCACATTATTCTGATATTTCCCTGGTCGATCATGTCTGGCTCCCCAGCCAAAATAACAGAGCAAGGCCAGGCCCGTTCCACCAACATCATAGTTTGCTTCAGAATTGAACTTTTTCGTATCCCATCTCCCATCCTTTTCCTGATTCTTAGATAACCATTCTATGCCAGCAACGATTGCCTTCTCTGTACCATCCGAACCACCCATTTGCTTAATTGTATCAAGTGATGGCTTACCACGATGCTTTTTAATAAGTTCAGTTAGGCCTCCACCATTCAATGCTTTACGATCCGATTCCAATGAGTCAGGCAATAGTGGAGCACTGATCGCATAGAGAGGAAGCTTTCCCGATGCAAGTTCTGGTGTTTGGGCCGCTTCCTGAGAAGCTCCTCCAGATTCCGTTAATTGACTCTCGGCCTGCGTCGCTTCCGCCACCAGACTCCCGGACGCTACTGACTCACTTCCTGTCTCACTCTCAACCGCACTGTCAGAAACCGCATCCATTTCTGCCTTGGATAATTCAGTACTCTCAATCTCAGGTTCAAAAACATTATTAGATTCAGCCGCTTCGTTGTCCTGAGTCGTTCGGTTCGGATCCTCCTCCAGTAAAACTTCCTGAATCTCAGGCAAAACAGGTTCAGAGAGCTCAGCGATTAGACTCGATTCATTCACTTTCTGAGCCATCGAATCTTCTTGTACCTCGGCCTGTGAAGTCTGAATTTCAATGTCAAGAGACTCCTGAAATTGTGATTCCGCCTCAGGTACATTCTCAACTAATTCCTGTGGTTTGAGTTCCGGGATATTAAAATCGCTCTCGGCCTTCTCGATTGATATTTGCGTACTAGGATCAGATATCTCTGCCTCTTCAGGAGCACTTTCCATAGCCAATTCCTCCTGCGAAAGAGCATCTAAACTAATAGCAATCTCACTCGATAGATTTTCGATCTGCTGTTCAAATTCCTGAGTAATGAACCAGGCCGTCGCTAGCAATAAAAGTAGCAAGTGCAAGGCCATCGAAGCGGCTAAGCACTTATGTAAGAGACTCGTAATGTCCTGCCACGTTTCTAATAAATATATAAGGGCAAGGAGAGCTAATAGTGCCGCGATTAACCACCACTTTAATTTTCCTAAAGCATCTTTATATTCTTCCCAACGGCTAGAATCTCGATACCCAAAGACTTCGCGTGTCGTCGACTTATATAATCGATAATTACTAGTTTCATCACTAGCAGTAGAACCGTAATCCGTACTAAAAAGTAGATCAAATCCGTCCATTCGGACTGCCGGATCGGTAACATTATCTTCTTTAATGTAAAGATCCACACGCTCAGGAGATTGAACTTCATCGCCAATGACTCGACTCATATATACACCAAAAACTGAATCATTTTCGCGGTCCGACGAAAGAAATACGTGAGACCCTTTCTTTGTGAGTGCTGCCTGCACATCATTGGATCGAGAATTGAGGTCATTGACCGGAAAAGAATCAGCAAATGTGAAGGGGGCTGTTTTTGAATCCTTTGTGGTACTTTGTTCACGTACAGCAGCATAAATGTCCTGATCCTCAGCAACGTTCCGATCAGATGAAAAATACAATATTGAATCATCGGATGAAGGCGCTGGTCCTGTTTCATTACCTGGCCCATTAACGATTGGGCCCATGCCTTTTACGTTAGTCCACTCGGCCCCATTCCAAAGAGCCGCATAAATATCATAACCTCCCTGTCCACCTTTCCGGTCAGAGCTAAAATATAAATAATTACCAGAAGCCGAAAATGCAGGCCCTCTCTCATTAAAATCTGTATTGATATTGCTAATGGGTTCAGGAGCTGACCAGAGCCTACCGTCCCATGATGAAATGAAAATATCAGAGCCTTTCTCTCGTTCGAGTACCAGAGCCATTTTCCTACCATCTGCAGAAAAAGCAGCTTCAAAATTTCCAGATGGGCCCTCCTTCAATTTTTCTTTTTGTTCTCCTTTGGGCAAAATAGTTGGAGAAGGGGGCTCCCACAAAACTGAACGGGCTTTGTTTTCCTGAGCACTGATACGAATGTCCTCCCCGTCAGTATAGTAGGCCCAGACTTCCTTCCGCGCCTTACCTCCAAGGTTCCATAGAATGACCAACGCAATCAGTAATGTTACTGCTGGGCCCGACCATCGCTTTATATCTGACCATTTCAAACTCTTAACAGTTTGTAAGATAGATCGCCAAGAGCGACGCGGTAGCCGCATTGCCGAGATGAGTTTAGCAAGCCTGTTATAATAGCTCATTTTGAGCTTTCTTAGAGTCTATTCTGACTCAATTTTTTCTAGATAATTTCGAGCAAGACCAATGGCTTCCTCATCCTTGTATCGGCTCAAGACTTCCTTGAACCGTTCGATCGCCTGATCAGGTTTCTTTTGTTCCAAGAGAATACGGCCCACGCCAAGTACTGACTTTGCTTGCCAATTAGGATACTGTGGATAATTGATCTCAAGGTTCACAAATTCGACAAGGGCCTCTTCAAATTTCTTTAAATTAAAATAACAAAGCCCAACCTGATAACGGGAGCGGACAGTCCACAAATCGACGTTATCAGAAGAAACTAATGCCTTGTAAAGAGGAATTGCATCAGCAGAGTTGCCACTAAGGTCCGTAGCATATGCTAGCCCGAAAGAAGCATTTCTTCTCCAGCGACTCTCCTTAAAACGCTCAAGGAAACCCGCATATGTAATTTTTGCTTCGCTATGTTTTCCTGTAGCAGATTGAGTTTCTCCGAGCCGCATCATGACTGATTCGGAAAGCGCATCCGGACTTCCTTCGACTCCAGCAGCAGCAGTAAAATGTATACTTGCAGGTTCCATCTCACCGAGCTTTAGCCGGCACTCACCAGCATTAAACAAGATACGATCCAATAACTTTGATTTAGGATAATCCTTGAGCATTTCTTCGAATTGCACTGCAGCAATTTTATAATCAGCTGACTTGAGATGAGCACTCGCTAACTGGTAACGGATATCAGCACGTAGCTTTTCATCCTTCACACCTTCAAGGGCTTCGGTTAACTGAGAGATGACCTCCTCAATATTACCTCCTTTTAAATTCATCTCTGCCAATTCACTCTGAACTTTAGCTACGAGTGAACTTTTAGGATGTTCCTTTAAGAGTTTCTGATAAAGTTCAACTGCCTCCTCAATCTTTTCGGAACTTCGGTTGCACCAAGCCAATTCATAAAGGGCCCGGTCAGTAAAATCAGAACTAGGATAATTTTCAATTAAGGAGCTGAACTGCAACGCCGCTGAATCCCACTGATTTTGCCTAGCAAGAGAAATCCCAGCATAATAAATAACTCTGGCAAGCTTGGCATGTTTTGGATAATTCTCAATTACATCTAATAGGTGCTTACTGGAAGACTTGAAATCTCCGACATTGACCAAAGACACGCCCCTCTGCAATGCAGCATCAGAAGCAAGAGGATGCTTCGTATCAAGGTCCAAAACTTTCCCAAAATTTGCCGCTGCGGACTCATATTTAGATTCGGAGGAATCGACCCAACCAAGATAATACATAACTCTGGGCCTCTGATCTTCAGCCCCATCTGAAAAAGGCTTCAACATTTTCTTGTCCTCTTCTAGGAACCTCTCGAGCGCAGAGCGAGAAGCCTCAAGATCGCCTAACTCAAAAGCAATACGACCCTGTTCTGCTAGGGCTAAAGGAAGGTGAGAAGTGGATTCAGAATATGAATCGACCAGTGCCTTAAGTTTTGACAAGGACTTAGCGTCATCTCCGTTACGAGAATAAGACACTGATAACTGCATCAGGGCAGTGTCTAGATTTTCAATCGCATTTACCTTGCCTTCTGAAATGTTCGAAGCTGAAAATTTTTCCAAATGGATAATGGCTTCTTCCCATTGCTCTAAACGGAAAGAACAGTCACCAATAATAAAATCTAACTGGGCAAATAGGGGTCCATTAAGTTCTTTTGTGAGGAGAGACGCTGAGGCTTCCAAACATTCTTCCCATTGGCCCTGACCATGATTAATCTGCACGACTCGGAAATGGGCAATTAATTGGTTAGGATGATCTGGAAATTTGCTCATAAAATTAGCATATGCAGGAGCAGCTTCCTTGATTTTATTAAGCAAAAATAAATTTTCTGCTTTCGAAAAAAGAGCAATGCCTATGAGCGGATGTTCCGGAAATTCAGAAATAAATTCGTTGATGGAGCTTAGACTATTTTCATAATCGGCAAGGTTCTGCTGACACACGGATTTCTGAATCAATAGCTCTGCCAACTGCACGAATTTTTCATCTTTATGAACCTCATCAAGTAGGGCAAGCGCTGATTCCCAGTCAGGATCTTTCTTCCCCATCAACGCATTCGCGTAATCGAAACGAAGGTCGGTGATAATTTCTGATTCCGCGAAACGAACAGTTGCATCCTTAAGGATCTCAGAGGCCTTATCATAATTCTTCCCATTACGGGCAAAGACTCTTGCATGCCACAGACTTGATCTCGCGGCCATGGCTCCTTCTCCAGTAACCAAAGAAGCAAAGGCAGTACCTGCCTCCTCATAATTTTTTTCTTCTAGATTAGCCCTTGCAATATAAAAAGTAGCTTCTCCTATGTGTTTACCTTCTGGTGCATCTTTAATATATTTTCCAAGACCCTCAATGCAGTCTGAATACTTCTTCAAAGTGAATCGGGTAATGCCTAACCTGTAATGACATTCCGTAGATTCGGGAGGCCCTAGACTAGGCAGTGCAGCCAAGAAAGACCTCTCTGCTTTAGCATACTCCTTGAGTAAATTATAACATTCTCCAAGAATATAATTTGCCCTCGTTGACCAGAGCTGATTTGCTTCTAATGCGGCAATTGCAACCAATGATTGAACGGCTTCCTGAGGCTTTTTGAGTTGATATTTAGCGTAACCCTGCTGATAGAGGACACGAGCCAAACCTTCAGGTCCTGGCTTAGATGCTATGAGACCAACTGCCCACTTTTCCACATCAAGCCATTTCTTCTCACTGAAGCTAACATCACAAATTGCAGCCAATGCTGCGCCACGATAGGATTTATCCGTTAGCCCTTTAATTTCATCAAGAAACAATGCCTTCGCGTCGACCCGCTTTCCAGAAATCATCAGGCACTGACCCTGTAGCATGACGAGCCGCTCTCGGCTCACTGTAGGATCAAGTTTCTCTTTCTTAAGAAGAGCATCTAGTTGAGGCATCGCCTTTTCATACTGCTTGAGGGCATAAAGACTAAGAGCGAGTCCCTGCCCAGCAAGGTCAGCCTTTGAATGGGCAGGATTCTTCTCGAGGAAAGCCTCAAACTGACTCACGGCAACAGGATAAAGCTTTCTATTAAAGGCCGCATTTGCCACATAGTATTGGTCAAGGGCAGGATCTTTCTTGGTCTTGGATTCTTTTTTGGGAAGTTCCAATTCTTTTGGTTTTTGAGCAACAGCAAATGGAACGCTCAAAGCAAGATAAAGAATGAAACTAAATGGGAAAAACCGGGAGGGGTTCATGATAGTTCTGGTCATAAGAATAGAATTAAAATAAATAACTGAATCTCTTAATGATTACCCAAAATTCATATTTATTAATATATAGGGTGCTAGAACTATCAACGTTGAGCAAACTTAAAAAATCACCTTTTATTCACACTTATCATTATTAGAGCATTCTACAATCTTTATGGTTAATATGACGTTCATTTCCACAATTTCCGCCTAGCTCAATACCACAGTCAGTGGCTCCAATAATTTTAAATCAATCAAAGCTTGGCTAACAATTAAATGGAAATAATAATCAATCATTGAATCAAAATCGCAAGATGCTCATTCTTAATTCAATTCAGTTCTCTTTCCAAAAAATTTTCTACCTATTGCTCATAACTATTGCAGCTATTTTGGTAACTGAATCAAAGGCTTCTGAAATAATTGCGTTTAATCGCGATGTGAGACCTATCCTCGCAGATAATTGTTGGTCCTGCCATGGACCAGATGCGGGTAATCGCAAGGCAAAGTTACGGCTCGATAAAAGAGAAAGCGCAACAAAAGAAGTGATCATACCCGGCAATGCGAATGAGAGTCCCCTCATTCAACGGATACTTTCCGATGATGATGATGAAATAATGCCACCCAAAGATCATCGAAAAAAATTAACCGCCCCTCAAAAAAAACTTTTAGTGGACTGGATCAATCAGGGAGCAAAATGGCAAGATCACTGGGCATGGATTAGGCCCATACGAATGGGCGATATCCCCAAAGAAAAAGCGATAGATTGGTTCCTATTGAAGGAACTTAAAAAGAAAAACCTCAAATTCTCAGAGTTGGCACCTTCTCACACTATCATTCGCCGGTTAAGTTTTGATCTGCGAGGCCTACCACCAACGACAGAAGAAATTAAAGAATTTCAGAAATATGATACTGAAGAATCCATTAAGAGAGCCGCAAAATCATTTATTTCTTCTCCTTCCTTTGGCGAGCGGATGGCCGTTCATTGGCTAGATCTGGTCCGTTATGCTGACACGAACGGTTATCATGCTGACATCGAATGGAGTGTCTCGCCTTATAGGGACTATGTGATTAATGCATTCAATAAAAATATGCCTTTCGATCAATTCACCTTAGAACAAATTGCTGGAGATCTGATACCAAATGCATCCACAGAGCAAAAAGTTGCCGCAGGCTATAACCGGCTCAACATGAAGAGTACAGAATTTGGAATTCAGGACAAGGAGTACCTGAGCAAGTATTCTGCTGACCGGGTCAGGACCACGGCAACTACTTGGTTAGGAGCAACTCTGGGTTGCGCTGAATGCCATGATCACAAATTTGATCCATTCTCAATTCGTGATTTTTACAGCTTCGCTGCGTTCTTCGCAGACATTAAAAGTGTAGGATATTATCCAGACGCACAAAAAAAAGGATGGGGTGAAACGATAGAAGTAATTGATCAGAACACCATAACGAAAATCGCTGAATTGGAAAACACACTCAAATCAATCGGCCCAAGCAACATCCTGAAAGATTCAAGGAAAGAAGGAAACACTTGGCAGTACATATTCAACAAACCTAATCCAGAATGGAAATTGCCCGATTATGATGATAGTAAATGGAACAGTGGTGAGGCAGGATTCGGTTCTCTGGGAACTCCTAACGGCAAGGTCCGAACCGAATGGAATTCATCTGACATTTGGATCCGCAGGGACTTCGATTTGAAGGAAGTACCAGAGAAGATTTTCCTGCTCATTCAGCATGACGAAGATGCTACCGTATCAATTAATGGAAACAATGTAGAAAATCTAAAAGGTTATTCTACCGACTCTGAGGCATACGCTGTTCATGGAATTGATACAAAACACCTAAAGATTGGTAAAAATGTAATTGCTATCCATTGCCACCAAACGAGCGGAGGTCAATTCATTGATGCTGGTCTCAGTTCAGATGTTACAGCAAATATAGAAATCGAAAAACAGATAAAAGAACTGCGCCAGCAAAATCGCAAGATGTTGGCAACTGTCTCAGTCGAACCAAGGACAGTCAGGATACTTCCCAGAGGTGACTGGATGGATAGTACTGGAGAAATCGTAGGTCCAGCCATTCCGCAATTCCTCAGTAAAAAAGAAACAAGGTCCCGCACTGATCTCGCAAAATGGATCACCTCAAAAGAGAATCCACTAACGGCGCGTGTCTTTGTAAATAGACTATGGAAGATCTTCTTCGGTAACGGCATTTCAAGAGTCCTTGACGATATTGGTTCTCAGGGAGAATGGCCCTCACACCCCGAGCTTCTCGATTGGCTAGCAGTAGAGTTTATGGAGTCTGGTTGGGATGTAAAACACGTGGTCAATCTGATAGTAAATTCTAAAGCTTATAGACAGTCATCACTGAGAAATGAACGATTAAAGGTTATCGACCCAGAGAATCGGTTAATTGCTAGGCAGTCCAGATTCAGAATTGAAGCAGAATTTATCCGTGACAATGCTCTGGCCGTGAGTGGCTTACTTGTCAAAAAAGTTGGAGGATCAAGCGTGAAACCTTACCAGCCAGGTGGGTACTGGGAAAATTTGAATTTTCCAAGAAGAACCTACAAGGCTGATGATGGTTCGGACCAATACCGTAGAGGTCTTTATACGCACTGGCAAAGACAGTTCCTTCATCCTGCCCTCCTTGCATTTGATGCTCCTTCACGAGAAGAATGCACGGCCAACCGTCCCAGATCCAATACGCCTTTGGCTGCCCTGGTCCTGTTGAATGATCCTACTCAGATCGAATCGGCTCGAACAATGGCCCAAAAAATAATCACAGACCCCGCCTTAAAGGATGACGAATCAAAGATAAGCTCAATGTTCATGCGTGTCCTTTCGCGTCCAGCACTAGGCTCCGAAATGACAAGCCTCAAACAACTACTCGAAAAGCACCGCAAAGAATTTTCAAAGGACCCGAAAAGTGCTAATGAGCTGGTAAGTATCGGTCAGCAACCTTCACCTGAAAATGTCGACCAAACTGAACTAGCACCGTGGGTATCGGTTGCCCGCGTGCTCCTTAACCTTCATGAAACAATTACCCGCAACTAAAATGGATACTTCTCTTCTCAGGCGGAGCTTTCTTAAGAGGTCCAGTATTGGATCAGCGGCACTAATGTCTCTCCTAAAGGATTCATCGGCCGGGATGATCAAACCTAATGAATCTGCCAAATGTAAGAGAGTCATAGTCCTCTGTATGGCAGGAGGACCCTCGCACTTAGAAACTTTTGATTACAAACCGAAACTAGAGGAACTGGATGGTAAGCCCATGCCAAAATCGTTCACAGAAGGCCAACAAATTGCACAGTTACAAGGTCAGGCCAACAATCTAAAGGTCCTAGGGCCTCAGCATCAATTTAAAAAATATGGCAAGAGTGGTCAGGAAATTTCTGCAGCTCTTCCAAATATTGCTAACAAAATTTCCGATGATATCTGCATCATTAGGTCAATGCAGACCGAACAAATCAATCATGATCCGGCTCATACCTTCATGAATACTGGTTCAATTATCTCGGGCCGACCATCGATGGGGTCATGGATTAATTATGGTCTCGGAAGTGAAAGTGGAAATTTACCTGGATTCGTAGTCTTGACCTCGGTCGGAGGTGGTCAGTCACAGCCAATCGCAGCTCGTCAGTGGCATAGTGGATTCCTGCCCAGTCAGCATCAAGGAGTACGGTTAAGGTCAAAGGGAGACCCTGTCCTTTATATTAACAATCCGAAAGGTGTAACTCCGGACCGGCAAAAAGATGTAATCGACACGATTAAGAATCTAAATATGATCGGCAATCAGACCCTCAAGGATCCTGAAATCGCCGCGAGAATTAGCCAATATGAAATGGCTTTCCGTATGCAGATGAGTGTGCCTGAACTTGTTGATTTTTCTAATGAACCAAAGCACATCACTGATCTTTATGGAACGAAAGGTGCGGACGGAACCTTTGCCTCAAATTGTTTATTGGCTCGGCGTTTAGCCGAACGCGGGGTCCGGTTCATCCAGCTCTATCACCGCGGTTGGGACCATCATGGAGGCATTAAAAAAGGTGTAGAACATACCGCGAAGTTAGTGGATCAGGCATCTGCAGCACTGGTACTGGATCTTAAAGAGAGGGGCCTCCTGGATGATACTCTAGTTGTATGGGGAGGAGAATTCGGCCGCACTCCGATGGCTCAGGGAAATGGTAGAGACCACCACATTAAGGCCTTTTCAATGTGGATGGCAGGAGGTGGAATTAAACCAGGTATTACATACGGAGCTACTGACGAACTCGGGTACAGTGCAGAGAAAGACATTGTGCATGTCCATGACTTCCATGCAACCATGCTAAACTTATTAGGAATCGATCATGAGAAGTTTACGTACCGGTATCAGGGACGTGATTTCAGACTCACCGATGTTCACGGAAAGATATTAAAGGATATTATAATATGAAGCTTCTTACCATCACGATCCTAGTGTTAGGAACCTATCTTCTCCATGCAGAAGATCCAGACTTCAACAGTGAGGTCCGGCCAATTCTTGCCAGTAATTGTTTCCAGTGCCATGGCCCGGATGTAAAAGCCCGTAAGGCAAAGCTCAGACTGGATCAAAGGGAGGGTGCCACTAGGGACCTTGGTGGATACCGAGCAGTATCCCCGGGTCAAACCACTGAGAGCGAACTAATGAAGCGCATCCTCTCCGATGATCCTGAGGAAATCATGCCTCCACCCAAAACAAAAAAACACCTGACTATCGAACAAAAAGAGATCCTACGTAAATGGATTACCTCAGGTGCTGATTATCAAGATCATTGGGCCTTTGTCAGGCCCAACAAACCAAGGGTTCCAGAAATCGCCAATGGGCCTAGAGTTAAAAATAATATCGACCGTTTCGTTCTGGCTCGTTTAAAGCTGGAAGAACTAGAACCTGCCGCCGAAGCAAGCCCCGAAACGTTAATCCGCAGGGTAAGTTTCAGCCTCACTGGCCTACCGCCAACACTCGAAGAAATCGACACATTCCTTGCTGATAAAGCACCAAATGCTTACAACAAAATGGTCGACCATTACCTCAATTCACCGGCATACGGTGAACACATGGCTAGACACTGGCTGGACCTTGCCCGCTATGCCGACTCCAACGGATATCAGTATGATACTGAGCGACAGCAATGGGTATGGCGTGACTGGGTAATTAATGCTTACAACAGTAACAAGCCATTCAATAAATTTACTATTGAGCAACTGGCCGGTGATCTCCTGCCACAGGCCAGCGAACATCAACGACTTGCCACAGGCTTCAACCGAAACCACGGAATCACCATCGAGGGGGGAATCATTGACGAGGAATACCGCACTGAATATGTCATGGACCGGGTAGTAACAACTAGTCAAGTATGGATGGCATTGACCATGGGTTGTGCGCGGTGTCATGACCACAAATTTGATCCCATCTCTCAGAAGGAATTCTATCAGGTTTTTCACTTTTTTAATCAGGTTCCAGAACGCGGCGCTAATGGGTTCGCACCGAAGCAACGCCTTACTTCCCCGCTCGCAGCCGCCAAGAAGACGGAAAATGAGAGAAAATTATCACAGTTAAAGAAAGAACTGGAAAAACCTCTAAATCTAGATGCTCTTATCGAGCAATGGACTTCCCAGATAGCCCTGCAACCCAAAGAAGGGTGGGTAATCCTTTCCCCAAAGACCATAAAATCCACGGGAGGAGCCACGTTAAGCAAGCTCGATGACAACAGTATCCTCGTTGGAGGTGCAAACTCGCAAAAGGATATTTATGAGTTCACAGCTAAGGTGACAGCGGAAAAAATGACTGCGGTTAGGCTCGAAGCCCTGACACACCAAACGCTCCCCGGCAACGGACCCGGTCGACACAGTAACTCAAACTTTGTCCTCAGTGAATTTGAATTAACTGCAATCTCCATTAAAAATCCCTCACAAAGCCAAGTAGTCAAATTCGCAAGAGCCATTGCCGACTATTCACAGGCCGGGTATGGAGTCTCTAAGGCCATCGATGGCACTACAGCAAATTCCAACGGCTGGGCAGTTGATGGGCCCACCCGCAAAGCACCAGCAACAGCCATTTTTACTACTGCATTACCCTTCGGTTATGAGGGTGGCTCGTTATTGCGTTTTCGGCTTCGCCATGAAGCCGATTTCGCCGCACATGGCATGGGTCGCCCCAGACTCTCCGTCACTACCGATCCGGCAGATGCCCTGCAACTACAGGGCATCCCTGCAGGCATCCGTGAAATTGCTACTATCATCAATCAAAAAAGAACAAAATCTCAATCCGATCGCCTTAAGAAATATTTCCTGACGCATCACAACCCTAACAGGAACCTTAAGAAACGTATCGCAACGATTGAAAAACAATTAGCGGCCTCTTTCCCCGAAACGATGATAATGCAGGACATGGCAAAACCAAGGGCAACGCACGTGCTTAATCGGGGACAATACAATGAACCTGGGGAAAGAGTATCAGCAGGTGTACCTGCCATTTTTCCGACAATGAGAGCAAACAATTCGAATCGTCTCGGCTTTGCGCAATGGTTAATGGATCCAACCCATCCACTGACCGCCCGAGTCGCGGTTAACAGGTACTGGCAGCAACTCTTCGGTACAGGATTGGTAAAAACAGCTGAGGACTTCGGTATTCAGGGAGAACTACCGTCGCACCCTGAGCTACTCGACTGGCTCGCCCTTGAGTTTATCCGGAGCGGTTGGGATACCAAACATATGTACAGCCTATTACTCAATTCGGCGACTTATCGGCAAACCTCTCATGCCGGAAAGGCTGCCTACCGTAACGATCCGGAAAATAGATTACTTGCCCGTGGTCCACGAATGCGACTAGATGCCGAGGAAATTCGTGATTCCTGTCTTGCCAGTAGCGGCCTACTGGTTAACCAACTCGGAGGCAAGAGTGTCTATCCCTACCAACCTAAGGGACTCTGGATGGAACTCAATAACAGGCCCGGTTACTCAAAAGAATACCAACAGGGCAAAGGAAATGACCTTTATCGCCGTAGCATTTACACTTTCTGGAAACGAACGGTTCCTTCTCCAATGCTGAAGACATTTGATGCGCCGGAACGCGAATTCTGCACCACTAGACGATCGCGAACTAACACTCCTCTGCAAGCACTAGCGTTGCTCAATGGGCCGCAGTTCGTTGAAGCTGCACGGCGTCTAGCAGAACGCATGTTGAGCAAGGGGGGACAAACATTAAACGAGCGTATCACCTATGGGTTCCGTCTTGTAACAGCTCGGGTCCCCGTGCAATCCGAGCTTACATTGCTGCGTTCCTCCTATACGGAAAACCTAAAGCTCTTCGAAACAAATCAATCGACAGCTCATAAACTTCTGAAAGTTGGCGATTCACCTTACAACACTAGGTTGAATATCTCGAAATTGGCAGCGATGACTAGCGTTGCCCGCTTGCTCTTGAACCTCAATGAAACAGTTACAAAAGGATAATCTTATATGCATGAACTTCTCCTTGAATCCAGTCTAATTCAGAATCGTCGTCAGTTCTTCGGGCAATCCAGTACTGGTATCGGGGTCGCGGCTCTCTCATCACTACTGAGTAGTGAACTATGCACGAAAGAACGGTCCAAAGACGACACCCGCTTCGGCGGCCTCAAGGGTATCCCTCATTTTGCACCTAAAGCCAAGAGAGTCATCTATCTGCTTCAATCTGGAGCCCCATCGCAAGTCGATCTACTCGACTATAAGCCATCCCTCGAGAAACTGCACATGAAACAACTGCCCAAGGAAATCCGTGATGGTCAGCGTCTAACTGGCATGACGGCAGGACAGAAAAGCTTTCCCGTAATTAAGTCACCATGGAAATTCAGGCAGCATGGCAAGTCCGGAACCTGGCTCAGCGATCTGCTTCCTCACATGGCAGAAGTAGTCGATGATATATGTGTTGTCCGCTCAATGCATACCGAAGCCATTAACCACGATCCCGCTGTCACTTTCTTCCAGTCCGGTCATCAGCAGCCCGGTAGGCCAAGTATCGGATCCTGGCTAAGCTATGGCCTAGGCAGCGAAACTGAAAACTTGCCATCTTTTGTCGTGCTACTGAGCAAGAACACTTTTCACCAAGCTCAGCCACTCTATGATCGCCTCTGGGGCAGCGGCTTTCTTCCTTCAAAATATCAGGGAGTAAAGTTCCGTAGTGAGGGAGATCCCGTCCTCTATCTAAACGATCCCGCCGGTGGCGGGTCAGAAAGCAGGCGATCAATGCTTGATCGCCTTGCCAAACTTAACCAAATACGCGAAAAAGAAATAGGCGACCCAGAAATCACTACCAGAATTGCACAATATGAAATGGCCTACCGCATGCAAGCATCGGTACCAGGGCTGGCAGATATTTCAGACGAGCCGGAAAGTACTTTCAAGCTCTATGGGGAAGAGGCAAAAGAGCCTGGCTCACATGCTGCCAATTGCCTATTAGCACGACGACTAGCTGAACGGGGTGTAAGATTTATCCAATTATTCCACCGTGGCTGGGATCATCACAGCAACGTTCAGCGCTACTTGCCTACCATTGCTCGGGAAACCGATCAGGGATCAGCAGCCCTAATTGCAGATCTAAAAAGACGGGACATGCTCGACGAGACACTCGTCATCTGGGGCGGTGAGTTTGGCCGCACTGTTTATGCTCAGGGCAATCCCAATTCCTTTGGCCGTGATCACCACCCAAGGTGCTTTTCCATTTGGATGGCCGGCGGCGGTATCAAACCAGGCATCACTTATGGGAAAACCGATGATTATTGTTACAATGTAGAAGCGGATCCAGTGCACGTGCATGACTTTCACGCCACTATATTGCACTGCCTTGGGATTGATCACGAACAGCTCACCTACCGATTCCAGGGACGCGACTACCGCCTTACCGATGTCCACGGCAGGGTCGTCCGTGGAATCCTTTCCTGATACCCTTTACGGGCGCATCTTCTTCTTCCAATCGGCAGGCTTTTCAGCAACATCCGTATTATCGTCGTAATATTTACGTATCGCAACGAGTTGCTTTTTCATGTCCTCTTGTAATTTTTCTTTACCAGTTTTTCCGTAAATATTCTGCAACTCATCAGGGTCCTCTTTAAGGTCATACATTTCCCATTCATTTCCAAACTGATAAAAATGAATAAGTTTATATCTTTCGGTACGAATCCCGTAATGACGAGGAATCATATGAACGCTTGGATACTCATAATAGTGATAGTAAATACTGTCTCTCCAGTTTTCAGCTTTCCCATTCTTAAGAATCGGAACAAGCGATCTACCTTGCATGTTTGCAGGAATATTGGCGCCAGCCATTTGAAGAAAAGTTTGAGCATAGTCTAAATTTTGAACCATCTGTTTTGACCTTGAACCGGCCTTAGTCACGCTGGGCCACTTTACGATTAATGGCATCTTCAATGACTCCTCATACATCCATCGCTTGTCATACCAGCCATGATCACCGATGTAGAATCCCTGATCCGATGAATAGATAACGACTGTATTCTTATCCAATTTTAACTCCTTAAGAGCGTCCTGGATCTTACCAACGCTATCATCGACTCCACGAACGCAACGAAGATAATTCTTCGCATATCGTTGAAACTTCCAACGGACAAGGTCTTTTCCGGAGAGCTTGGATTCATGGAATTTTTTATCCAAAGGAGCATAATATTCTCTCCATGACTTGATCTGTTCTTCACTCATTCTCTTCATGTTCCACCAAGCCGATCTGTCTTGTCGCTTCTGTGACGGAGCACCCTTGTAATCCGCTGTCAAGTCAACGAAGAGGTCATAATTAAGATCCATGTGTCGATCGATCTCAAGTTCCTGATGTCTTGCTGGGGGTGCGTTGTCCTCCCACTTATCAAAGAGTGTCTTAGGTTCAGGTATTGTTACATCTTTATAAAGAGACAAGTGCCTAAGAGCCGGCATCCAATTACGGTGAGGAGCCTTATGTTGAACCATAATCATGAATGGCTTCGACTTGTCCCGGCCTTCTCTGATCCAGTCGACAGCAAGGTCAGTGACAATGTCAGTACAATGCCCCTCGATACGAACGCGCCCCTTAGGAGTGATCAGATCAGGATTATAATATAGTCCCTGCCCAGGTAGTACTTTCCAGTCATCAAATCCTTGAGGCTTACCCTTAAGATGGGATTTACCATAAAGCGCAGTTGTGTATCCGGCCTTTCTAAGAATTTTAGGAAATGTTTGCTGGTTCCAATTGAAAGAATTTCCATTATTCATGAAACCGTTCTTATGACTGTGCTTTCCAGTCATGATCACAGCACGGCTAGGACCGCAAATCGAATTAGTGCAAAAACTATTCTCAAAGAGCATCCCCTGCGCGGCTAATTCATCTATCCTCGGAGTCGGATTAATGGATTTCAACCATCCATTGTACGAACCGATAGCATGTGGGGCATGATCATCTGAAAAAATGAAAACAATGTTTGGTTTCTCTGCAGCATCGGATTGATTAGTTGAAAAATTCAATGCCGAAAAAATTAGAAGCAATATGAATGGGCTTATTCTTATCATGGAAATTGAGTTTGTAAGGTTATGATTATACGAAAGATATCTTAAGTCTATTTAACGAGGTAATATCCAAACGTTTTTAAAAGTTACGGGATTACCGTGCCCTTGGAAAATGATAGGTCCTTCGGGCACTTCCTTACGGCCGCCACCAGCGCCTGTTCCTTTAGGTAACTTGGCTTTATCATGTATAATGACCCCATTGTGTTTTACCGTGATAGTGGCATCACTAATTTTTTTCCCACCGTCAAACTTTGGAGCAATAAAATCAATGTCATAAGTTTGCCAACGGAGCGGAGGGAAGCACATAGGAATATCTGCAGCTTTATATTTATAAAAACATCCACACCATTGCTTAGGGTCTGACTTGAGAGGAACCTTTACCTGATCCCTATCATAAACCAAACCAAAGCTATCAAGTATCTGAGTCTCATAACGGTTCTGTAAATAAATACCACTATTGCCACGGTCCTGACTACTTAGTGGTGAGTCTGGTTTGTATGGAAGCCTGAACTCCAAGTGAAGTGTGAAATCGCCATAATTGTCTGTTGTTTGTGCTCCAGCCATGAGTAGGCCATCCTTAACCTGACCATTAATGTGTTCCGATTTCTTCCCATCAAATAAAATGGTCGATCCTTCGGGAGCCTTGGCTCCAAGTGTCGGACTGACACGTTCCGTCCTTTTCATACCATTAATTCTTTTCTTCAGAGACTCGGCATTCATCAACTCAACATGAGGGTTCGACTCGTCCCATCCCTGGCCTGGAAGACCGCCCTCAAACTTACTCACATAAAAGTTTCCTTTGCCCAATGCGGCTGCCTGCACACCAATACCCTCAGAAACATATTCTCCTTGCAATAAATAGTCAGGATCCTCAGCCGCTGCTTTATCCGCGTCCGTCCAAATGCGTCTGGACTGCTTATCAGCTGAAAGACAATAAGAAGAACCTAAAATAGTAATCCAAATAAGAATTCTAATAAAATTGGGACATGACCGGAAGAATCTTTTCATTAATCAATTTTGACACTAATTCTACGAAAATTGCAACAGAGGAAAATAGATACAGTTAGTAGGTACTATTAATATCAGAACTATTTTATAATTGCCCGCGCCTCTGACATCATGGATTCAACGGCCGCTACATCATTGCCTGCGCCTCTGGCCATTTCAGGCTTTCCTCCACCCTTGCCTCCAATGATCGGAGCCAACTTTGAAATTAGATCTCCGGCATGAAAGCTATTCGTAAATTCGGAAGAGACTGAGACTCCGAGGTGAACTTTATCTGAACCGATAACCGTTAAGACTCCGATACCTGAAAATTGTTTTTTCTTCAGTCCGTTTAAAAGTTCCTGCAATAGTGCTGGCGTTCCTTCAAAGCTATGAACGATGAGAGGCACCTCGCCCTGAGCATTTGAAATTAACCCAGAGAGCATTGTATCTGCCTCAGCTGCTGCATTGGCCGATTGTCTTTTCTTTAAAGTCTTATCAGCATTAATATATGCATCCTTGAGAGAATCCCTGAATAGGATCCAGGTTTCAATCTCTTCGTCGTTACCGGTCATACTGGGTAAGCCTTGACTCTCATCACCGAGGGACTTGAAGGCCAATTCAAGCTTCTGCCGTAATTCATGAGATTCCTCTTTGAGGGCAGCAATTCTTTCCTCAACAAATTGCTGAGCAGCGATACTACAGACCGCCTCAATGCGTCGGACTCCAGCAGAAATGGCACCCTCACTTTTAATCTTAAATAATCCTATATCGCCCGTATTGCTGAGATGGGTTCCGCCACACAGTTCCATTGAATAACCGTCCAAATTCGTTTCAGAGCCGCCTATCTGAACGACCCTGACCATGTCCCCATACTTGTCCCCAAAGAACTGCATAATGTCTTTTCTTTCTTTAACATCTGAATGTTTGACCTCCTCCCAAAAGACTGGATCATTGGCCAAGACCTTTTCATTTACTAATTTTTCTACGGAAGAGATCTGATCAGGTTGCAAAGCCTCACTGTTAAAATCAAAACGGAGCCGTCCGTTATCCACTAAGGATCCCTGCTGGGACACCTCAGGGCCCACGACCTCATGCAAAGCCCAGTGCATTAAATGGGTCGCAGTGTGGTGTATTTCAATCATTCTTCTGCGTTTAGAATCGACCTTCAACATCACATCGACGGGATCCCCTTCCCAGGAACTGATTGGCTCTTCGATGCGAAGACAAAAGGCCCCACTGACCTGAGTCACAGCCAATATCAAAATATTTTCATCTCCAATCACTAATTGACCATGGTCACTGACCTGACCGCCTTTCTCAGCATATAAAGGACACTTATCCACAATCGCGTAATACTCTCCATCACGCTGAATAAATTCGATGACACGGGCCGCCGATTCGTCCTCATCAAATCCTGTAAATTCTGTCTCAACGTCAGACTTAAAATCCAAAGCAGCAATGACCTCAGATTGTGCATTACCTTTACTGATTTTTTGGTGCTCCTCGAAACGATTGGAGTAATCCTTCATATCCACGCGTAAACCGCATTCAGAAGCCATCAGTTCTGTAAGATCAATGGGAAACCCATAAGTCGATTCCAAATCAAAGGCAGTCTTTCCTGAGAATATATCTCCTTCGGTCCTACCCTGTTCCGTTTCAAAGAGTTTCATTCCACGATCAATGGTCTGCCCGAAGAGCAGTTCCTCAGAATTGAGTAACTCAATGATCGTATCCTTTTTTGTACTTATTTCAGGAAAAATATCTCCAAATTCAAAAACTAGTGTTGGAATTAAAGAATTAAGGAATGGACCATCCTTGCCTAGGCCCAATGAACGTCCAAACTTGACTGCTCTTCTCAAGATCCGCCTCAAAACGTAATTACGACCCGCATTACCTGGCCTAATTCCGTCAGCAATAGCAAAACTCAAAGTACGTATATGATCTGCTATGACTCGAAACGCAATGTCAGTCTGCTCCTGATCCGTTAGCCCTTCCTTCTTGATTGGAAGCGTGCACCCATAAGTCTTACCGCTCGCCTCTTCTAAAGAATCAAATATTGGCCTAAAAACATCAGTCTCATAATTCGAAATTGGCTTTTAAAAATCAGTGAATCCGGCCGTTCCCTGAATCATAGAGCAGGCACGCTCAAAACCCATTCCAGTATCAACATGACAGGCAGGCAGAGGCTTAAAGGTTCCGTCAGGCTCAGCATTGTATTGGATGAACACAAGATTCCATAGCTCAATGCACCGCGCATCATCAGCATTCACTAACTTCCCTTCAGTGTCTCCCTCAGGAGTCAAATCTACATGAATTTCAGAACATGGTCCGCAAGGGCCAGTGTCCCCCATCATCCAGAAATTATCTTTCTTGTTTCCATGCACAATGTGCACATCAGGATCGAGACCAGCGCGCTCAAAAACCAAACGCCAATACTTATAGGCCTCCTCATCAAACTCGGCAGGGTCTCCTTGTCCTGGCATATAGACAGTCGCAAAGAGCCGAGACGGAGGGAATCCCCACCGATCGACTAGAAGCTCCCAGGCCCATTCTATGGCCTCTTTTTTGAAGTAATTACCGAATGACCAGTTCCCCAGCATCTCAAAGAGCGTCTGATGATAGGTATCAAATCCAACATCCTCAAGGTCATTATGCTTGCCCCCTGCCCTTATGCACTTCTGCGTATCAGCTGCCCTCGGAGGTTCATAGGGTGCCTTTTGCGTTCCTAGGAAGAAAGGCACGAACTGATTCATGCCAGCATTAGTAAAAAGGAGACCAGGAGATTCAGGCAACAATGATGAGGACGGAACGATACTATGTTCCTTCTCTTTGAAAAAATCTAAAAAGGATTGTCGAATCTCTTTGGAAGTCATTGACATGAACAAAAAAGAAAAGAACTCAACTTGCGATCATAAGCAAATGCCACGTTCATCTTATTTTACCTTGAATAAGAACACCTACATTCTGATGGGGGTCTGTGGATGCGGAAAAAGCACCATAGGTGCACTTTTGGCGGAAAAAACCCAAGGAATTTTTAAGGACGGTGACATTTTTCATTCAGAAAAAAACGTCCAAAAAATGAGCTCCGGAACTCCTCTAACCGACAAGGACAGGGAAGATTGGCTCGATACAATTAGTGAATCGATCACATCACATACTGGTACCTGGCCATTATTTGTCGGCTGCTCAGCGCTCAAACGCCGGTACAGAGAAATATTAAATTCTAAGATCAAGGAAAGTAATGTCCATTTCATTCATCTGAAAGGAAACCTTGAACTTATCAGTGAAAGAATGCAAAAGAGAGAAGGACACTTCATGAAATCCCGGATGATAGAATCTCAGTTCGAAGATCTCGAAGATCTCGAAGAAAAGGAAAAAGGATTTAGCGTTCTAATCAAGGATAGTCCGGAGCAGATCTGCTCACAAATCATTACTCGCATCTGAAAGAGTCAACCGAAGAGACCACTCCTCTTCAGTAACGCTTCTGGATCAGGATCTCGTCCCATGAAGTCGCGGAAAAGCTTCTGCGGATCTTCCGAATTACCTTTGCTCAGAATCTTAGAACGGAATTCGAGACCGACCTGAGGGTTCATGATGCCCTCTTCGAGGAAACGGGTAAATGCATCCGCGTCGAGGACTTCCGCCCACTTATACGAATAATAAGCAGCTGCGTATCCGGTAGGGCTCGCAAAGAGATGACCAAAACGACGAGCCATCGTCGTAGCTTTGGTCAGTGTCGGAATAGTATAGGCAGACAGAAGCTCTTCGGTCAGTTCATCAAGGTCGCGACCAGGTTCCGCTCTTGAAGCCTCAGTAATGTGCAATTCAAGATCAAGCTTACCAAGGCTAAGCTGACGCATCATAGCTGTAGCGGAACGATAATTGCGTGCAGCTAACATCTTATCAAAAAGATCATCTGGAATCAGCTCGCCCGTTTCATAGTGCCTAGCAAAACGATCCAACGATTCTCTTGCCCAACAAAAGTTCTCCATAATTTGAGATGGCAACTCAACAAAGTCCCAGGCCACGTTCACTCCATTGAGTGACTTGATATCCACTTCCCCTAGAAGGTGATGTAAAAGATGACCAAATTCATGAAATACAGTTTCAACCTCATCATGTTTCAGCAGAGCTGGTTCGTTGCCGACTGGAGGAGTCATATTACCGCACATTAGTCCGAGATGAGGCGTCCTATCTCCGGCACCTTGAGGCTCACCAGTGATGAGATAATTCATCCATGCCCCGCTACGTTTGGACTCACGGGGAAACCAATCGGCATAAAAAGAACCAAGATGATTGCCCTTCTCTGCATCATGTATTTCATAAAATTTCACTGAATCATGCCAGACATCAGGCCTTTCATTCGGTTCAGTGATCTTTACTCCAAAGATTTCAGTCACGATAGAGAACATCCCTTCGATGACGCTCCCAATTGAAAAATACGGCCTCAATTCCTCATCATCAAAATCGTATTCCTCCTTTCGTCTCTTTTCGGCCCAATAAGCAATTTCCCATGGCTCTAGGGGACCCGCTTCATTTTCTTGTGCCTGGGCCTTGTAATCTTCGAGTTCCTTAGTTTCAACATCAAAGAATGGCTTTGTCCTCTCATGTAAATCCTCAACAAATCCTAATGCTCTTTTACCATCTTTAGCCATTCGGCGCTGCAGGACCTGATCAGCAAAGTTCTCCTCTCCTAAAATTTCAGACTTCTCCTGACGGAGGCTAAGTATTTTCCAAACCAGATCCGTATTATCATAATCTCCGCTAGCCCCAATAGCACATGTTCCCTCCCAGACCTGCTTACGTATCGAATCTGATTGAACATGCTCAAGGACAGGAAAAAAAGATGGCGCCTGCAAAGTAAATCTCCACTTAAGCTCATCATCAGTCGCAATGCCTTTGGACTTTGCATTTTCAAGAGCAGCTGACTTTGCAAGTTCAGGCAAGCCCAATAAATGATCCTCTTCCTCTATTACCATTTCCCAAGCATTAGTCGAATCGAGAACATTCTCTGAGTATTTTTGGGTCTTCTGAGCAAGTTCTGATTCCAGCTCCATGAGCCTTCCTTTCTTCTCGTCCGACAGCTCGGCTCCACTGTTCCTAAAATCAGTGATTGTCTCATCAAGAAACCTTTTCCTTGTCGGAGGCAATGCCTTTGCCTCATCAGTCTGACTGTAGGACTTTACTCGGTTCCAAAGACGAGCATTCAAAGGAATCTTAGCAAAGAATTCAGATACCTTTGGCAGCATCGCATTTTGCGCTTCACGCAATGGATCCGAGTTACAGACCGAATCCAAATGACCAACTAATCCCCAAGGACGGCTCAGCGTTTCATAAGCGCTCTCAAGTGCCAATAATGTATTCTCAAATGTTAGTCCAGTTTCCGGAAAATTATCACCAGACAAGGCGCTGATCTTATCCTCGGCCCTTTTTATGGCTTCAGAAATATCAGGCACCACATTTTCCGGCTTCAGTTGAGACCAGCGAATTTTAAATTCATCTTCGAGAAAGGGATGTTCCATTCGAATAAGTGACTGAGATATTGCCGGGCATCCAGAAAAATATTCTTTTTTTATCACAATCTGGACTTTGACAAAATCACCAAAGAGTTATAAAAACACGGAGATCTACCATGAATAAAGAATCCGCTGTAAAAGAGAGATACGCTGCTGGTGCAGATATCCAAGAAGAGGCGCTCTGTTGCCCAGTCGAATATGATCCAAAATATTTGGACATTATTCCGGAAGAAGTCATTGAAAAGGATTATGGCTGTGGTGACCCGAGTCAGCACCTCAATGAAGGTGAAACGGTATTGGATCTCGGAAGCGGGACCGGAAAGATCTGCTTCATTGCGAGTCAGGTCGTAGGTGCAAAAGGAAAAGTCATTGGTGTCGACATGACTGATGACATGCTTGAAGTGGCGAGGCGGAATGCTCCAATCATTGCTGATAGGACCGGATACGCGAACGTTGAGTTCCGTAAGGGCCGCATTCAGGATCTGGCCCTCGACCTGGAACTGCTCGACCAAGAACTTGATCAGGGAAATGGAAATGGTTCTGAAGCTTACTTGAGAGCAGAGCAATTAGCCTCCCAGATCCGATCTGAAAAGCCAATGATCCCGGACGATTCCGTTGACGTCGTAGTATCAAATTGTGTCTTGAATTTAGTGGACAACGATTCAAAGAAAGAACTTTTCAAAGAAATTTATCGCGTCCTCAAAAGAGGAGGGAGGGCCGTCATCTCCGATATCGTTTCGGATGAACCTGTGCCCCAGGAAATGCAGGACGATGATGAGTTGTGGAGCGGGTGCATATCGGGCGCTTTCCTTGAAGAACAATTTTTAACCGCATTCGAAGAAGCCGGGTTCTATGGTGTCCATATTCTAAAACTTGATGCGAAACCATGGCAAACGGTCAAAGGAATCGAATTTCGAAGCATGACGATTGAAGCATTCAAAGGAAAAGAAGGAACGTGCTTAGAAAGGAACCAAGCTGTGATATATAAGGGCCCGTTCAAGCAGGTCCTTGATGATGATGGAAACTTCATGGAAAGAGGCAAACGCTACGCAGTCTGTGATAAGGTATATAACATATATAAAAATGAACCCTATAGTGATTGCTTTGAATTGGTCGACCCTATAGAGGAGATTCCAAAAGATGAAGCTAAGATCTTTGATTGCAGTACGACCCGACTCAGGGATCCAAAGGAGACGAAAGGGATGGACTATGAAGTCACGGATTCCGGTTCCGATTGCTGCAGTGAGAGTAATTGCTGCTGATACAGATCCCTAAAGATTGGCTAAGATCGATCCTTAATCCACCCGAAGACAATTTTAAATAGCTCATCTCTTTCTTTGTCGAAGGCAAGAAGATGATGACTTTCCTTAAAGAGCCTCTTTGATTTGTCTTTAGCCTCTAAGGAATTAAAAAATCGATCCACCTCATGTGGTTTCGTAAAAATATCTTTTCCAGGATGAAGGACAAGGACCGGTTCCTTGATCTTCGATGCAACCTCTGAACTGCTAAACACCATCCCCTCAATGGTTCCAAGAATTCTCAAAGTGAATTTGGGAACATAGTGCTTAGTCGTCGCCATTTTCTCCCAGTGATCATTGCCTTCGGAAACCTTAGCTTCACCGCCGCCAGACAAACTGCGCAAAGAAACCCTATAACTGGGCCACAATAACATTGCAGTACGCACCAATAAATTCTTAATCGGCGGCAACTTTCCTGGCAATGCAATTAAGGGAGAAGAATAAATCATGCCCTTGATCTGCTCCTTATTCTTTTCAGAAATTTCTGAGAACCCATGCATCAGTATCAGTGACCCGAGACTCTCCCCATACAAAAATATAGGAACAGATCCAATTTCTTTACGCACCGAACTAATGAAAGAATTCAAATCAGAAAACCACAACTGAACATCTTTTAAATCACCGACCCTCTTAGGAACAGGGTCATTGCCCTGACCACGCAATTCATACGCATACACTGATATTCCTTTTTGCGAGAGCGCCGATCCCAAGCTGCTAAAATCGGAAGCTGCACCACTGATACCATGGACTCCAATTATTACAGCACGAGGAGTGTTCCCGCCCTTAGAAACCCATTTAGAATAGGAAAAATGAACCCCATCAAAACTTTTCCACTTTGCAGTTAAGGTCGCATCTTCTCCGAAAGAAGGCACTGGCATCAAGAACAAGGCCACTAAGCAGATCATCCTTAAAGGAACCATATTCATACTAATGAATATAATCATAGATTTGGGGAAATCCTTAAAAATCTATAGATGAGTTTTTCAAATTCGATCAAGGCATTTGAAGAACAACTATAATAATGCAATTACTAATAATTTATAATTCACCGGTTTATAATTGATTTTTTGTCTTCACATTACATTATTGACTCGTGCTGAATAAAATCAGAACTTTGCTTATCTGCATATTTGTTTTCACTGTAGCCGGAGGCCATTGGGGAATGATGCAGGTGATCGCTTGGTCTGAAATGAGCAGTCAGCAGAAAAACATTAGCTTCATTGGAGCGATTTTTTCAGATCCCTGCGAGCTCTGCATTAAGATCTCAGAAGAACGTGGCAAAGAAAAGAAAGACCCTAAATCTTCAGCTAACGTCAAAAATCAAATGGTTCCAGGAACCACATCCAAAATCAAATTAATCTATTCTCCACAACTAATCGCATTAATAGATCATCAATGTGCTCCCCTTAGGAGCATTAGTTCAGAACCCTCCACGGGCCCTCCCCGAAGCTGCTAATCCAATCAGCTTTTAAAATGTCTCGGTAGTCCAAAACTGGACTTTCATGAGCGAGACAAATTTTCTCTTTCCTTGAAATAAAATGGTTTTAGGGGACTTGAAAAATTACTTACTAACAATTTTTACCTATCTATTAACTATATCATCAAAATGAAAAATTTTATTCTTAGCGTCACAACCCTGTGTTGCCTCGCATTCAATTCTTTAATTACATCCGCGGACGAATCCCATTCATCAGACAAATCAAAATGGAATCCCGGACGCCCTGACAGTCATGCTCCTATAGGAGTGATGGGCGATCATACTCACGGAGCCAATGAATACATGCTCTCTTATCGTTTCATGTCAATGGAGATGAACGGACACAGACAAGGGAGCCGCTCACTGACCTCAGCAGACGTGTTTGGCCTAGGCTATGACATCACCGCTTTAGACATGAGCATGGACATGCATATGTTCGGATTCATGTATGCCCCTTCTGATCAATTAACCTTTATGGGAATGGTTAATTTTGTAGAAAATTCTATGAACATGTTACATAAGCCAGGTCAAATGCATATGGGAGGTGGCATGGACATGGGAGGCGGTATGGACATGGATGGCGGTATGGATATGCATCACCATGGTGGCAAAATGAGCCACAGCTCGGCAGGGATCGGAGACATATCAATTGGCGGATTATACAAGTTCTATGACGAAAAAAATCACCGCGCGCACTTGAATCTTAGTGTAGTTATTCCAAGTGCTCGGGTAGAGGAAAGTGAACATGGAATGTTATTGCCTTACGGAATGCAACTCGGTTCCGGAACTTGGGATCTTAAGCCTGGGGTCACTTGGCTAGGACAATCAGGTTCGTTCAGTTATGGAGCGCAGATCATGGCCACGGTTCGACTCGAGGATGAAAATGATGCCGGTTACTTGCTCGGAGACCGTCTCGATACAACTGCATGGTTGGCCCGTGAATTAATGGACGGACTCAGTGCTTCTGTACGACTCAGCTATACAAAGTCGGATCCTATCGAAGGACACTTTCACAACGCTCACAATCATAATTCACCCACATTCTTACAGGGAAATTATGGAGGAGACTTTCTGGAAGGAGGGATTGGCTTGAACTGGCAATTCAAGAAAGGCACCATGAAAGGACACCGATTAGCCATTGAAGGAATTTTTCCTCTTGATCAGGACACTAACGGAGTCGGTATGAATCGCGATTATACAGTCATTGCAGGTTGGCAATTCGCATTCTAGGAAAAACAAAAAACTCAACTCCAGATACCCGACTCTTTCAATTGTTTCTGAGCAGTCCCGCTCCAGTCCCGGTTTGCCGCGGGACTAGCGGGACTTGGGTGTAAAATACGTGTCACATTTGGTGAATTGGTCAAATTACCAGAAATTAAATTGAGCTTGGATTCGGCAAAGGCACCTACTCCGACTGCCCACTCCGGCTGTAAAATATCAATTACTTTTGATAAGTGAATATCACATATTTGATCAAGCGCTTCTCTTTCTTTGACTGGAAGCTTATCAGGAGTTCGATTCTTACCGGACTCTTCCATGAAAACAAGAGGGCAATAATTAAGAACAAAATGATTTTTGAAGAAAATATCTGGCTTCCCGAATCTTTCCGCAAACAAGCCCCATAAACGGCGACCACTCACTTCGGACCGAGAACAGTTAAATCCCTCAACTGGGCGCTTCGTGTGCTCGGGGTTGGGCCTCATCACTTCACAATCAATGCCCATCCAGTCACGGACGGCAGAGATTTCCCCGAACGGTATCCCCGTCTGCGCCATTCCCCAGGGACCCGGATTCATTCCAAGGAACAGAACTTTTTTCTTGGAACGAGAAAATCTTTCCAGATATTGCTCGTGAGGATCCCAAGCATATTCTAACGGATTATAGACACATGAAACGGGTGAAGAAAATTCGAGCCCTGAAACTAAAGAACTGAGTTCCTTTGCCGCGTCCTTCATTTCCTTAGCTGTGCTCATTAATAACTTTAATAGTGCCTCTTTAAAAGCGGCACAAGAAATAAGAAGGCCCGGGCAATGTGCCCGGGCCTTCAGTTCATTTAATTCAATGTGAATGATTAAGGTTAGTCGTTATAGGCAGTTTCACCATGCGCAGATTGGTCGAGACCAATACTTTCCTCAGACTCATCAACTCTCAAGCCAACAGTATGTTTTATGACAAGAAGAATGACAATGGTTACAACTGCAGTAAAGACAATGGCAAATATGGAACCTAGTGCCTGAATTCCTAACTGACTTGTCCAGCTATATGCATCACCAACATTATTATTATTTCCCTGCAATGCACCAACGGCAACTACTGCAGCGAGGAGGGTTCCAACGAGTCCACCGACACCGTGAACACCGACAACGTCGAGTGAATCATCATATCCCAAAGCGTTCTTGACCTTAATTGAGAAGTACCAACAAATTGCACCAGAAGCGACTCCAATGATCAGAGCCCCGATGGGACCAGCGACTCCAGAAGCGGGCGTGATTGCCGCAAGACCGGCAATAGCCCC
>SHBV01000023.1 GCA_004211885.1 Verrucomicrobiaceae bacterium
ATTTCAAACTAAATCGAGTTTCAAGTTCACTAAAGCCAATTGGCTTTATTTGATGGGGATTGGAGGTGCAGTACTTTGTCTTGTCTGTATTTTAATTCAGAGAAAAACGATTCTTAATACATAATCAATTCAATTTTTACGTATTCGTTTTCTGGTTTCTCTTTCTCTGAATGTGAAGTTTATTGGGATTCCCGTGTAAGAACAGTTCTCTCTAATTTTATTTTCTAGGTACCTTTCATAGGACCCAGGGAGGAGTGATTTTTTGTTGCAGAATAATATAAAATTCGCCCCATTTATTGCTTTTTCCTGGTCTCTCTCTCTAGCCATTGTTGAGTACAGGAGTTTAAATCTTTTGCCACCCTTTCCGGCAGGTGGGGGATGCGCTGCTAGAGAATCCTGCAATAATCGGTTAAGTGCACCTGTGTTTAGTCCTTCCCAAGAAGCTTTTCTTATTTGTTCAATTGCAAAGTAGAACCTCTTTATGGATTCGCCTGTCTTTGCTGAAGCAGCAATGACGGGGGCATATGGGATAAAAAACAACTGCTCGGCAATGTCATCTTGTATTGCAGCAAGCCTATCGGCTTTGGCTGCGTCTGGGTGAAAGAGATCAAATTTATTGGCTATGACGAGACAAGGTTTTCCTGAGTCGCGAATAATGTTTGCGATTTTGCGGTCTTGAGAAGTTGGGCCTTGTGCGGCATCCACTACGAGTGCACAAATGTCTGCCCGTCTAATGCTTGATTTTGTTCTCATGGCGCTAAAGACTTCAATTGAGGTATTTTGCTTATTTCTAGAGCGGAGCCCTGCCGTATCGATGAGGGTGTAATCAATGCCGCCATGAGTTAAAGGGACATCAACTGCATCTCTAGTCGTCCCAGCAATGTCGCTGACGATGGTCCTGTCATTATTTAGTAAGGCGTTAATGAACGATGATTTGCCTACATTGGGCCTTCCTGCTAAAGCTATTTTAATGTTATGACTATTAGGAGATGAGATTTTAGTGTCTTCAGGTAGTGTAGAACTAATGGTGCTTGCGAGGTCAGAAAGGCCGCTATTGTGTGCTGCGCTTATTGCAAATGTCTTGTCAAATCCGAGTGAGCTGAAGTCATCAGCGAGGCCGATGTTTTGTTTCTCATCAATTTTGTTTACAAGTAAAAATACCGTTTTTTCAGCTTTTCTTAGGTAAGAGGAAAGTTCTTGATCAACTGGTGTCAGACCTTCAATGCCATCAACAACAAAGAGAATTAGCTCTGCTGATTCCATGGCGATGTCGGCCTCTTGCTTTATTGCGGAGCTGAATGAATCATCGGGATTTGAACCAATTCCTCCAGTGTCGATTATAGTAAAAGCAGAAGGTGTCAGTTCACATGTTGCGGTTATCCTGTCTCTAGTTACGCCAGGCTCGTCATGAACGATTGAAATACGGCGACCTGCGAGTCTATTGAAGATTGCAGATTTGCCAACATTGGGGCGGCCAACAATGGCAGCGACTCTATATGAACTAGGGGTTTGCATGAACAGTTTCAGGCAATTGACTCAATCCTGCGTAAATGTAAAGCGCTGCTGAGCTAAAAGTGAAGAGACCTCCAAACAATGAAAGATAGAGTATTATTTCATCTGATCGAACAATTAATGCAGAATATATAAGTATTACTTGCATAAAAGTACTAAATTTTCCTGTCCAGTGATGTTTGACTTTAATGTCTCCTAGTATAGCCCCTATAGCAATAGCGCCAGATATTTGAATGAGTTCCCGGCTCAGAATCAGAGTAGTATAGAATATGGGTATAAGTTTTCCGCAATCGATGAAAGTAAGAGTGATGGTAGCGCTTAATAAAAGAATTTTATCAGCAATAGGATCAAGGAAACTTCCGATTCTACTGATCTGATTCAATTTTCTAGCTAAGTATCCATCAAGCGCATCGCTAATTACAGCTAAGGCGAATACAATCATCGCAAGATACAAAAATAAAACATCTGGTTTGCCTATTGCAATTGTTGAGCTGTATTTTATCGCTAACACCACAAATACGGGTGACATGATAAGTCGAGCAAGAGTGATTCTTGTTGGAATTGTCATACTTTATTGATGATTATGGAGCCTTCCCTGCCAAAAAACGAAAGTGTCTATGACTTACAGGAATTTCTTTCAGGTTTCAATAGTGATTCTGAAGTCATAAAAATTTTAAATCTACTAGGCGTGCGACCGTCCAAGGGATTGGGCCAAAACTTTTTAATTGATGCTAGTGTTTCAGAATCAATAGTGGCAACACTTAACATAGAGCCTGATGATGTTGTAGTGGAGATTGGTCCAGGACTAGGGGCTTTAACTCGGCATCTTATTGGGAAGGTTAAAAAGTTAGTCCTAGTTGAATACGATCGTAGAATTTATGAATATTTGAGAGACGTTCTTTCTGAGGTCGATGAGGTCGAGGTGATCCATCAGGATGCCGTCAATTTTGATATTAGGCCATTCTATGTGGAAGACTCTGTTAAAATAATTGGAAATCTCCCTTACTCCTGTGGGACAGAAATAATAAGGAATCTTTTAACATTCCCATCACCAGTAGATTTGGCTGTGTTTATGTTGCAGAAAGAAGTTGTTAACAGGTTCTGCGCTGTGCCGAGGACTAAGAGTTATGGCGTCTTAACTGTGATGACATCTGCATTCTGGAACGTAGAGAGATTACAAGATTTAACTTATGAGCCTTTCACTCCAAAGCCTGCAGTGGATTCCTCTGTCATAAGATTCATTCCTTGTGGTCCTGATAAATTCCCTCCATTTAATCAGCGCGTCTTAAAAAGAATTGTTAAGTGTGGTTTCCATGAGAGGCGCAAACAATTAAAGAGAAGGTTGCCATTAGGGTTTACAGATTGGGGCCAAATATGTAAAGAGATGAATATACAGGAAACTGCACGAGCCGAAGAATTAAGTGTTGATGAATGGATAAATATGGCTCGGATTATTGACGATAATCCATTAAAAGATAATCCCCAAAAGGGAACCGAGTTATTTGATGTGGTTGATGAGAATGATCAGGTTTTAGGTCAAAAGGAGCGAGCGCATGTTCATGCTGAGGGTTTATTACATCGTGCGGTTCATGTTTTTGTCTTCAATAAATCTGGAGACCTTTATTTACAAAAAAGATCGATGCTGAAGGATAGTTCACCTGGATTATGGGAATCTAGCGCGTCGGGTCATCTAGATGTTAACGAAGAATACCATTCCGCTGCAGTCAGGGAACTTGCGGAGGAGCTTGGAATTTCTGGGGAAATTAAGCTTAATTGTTCAATTGAACCTTCTGAACGAACAGGATGGGAATTTGTTCGGCTCTATAGTTGTGAACATAATGGGCCGTTCAACTTGCCTTACAGTGAAATAGAAGGGGGTGGATTTTTCCGAACTTCTATGATCCAGACTTGGTTAAAAGAGAGGCCTGAAGATTTTGCTTCAGGTTTTGTTGAGTGTTGGAATAATTATTTCGAGTAATTACTCAATGTTATCCAACCAACCAGCTTCAATTAATGAGTCATTATAGATATTATTTATTGCTGGTTTGTAAATCTTGCTTGCTGCATTGATCCAAGAGCTGGCTTTTGTAGTTTCTCCCTTATTAAAATGTATAGCGGCATGGGAATAATAAAAAGCAGGGTGATCATCTAAGTAATCGAAGCTTTTTAGAATTTCGTCAGCATTGGATTCTTTTTCTAGCTTTAAATTGCAAATCAAGAGTTTGTATTTTACTAGGGCTTCAGTCTCCTGTGGAAGATCTTTATTGAGGGAGAGGAACTTTGAAAACTCTTTCTCTGCGAGTGGGTATTTCTTTTTTACGAAATGCATTTCTGTCAAATTGAACCGAGTCATTACGGCGGTAGGATCAAGGAGGACAGCTCGCTCGAACGCTTCTTGGGCTTTATCGAAGTCCCTAATTTTAGTGTATGCAGCTCCTTTTAAATTGTATAGGGGTGCAAAGTCAGTGACCATGCTCTCTGCTTCAATAATTTTTTCTAGAGATTCCTGAACTCTGATTCCATTAATTAGGCTAGCGGCCTCCATCAGAATTTTTCGGAGGCTTTCTTTTTTTTCTTTTGATAGGGTTTTAAACTCCTTCAGTGCACTTGTGCTTTTGCTATCATTAGGATTAGAAGCCGTATCATTTTGGGCTGATAGATTAGTCACAGTAACATGAAGGCAGCATATTACTGTTAAGTATGCGATTGATCGGGGTAAAGTTCTTTTGAATACTTGAAGCATCTATAGGTACAAATATCTTTTCATAATGGGAAATGTCAATCCCATCAGTAAATACACGCACTAATGACCAAGGATTGGTAATATGGCTATGGCTTACGGCTAAATAGGCAAATTAATCTAAAGTTTGATTAGTTGCTATTGCGGTATCGGCAGATTTTCTATGGAATGGCATTACCTTGCCTTCTTCTAAGCTTTGAGAGAGCCATTTAAACATCGAATCAATTTCAGCATTTGAATTTCTTAACTCCGTGACTTGGTCCCAAGCGAGTTCATTGCGAGGTCTTGATTCTGAGATTCTTTGATAATTAATGAGTTTAAAGAGGTCTTCGATTTCAGCTTCAGTGAAGTGGTGGATTGCGTCAGGTTCAGGCAAGTCATCTAGGGCTTTCTTAGAGAGTCCGTAGCTAGTTATCCCGATTCCAAACTCATTACCCAAAGAACGTAGATTATTGATTAGGTTTGTGTCTTCGATGGGTGCTGCAATTAATAGTTCACCATAATGAGCCCATCGTGAGTTGCTCAAACATTGAAAGAAATCTTCGCGATAGGTATCGCTACGTATTTCTAATTTCATCTTCAAACTCCTTAGGGTAAATGGCTGAGACCCAAAACTTCGTTGAAGGTGCAGCATGTCTTCATCTAGTTCAGAGCGTGAAGGATTGACTCCTACTTTCCACGATACAGAAATTAGATCGGGGTACTTCCATAGATCCTCGTACTCTGCTTCTTCGCCAAAAGTATTTTCAAGTGTGAAGGGGACTTTGCCTTCTGCTTTTGTAGATAGTGAAACTATTGAGCGGAATTTATTAGCCCGAAGTAACGCCTCATTAGATGTTGAGTAGCCAAGCGTGTCTCCTATTGAAGATTGGCTTGGTGATATCATATGGCGAGCACTCTTCATTGAAGTTAGTGTGTTCGTTCTTAGGTAGTACCCTTGACCATGTTCTACTTTTGCAATTGGCGAACTTGGGTCGCATGACATTATGGAGAAATGGTAGCGCAAAGTTGCATCGCTATATTTTTGATCCAGCTTTGACTTAACAAGTTCAATTAGCTCTGTTCCCTTAATTGCATTCTTTGGGGCAGGTGGCAGTATCTCAGGTAATAGGTTACGAAGGTGCTCTCGCAGGCTCATGTGATTAAATAGTTTTGTGCAATGTGGATATGCTTAAAAATAAATTATTTATTCTTTTTTACACTGCTTGAAAAATAACGTCCACATCCAACTTATTAAAATTTACTTTTCGTATTCTTTATGGAGTTGACTTGGTTGGTAATTCCCCCTACTGAATTGAAAAAACAATAATTAATTTGTTATTTTCAAACTGTGGTCTTTGATTCTCTCCTCAAATAATCACTAATTGTTCTAAATCTCACATGTGGAGGGTGGATTGTTTGAATAATTTATGAACGGTGCCGTCAAATTTATGATCAAAGGAATATTTATGCGAAATGGTTAAATTTATCAAAATTTTGGCAGTCATTCTGCTCTCTAATATATTTGCTGCTTTTGCAACGTGTCTTTCTCAGGTCAATGAATCTCAATTGGATGCGAAGCAGATACTTTCTGCTGTAAGAGGTACTTATGGGGACAAATCACAGACATTCAGGGGTGAGATTCGTCCCAGAAGAATTGGATTCAAATTGATACCCCTTAGCATAACGCTGAGTGCTAAATTAATCCGTTTAGAATTCTTCAAATCTAATCGGAGTGACATGGATGTTGATGAGGTCATTGAATTTGAATTTGTGGATGAGAGTTACAATGTGAAAAGAATAATAAATGGAGTTTCTGAAAAAATTAACTCCTTAAAGTTTAATGAAAGAATTCGCAGTACAGATCTTACTTACGAGGATCTTGTCATGAGGTTCATAGAATGGCCGGATCCTAAAATCTTAGGTGTAGAAAAAGCTAAGGGAGGTAAGGCATGGAAGATAAGATGCACTAACCCTGACCCTGACAATGGATATTCTTTCGTTGACGCGTGGATCTCCCAAAGGAGTGGAGCTTTAGTTAGGATGAACGGGTACAATGCCAAAAATAAGCTAGTGAAGAGCTTTGAAGTTGATAGTGTTCAGCAATATAAAGGTGATTGGTACTTAGAAATGATGAATGTTCGAACTTATCCCACTGACAATAAATCCAAGCCTACAAGTAGCTTTCTGAAACTCGAAATAGAAAAATAGGCTTCATTTTATGTATATGATTCTTTATTTTTAAAAAGAAATAGCTTTCAGATTGTAATTGGGTCTGATATTTCTTAAATGAACCTTAAAATATTTAAAATATGAGTAAAATTATCCCATTAATAAGTTCTGGCATTGCCGGTCCTATTGGCGTTCTTCACCTACCTCGGCTTTGGCAAAAAGTATCTTTAGATAAAGCTGGCAAACTTCATGATGATTATCCAGCTATAGGAGCTGGGTATGACCAAATGGTCCTCGATGGTATCGGGATTGATAATGAAGCATTTGTGAGTTTTATGGATAGTAAGCCAACTTATCCACAACTTGAGAAGTGGATCCTTGATCAAAAAGGTGGTTCTCTTGACGGGGATGCCGTTAAGACCCTTAATGACAGCATTGTCGGTTACAATCATGATGATGCGACTCGTCAGGGCATTCTTGGTGGCGCAGGCATTGAGGACAATGGAACAATTCTTGATGCAATTAATCTTAACAATCTTGAAGATTGGAGTGATTTCCATGCACAGGAAATAGCTTAAGTTTATAATAATTCGTTAAAGCCTGACGGCCTTCAAGCCGTCAGGCTTTTTTTGTTTTATCAAGCAACGGGACGTAATATGCTCAATATATGTATGGGTTTTTAATATTATTTATTTCATCGATATGTACTCTTAATGCTATCGAATCGTTTAATGTTAAATTAAGGGACCGTATTACGGGCGAAAGTGGGAGCGTTGAGATTAGAGAAAGAATCCAAAAATGGGTCCCTTCAGAGACTGCAGTGATAGTATGCGATATGTGGGATTCGCATCATTGCTATAATGCGGTTAAGCGAGCTAAGGAAATATCGCCGAACATTGACAAGCTGATTCATGAAGTCAGAGCGAGAGGAGGAACAATAATTCATTCGCCCTCGTCTTGCGTTGACTTTTATAAATCTAATCCAGCCAGAGTCAGAGCAAAGAATGCGCCAGCAGCAAATAATTTGCCTGATGGTATCAGTGCCTGGATGCACTGGATAAGCAAAGAAGAAGAGGCGGCTGGTTATCCTATCGATCATAGTGATGGCGGTGAAGACGATGATCCAGATGAGCATAAGGAGTGGGTGCGAAAATTGCAATCAATGGGGCGAAATCCCCGTTCTCCCTGGAAGAGGCAAATTGATTTAATAAAAATCGATAATGATCGAGACTATATTACAGATAGTGGAGTGGAGAATTGGAATATTCTTGAGAGTAAAAAAATTAAAAATGTCATGGTTCTAGGTGTACACACAAACATGTGTGTATTGGGTAGACCCTTTGGTCTTCGGCAGTTAGCAAAGAATAATAAGAATGTCGTACTGGTGAGGGACCTAACGGATACGATGTACAATCCAAAAATGCCTCCGTTCGTGAGTCATTTTGCTGGGACCGATCTTATTGTCAGGCACATCGAAAAGTATGTTTGTCCTACAATATCAAGTGATGAAATCGTCGGCGAAAGTTTTGCGAAATTTCAATCTGATGACCGTCCGAAAATATTATTTTTAATTGGTGAGAAGGAATATCTTACTAGGCTTACCTTACCTGCATATGCGGAGAAGAATCTCACTGCCAAATACAGGCTCGAATTTCGTTTTGCGAAGGACGGGCAAAATGATTTTGGAGATTTAAATTCAGCGTTGAATGAGGCTGATCTATTATTTATTAGTGTACGAAGGAGGGCTCTGCCGAGCGAACAATTGAGGGCAGTAAGGGAATATATTATGGCATCTAATCCTGTCATAGGGATTCGAACTTCTAGCCATGCATTTTCTTTGCGTAATCAAAAGCCAGAGCAAGGACATGAGGCTTGGGAAATGTTTGATCCAGAGGTTTTTGGTGGAAATTACCATGGTCATCATGGGAGTGATAAGAAGACCTTTGCTAAGTCTGTCGATGCGGCGCATCCAATCATGAAAGGCGTGACTGTCGATGAGTTTCCTACGGGCGGGTCTTTGTATCAAGTTTTACCATTGGAGAAAAACACCCACGTTCTTATGAGTGGGCGTGCAGTAGGAATCAATGAGAATCAGCCAGTGGCTTGGGCATACGAAAATAAATTCGGAGGCAAGAGCTTTTACACTTCCCTTGGTCATAAAAATGATTTTTCCAATCTCAACTTTATTAAGATGATTGATAATGCCCTCTCATGGGCCCTTCACAAAGACGCAAAAAAAAAAAATAAAAAGATCAAGATAAGCAGTTCTTTGCCGGAGCCATCGGCAGGCTACCCAATAAAGTCTCCTATTGAAGGAGCGATGAGTCCTCGGGATTCTACAAAATTAATTTCAGTGCCTGACGACCTTTCTGTCGATCTGGTTTTATCGGAGCCAATCATTAAACAGCCTTTGCACTTGAGTTTTGATTCCAGAGGAAGATTGTGGGTTGTTCAGTATATACAGTACCCTGATCCTGCAGGGCTGAAACGAATCAGTAGAGACAAGGTCTGGAGAGTCGCTTATGATAGGGTCCCACCGCCACCACCATATCCATCAGGCTCACCATTCATTGGTAAAGATAAAATTTCAATACATGAGGACACCAATGGAGATGGTGAATTTGATAAGCATAAGATTTTTGTTGATGGGTTGAATATGGTAACAAGTGTTGCTCATGATGGTAGTGGAGTATGGGTAACTAATCCTCCGTACTTGCTTTATTATCCTGATAAAAATGGAGATGATGTGCCAGATTCTGACCCTGTAGTTCATTTAGAAGGCTTTGGGTTGGAGGATTCTCATTCAATAGCAAATAGCTTGTCGATAGGACCTGACGGGTGGATCTATGGAGCGCAGGGGAGTACGGTAAGTGCAGCTGTTACTTCGCCGCTTTCAGTTGGCCCTAAAGCTGCAGTCAAATCGATGGGGCAAAACGTTTGGCGCTATCACCCAAAAAATCATGTATATGAAATTTTTGCCGAAGGTGGTGGCAACGCATTTGGCTTAGAAATCGATTCTAGAGGTAGAGTCTATTCTGGTCATAATGGCGGCAATACTCGGGGATTTCATTATGTGTTGGGCGGATACTATCAAAAATCCTGGGGCAAGCATGGAGCATTAACTAATGATCACGCTTATGGATATTTTGCTGCAATGAAGAATGCACAAGTAGAAAGATTCACTCATCAATTTATTATCTATGAAGGGAATGGATTGCCTAAACGATATGCTGGAAAATTGTTCGGTGTAGACGTCCTGCATAATAATTTAGTCTTATCTGATGTGTTTAATGATGGTTCTACTTTTCAAACAAAAGATATACGGCGAGTCATGTCTTCAAAGGACCCGTGGTTCAGGCCTGTCATGGTAACAGATTCTCCTGACGGTAGTATTTATGTTGCTGATTGGTATGATCGGCAGGTCAATCATTATAGAAATCATGAAGGACAAATTGACCATGAGTTAGGGCGTGTTTATCGGCTTAGAACCAATGGTAAAAGTCCCTTATCCAAGAAAACTAATCTTACTGAATTAAGTAAAGTAGAGCTTTTGGAGGCATCCCGGTCCGGTTCTAGATGGTTAAGGCGTTCGGCTCTAGTCGAACTAAGGAGTCGTTATAAGATGGCTGAGATAACTGAGATTAAAAGAAAGCAGCCGACAAGTGCGACTGAGTTAGAGTTAATGTTAGGCTCTGATAATTTAATTCCAATCAAGGACATTGAAGATGTAGGCTTGAGAGGATATGCGGTCCGTCGGTTGGCTGCTGGAGTCATAAGTGAAAGACATAGAAATGACTTGATTGAATTGGCATCAGTTGAAGAGAGCCCGGAAGTTATATCTCAGTTAATTGCAGTTTCCAAGAGGATGGATTCTAATGACGGATTCAAAATAGTAAAAACCGTATTGTCCAGGGATCTGTTTGATTCTGACCCTCATATTCCTTTGCTGACATGGTGGAGCATTGAATCTAAGGCTGCATCCGATGTTGATGCGATAAAAGAATTGTTCTCTGACGCTAATATATGGCGAAGTAAGATATTTAGGGATGTTGTTATTGGCCGAGTCATGAGGCGTTTCGCTTCACAGGAAACGGTGGACGGGTATTTAATGTGTGCTTTTTTACTAACGAAGGCTGTTGATCAAGAAGTTAAGAAAACGTTAATTAATGGATTCAGTGATGCTCTTCGAGGAAAACAAATTGGTGTCATGCCGAGTGCTCTCTTAAGTCAATTTGAAGAGTCGAAGAATTTGTTACCATTGACCCTAAGGATTCGCATTAACAGTACTGGTGCAGTTAACGAAGCCATTGCGCTATTGAATAAAAAAGAGACACCCACATCATCTCTAATCGAACTCATTTCGACTTTAGGATTCGTTCAAGATGATTCTGCTATTTTTGCAATCAAATCATTATTATCTGAGGGCTCTCATAAGAATGTTGAGATTGCTTGTTTGGCTGCTTTGTCAGCTTACTGCGATGAAGACGAAGTTAAGGAAATTGCCTTTAATAAAGTGAAGTCTAGCGAAGCTATGATTAGAGAGGCGGCTCTTGATTTGCTCGCTAGTGAACTTTCAGCGGCATTGTTTCTCGTCAAAAGGTGTAAGGAGGGCGAGTTTCTTTTGCAAACCGCAAATGCATCCATTCATGAAAAGTTACGTGCACATGAGGATCAATCAATAAACGGTTACTTGGATAAATTGCTAAAAAATACTGATGATAAGATAACTGATTCTCAGGAACGAGAAATTCTTCGGATCAAAGGAATAGTTAGCGCTGCGGGTGGAAATCCAAAGAACGGTGAGAAAACGTTTACAAGATTATGCATTGGTTGTCATAAGATGTTTGATAATGGGGGCGACATTGGCCCTGACCTTACCAGTTATCAAAGAAACGATGTGGACGCATTGCTGATGAGTCTAGTGGCGCCTGCTGCTGAGATACGGGAAGGGTATGAAAATGTTATAATTAAAACAAAATCTAATACGGTTCATTCGGGATTTCTTGTTGAGGATACTGTTAAATATGCGGCAATAAGAGAGCTGTCAGGAGTTTCTAGGATATTTGAAAGGAATAAAATAAAATCTCTTACAAGTACTGGTGTTTCTTTGATGCCCCAGGGATTACTAAATGGCATTGATGATGTTGCGCTTAAAGATTTCTTTGCCTATTTGAGGAGCACCACGCCTCCGTTTTAATGGGGTAATTTTTAGAGCTCCGAATCGGCTCCTCGGTGGATCCAGACGCTCTGACACAATCCCAGCATAAACATCATCATTAAAAGAAAAGTTCCTCCGTAACTTATAAAAGGTAACGGAATTCCGGTAATTGGAACAAGCAAGATACACATTCCAATATTCATAAAAACATGATAAAAAATAAGTCCTATAAATCCCCCTATTAGCATTCTTCCAGTCATGTCCTTCGCTGAATAGCATATTAGAAGTAAGAGGGTTAATAGTATTGAATAGAGGGCGATGAGAATGGCTGCACCTCTGAATCCATGCCTTTCTGCGATTGTAACAAAGATAAAATCATTTATAGAGACATTTGATGGGACAAAGCCCATTTCTGTTACTAGGCTTAATGTGCTATCGGTAGGGCCAGCGGGTGAATTGGTTTGAGGGGATGAAATGGAGTTGTCTTGGTGCATTTTTCCTAGGTACCCAGCTGAACCTATGGCAATCATGTTGTGTTTTGGGACCCAAGCAGCGCCCTGTTCGTCTACTGGCTTTTCGTAAAGCATGTTAAGCCAAGTTTCGATTCTTTCTTTCTGATAGTCCTTTAGACCAAAGAAATAGAACATTGGTACGACTATTAAACCTAGCTCAATTATTACAATTATATAACGAAGCAAGACCTTTCCTATAATTAATGATGCCATGAAGACTACAGTCCATGCCATGGCTGACCCAAAGTCAGTCTCGTTAAGTATTATAAGGCAGGGCATGCCAACGACCGGAGCAGCAAGAAGAATTTTTAGTAATGAATGTTTAAGTAGAGGGAATCGCTTTGGCAGTTCGCCAAAAATCACAGCAAGTAATAATATTCCTGAAACGATTGCGAGTTGAGAGGGTTGAAAGGTGAAGCCTCCAATAGTGAGCCAGCTCTTTGCTCCTGACAGAATTGTGTTAGTTGATAGTAGTAATAATATTGAAACTATGTAGGAAGGAAGCGCGGCCCATTTGATCCACCGGTAATCTATTAAGCTTGAAGCGAAGTATATGACTGTTCCTATGCCTATCCATAATATTTGATCGTACCATTTGGATGTAATGTTTTCGCCAGTGAGGGATGCTGTGGCAGCGTTAATTGAATAGACACCAAAAGCGAGTAAGGTTGCCGTTACGGCAACGACGAACCAATGCATTCCGAGAAGTTTTCGGAAAAGGGGTGTCATTCTTTAATCTCTATTTTAGTAATCTGAAATTTATTCGGTGATAAATCCTGTTAATGGGCTAGTTCCATGCGCTTCTTTTTGTTCTTCGCTTAACCCGATATTATGGGCAGTTCGGCCAGTATTTACTGCATCCTTGAACGCACGGGCCAGTCGTATAGGATCATTAGATATTGCGACGGCGGTATTTATCAGTACTGCGTCAGCACCTAGTTCCATGGCAGTAGTGGCGTGACTCGGTTTGCCTATGCCGGCGTCAATTACAACGGGAACCGTTGCCTGCTCTATAATAATTTTTATTTGTTCTTGATTTTCCAGCCCTCTATTTGATCCGATCGGTGAGCCAAGAGGCATTACGGTAGAGGCTCCGGCGTCTTGTAGTCTCTTTGCCAATACAGGATCAGCATTGATGTATGGAAGAACTTTAAAGTTTTCTGCAACGAGTGCCTCAGTTGCTTTGAGGGTCTCTATTGGGTCAGGAAGCAAGTACTGTTGGTCAGGATGAATTTCTAATTTAATCCAATTAGGTAGCCCCGCGCTTTGTGCTAGTCGTGCAAGTCGTAAGGCTTCTTCTGCTGTATTTGCGCCACTTGTATTAGGTAAAAGTAAATATTCATTAGGATCTATATAATCAAGAATATTTACAAACTGATCAGGGTCCTTGGTCAGGTTTGCTCTTCTGAGTGAAACGGTAACAATTTCTGTGCCGGAAGCCTTTAGGGCATCTTTCATTATCTCATTTGATGAGAATTTTCCAGTCCCGATGAAGAGACGTGAATTAAATTTACGGTCTGCAATAGTTAGTTGATCCACTTGATTATATATTCAAGCCCCATAGAAAGCTTTGTAAAGTCCAGAGGTGAAGTAACTGCATCTATTTAATATCTAAAAATGACAATATTTAATAAAGCTGGGTTTCATATGTTCATTTTGTATGCGACTAGTTTAAAGGTATGGGTGTAATTGAGTTGCCAGTATTCCTAGCTATCGTTTCTGCAATTCTTGGGGCTACGGTCGGTTCATTTCTCAATGTTGTTATTTATCGTATCCCTCGGGGGCTTTCAGTTAACGAACCTCGACGCTCCTTTTGTCCTAAATGCAAATATCAAATTCCATTCCATCTTAACATTCCAATTTTGAGTTGGTTTCTCTTGGCGGGAAAATGTAAGAACTGTTCTGGTGTTGTTTCATTTAGGTACTGTTTTGTTGAGATTTTAACTGCATTTCTTTTCTTATTAGCCTGGTTAACATTTGCAGGGAGCTTTGATCAGGTTTTCTATGAAAATCCACAACTGGTTCTTGTGTCATGGTTTTTGATATCATTACTTGTTGCCGCCTCATTCATAGATATTGAGCATCATATAATACCTGATCGGATAAACAAATGTGGGGCGGTTGTTGGAATAATTTCCGCTTTTATTTTCCCTAGCATTGTTCATGAGTTTATGGGAATGGATCAGATATTTTACCAAGGATTCGGTTCAAGGGTCAAAGCCGTTGGCTGGTCCTTAACTGGAATAGCGTGCGGGCTTTTGGTTTTATATTCGGTTGTTATTTTTGGGAAAATAATCTTTGGAAAAAAATCTTTGAGTTCTGGAGATTCAGTGACGTGGAATATTATTGAAGGCAAGGAAAATCCAATTTTAATAATCGAAGATAACGAAATGCCATTTGAGGATTTATTTTTTGTGGGAACTGAGAAGATAGTCCTATGCTCATCGGAAATTGAGATTAATGGTCAAGAGTATGGGAAAGGCGATTTGATCGTATATTATGATAGGTTGGTTTTTGGTGATGATGTGGTGATTCCAATAGAAGAATGGAAAACGCTTAATGGAAAATCTTCCGAGATTAATTACAAACGTGAGGCGATGGGCCTAGGGGATGTGAAGTTCATTGCTATGTTTGGTGCGTTCATTGGTTGGAAGGGTGTTCTCTTTGCCTTATTCGCTGCCTCATTAATTGGAACGGCTGTTAACCTTCCAGGCAAAATTCTTGGTAAGGACTCTGCATTTACAAGGATTCCATTTGGGCCTTACTTGGCTGCCGGAGCTTTGTTTTGGCTCTTTTGTGGAGCTGATTTACTTGAATGGTATTTTAACCTGCTCACCATAGAGATTCAGTGATATATCTAATTTTATTTTGAATTCTTAATACTGAATTTAATGACATTATTCAGATTAAAGCTAATTTGTTGGCTGTCTTTGCTGCTGATTCCATTGTGCATTTCTTTTTCAAAGGATAAGCGCTTATCTGAGTATGGTTATAGTGATGATAAGAATGGTGTGCTTTCTCTGCTAGGACTTTTAAATAAGAAACATGACACAAAATTATTAGCTAAATATTTGAGTGATCTTGATTCGAATGATTTTTCTAAACGAGAAAGAGCCACTCTCAATCTTTCACGATTGCCTGTCATTGATCGAGTATTTCTTAATGATGCAATGAAGGGATCTTCTCCTGAAGTGAGCTTCAGGATTAGGAGCATACTGAAGCAGAATAACAAAGAGCGGTTTGATGGTATGATAAGAGCTTTGAGTTATGAGATAATCAGAGGTAAACATGAGGGACTTTTAAGTGATCTCTTTAGTTCGGTTGAGGGTAGGGAGCAGTACTCAATGGGTGGTATGTGGAGATCATTTTCTGAAGCCTCATCAGTGACTGCTAATGAGAAAGACGTTGAGTTACTTAAACGTAAATTAGTCAGTGATAATGATATGATTCGGTATTCCTCAGTAAAGACATTGTTAAGTCTGTTAGGCGAAAGATCATTGCCTTTTATTGAGATGAACTTAAAAGATAAGAATCCACATATTAAGTGGGAATGTGCTAATGCGTTAATGAAATTCCAGAAGAAAGAGTGCCTAATTCCTCTTTCCGAACTTCTTATGTGCGATGAAGATTTCGGGCTTAGGTGGAGGAGCCTTGAGGCTCTGCGAAAGATTACAGGTCAGGAATTTGGATATTACGCGGCTGGTAATGCCGAGGAAAGATCAGTGCCTGCTACTAAATGGACTGATTGGCTCGAGGCTAATGCCGACTCAGCTAAACTTAATTTTGGAGTTCTTGATAATGATCAAGCAGTTGCTCTCTTTAATGGAAAGAACTTCGAAGAGTGGGAATTTCGTAATTTAGGAGGTAGGCCTGGTGTAATATTTGGAAGGAAAGGACAAGTCCCTGATGAGGATACATGGGATATTGAAAATCAAAACCTTATTGCTAAGAAGGGATTTCGTAGTGAAATTATTACTAAGCAGAGTTTTCTGAATTATGAATTTTCCTTTGAATATAAACTTCTCGAAGGGACTAGTGATAGCGGTGTTGGAATCTTTGCTGGGGACGCGGATGAAGGATACCTAGAAATCCAACTCTACAATCAAACGTCTGGTGACCTTTATAAGATTGGGGCTGCCCAAATTGTAACTGATGATGGGAATCCCTTGGCATTTAGGTCCACTAAATTCAAGGCTTCTAATGAAGTTAAGGACGAATGGAATAAAATGGTGATTAGGGTGTCTGATGGGCAATCAGAAATTAAGGTCAATGGAGAGGTTCAGAACCGAGCCTTAAGTAAAGAGGCAAAGCCATCAAAGATTGTTCTTCGTAATGAAGGGACAGGAAAAGTAGAGTTTCGCAATCTACTCCTAAAGAAATTATAGAGATGAGTTTATCTCTTAGAAAACTGGAATCTCTTCCTTGCGCCTGGTTGGCCAGCTTTCTTTCTTTCTTTCTTTCTCGAGTCTCTGGTCAGAAGGCCTTCAGCGCGAAATGCATCGCGAAGCTCAGGATCGTTCTTTAATAATGCTCTCGCGATCGCAAGCCTTACAGCGCCAATTTGACCAGTAGTTCCGCCACCATTGGTCGTAACATTTATGTCCCAATTCTTTGGCTGATTGGCTACTTCAAAAGGATGAAGTAAACTGTTTTGTAGTGCCACTGTTGGAAAGTATTCCTCTAAGGGCTTTTGATTAACTGTTACTGTTCCGCTGCCAGGTTTCATCTGGATTCTTGCAACAGCAGTTTTCCTTCTTCCTATGGACTTAATGGTGGAATTGTCGCTCATTGAATTGAATCTCTTAATCTGTTTAAATTACAAAGTTATGAGACGCTGATCGTCTTTGGATTTTGAGCTTCATGGGGATGCTCTGAGGTAGGATAAACTTTAAGCTTTTTAGCAATTTGTCTACCAAGACGATTTCGTGGGATCATTCCTTGAACGGCGAACTCTACGAGTCTTTCTGGGGCTTTTTGACGTAATGTTTCGGGCGTGTCTTGATGGTGGCCACCTACATATCCAGAATAACGATGGTAAATCTTTTGTTGTTCTTTACGGCCGCTTAATCGAACTTTGTCTGCATTAATGACAACGACGAAGTCGCCGGTATCAACATGAGGAGTAAATATGGGTTTTCCTTTACCGCGCAATAAGCAGGCGGCTTTTTCTGCGACATGACCTAATATTTGGTCAGCGGCATCAATGACATACCATTCGCGGCTAATGTCTTCTGCTTTTGCTGAGAAAGTCTTCATCATTTCAATAGTGACTAATTACCCAATTTGGAGGGGGTGGATATTAATTTGGCGATGCTCAAGTGTCAACATGTAATAGCTGTAAAATAAGGGTGATTAGCTAATTTTTGTCTTTTATAGCTCATATGAGTGCTTATGGATGACCAACTTTGATCTTATTATGGCTTTGGAGCTGTTTGATCTTGATTATGGACGATCTTTTTAGGAATCTGCAGATCTTTAAAATTATATATGAAAATAGAGAGAGCGCTAATTTCTGTGTCAGACAAGGAGGGATTAATTCCCTTTGTAAAAAGGCTTCACAAACTTGGAGTTGAAATCCTTTCAACGGGCGGCACGGCTAAAGTCATTTCAGAAGAAGGGATACCAGTGATAGAAATATCTGACTACACAGGTGCTCCCGAAATGTTTGATGGTAGGCTTAAGACTATCCATCCAAAGGTTCATGGTGGATTGCTTTTCAGGAGAGATCACCCAGATGATCCAACTCAGGCTGAAGCGCATGACATCCCTAGAATTGATTTGCTGATAGTTAATCTATATCCTTTTGAGGCAACGATTGCAGAGGAAGGGGTCACTCTAGCTGAGGCTATTGAAAAGATTGACATTGGTGGACCAGCAATGCTCAGAGCCGCTTCCAAAAATTATAATTCTGTGACGGTAATTACTGACAGTGCTGATTATGATTCTGTAGCCGAAGAGATGGAGGCCTCTGGCGGTGAGACTAGTCTTAAGACTAGAGAAAGACTTGCCATTAAAGTTTTTCTGAGGACAGGTGACTACGATAAAACAATTGGAAATTACTTAAATCAGTCACAAGAAACGGACAGCGGTTATAGTGTTTCTTTGCCATTAGCTTCAGAACTAAGGTACGGTGAGAATCCACACCAAGAGGCTTCCCTATATGGGAACTTTTCAGATTATTTTACAAGACTTCAGGGCAAGGACCTCTCCTATACAAATGTATTAGACATTGCGTCTGCGTCTGAATTAATATCTGAATTTTTACGCCCAACCGTTGCGATATTGAAGCATACAAACCCATGCGGTGTAGGTTGCGCAGAGGAAGGAGAAGGATTGCGTGAGGCTTGGGAAAAAGCATTTGAAACAGATAAGCAAGCCCCTTTCGGAGGAGTGATTGTGTGTAACAGGCCTCTGACTGAAGATGTGGCGAGAGTCATTGGTGAGATATTCACTGATATTATTATTGCTCCAGACTTTGACGCCGATGCTAGAGCGATTTTACAGAAGAAGAAAAGTTTGAGGTTGATTCGTGTCGCTGCCGAATACTTCACAAAAGCCATTAATGAGTCAGTCATTCGTTCTGCTCCTGGTGGCCTCTTGGTCATGGACTCAGATCCAAAGGCTCTTGGTTTGGAAGGAATTGAAGAAAAAGTTAAAACTGTACGTCCTCCAAGCGCTGAAGAGATAGATGCGATGAGGTTTTCATGGAGAGTTTGTAAGCATGTAAAATCAAATGCTATCGTCTTTGGCTCCAAGGATAGGACGCTTGGCATTGGTGCTGGTCAAATGTCCAGAGTAGATTCATGCAGGATAGCTGTTTGGAAGGCAAAAGAAGCGGGGCTGTCCTTAGAAGGTAGTTCTATTGCTAGTGATGCAATGTTTCCATTCGCTGATGGTTTAATATCAGCTATCGATGCAGGCGCTACATCATGTATTCAACCTGGAGGCTCTATTCGTGACGAGGAAGTTATTGCTGCGGCAAATGAAAGAGATGTGGCTATGGTGTTTACTGGGCACAGACATTTTTTACATTAAGATGCATATAATTTTATTTTATGTCTGATCTCAAACTTGGTGTTAACATTGACCATGTAGCGACAATTAGGCAGGCAAGATATAGGTTGGAAACCAACGCTGAGCCTGATGTTTTATTCTTTGCTAATGAAGCAATTATGGGCGGAGCTGATAGCATTACTGCTCATCTTAGGGAGGACAGGAGGCATATTCAGGACATCGATATAATAACTTTAAAAGAAAATTTGAATGTTCCTTTGAACTTGGAAATGGCGAATATTAAAGAGATGGTGAATTTCGCAATAGAGATTAAACCTAAGTTCATTTGTTTGGTCCCTGAAAAAAGAAAGGAGCTCACTACAGAAGGAGGGATAAATGTTGTTTCACATGAAGAAAATCTAGCGAATACTATAAATAAGTTAAAAGATGCTGGAATTATGGTTAGCCTTTTTATTGATCCAGATATAAATCAAATTCGAAGTTCCGTGAATTGTGGCGCTGATATGGTTGAACTTCATACGGGCACTTATGCAAATGCCCCAAACGATGAATCTATGAATGTTGAGATTCAGAGGTTAAAGCTAGCCTCATCAGTGGCACATGATAACGGGTTGCAAGTGAATGCAGGTCATGGCATAACGACTTCTAATTTAGAAAGTCTTTTTAAGATTCCCTATCTATCAGAATTAAATGTAGGGCACCATCTGATAGCTAAGTCATTAGAAATTGGGCTCCGAGATGCAGTTTCTCAGTTCAAGGAGAAAATGAGTGCTTATAGGAATAATTAATCACTAAAGATAAGTAATCATCAGTGAGATTAGTCGAAGCTTAAAGGCTCAGCAGTTTGGTTTTTAACTTCAGAAGTATTCGCAGAAGACTGACTTGAGGATGGTAATATATGGTCGAGGATTCTTTCAATTCCATCATTGGCATACTTGCTTTGAGTATAGATATCTTTGGCTTTAAGGTACCAGGTTAAGCTCATGCCTGAATGTTTTTGTTGTTCTAGTTTTTCAGCCTTTTTAAGAACAGAAACAAAATCAGAGACTTCTTCATTTAATTTAACTGACAATTTAAGTAGATCATTGTCGTCACTATAAGACTCTTGTGCTTGGCGAGCAATTTCCCAAGCTCCGTAAGGGTTTTTGTTTTCCCTGAGGCCTTTAATTTTAGCGATTTCTTGTTCCAGACTCAATACACTATTTAATACTTTATTCAATTGTTCTGAACGTTTTGGATCGTTGTGGGCAGCTGCAATAAAACGACCTCTATTTTTCATGATCTCTCTTTTATTACCTTGGGCAAGAAGAGTATCAAGTTCATTCAAAGTAGTTACCTGAATGTCTGCTATTGAAGCAAATAGATCATTTTGTTCTTTGATTTTTGGGTTCAAAGGCCATGCCTCTATGGCTATCTTTATTTGCCTTTTATATTCTTCCATTTCATTCTGTTGTGCTGCGATTTTTGCCTGAGACAAGCTCGAGTTACTTAAGTTTGTATAAAACTCAACTCCGGCCTTGGCTTTTGAGTAATTGAAATCAACGGCTTTGGTTTTCATGCGTTCAATGAGTTGTGAGGCGGTCTCATAGTCTCGAACTTCCATCGCGCTTAACAATGAGTCGGCGTCACGAACAAAGTATTGAACTTTTTGTTTTTTTTCTCGGTCAAGGGTTCTGATTTTAGGTAGATACTCACCCACAAAAAAAGATTCAGCCAAACGCTTTGAGGCTGTCTCGAGTTCATTTTTTTCTGCAAGAAAATCAAAGGCAGTCACGCCTTCATCAACGTCACGAATCACTTCGCTGGCAAACATGTCTAATGATGTGACTGTGGGGCTCAACCCTAGTCCCTTAGCAAGCATCTTATCTGCGTCTGAGTCCTTTTTAACATCAATGACTCCATCTCCATCTCTAAATAATCTTCTGTAAATTCTTGAGGCAATTAGGACATGTTCCCATCTTCGTTGCACAGCAAACTGAAGGATGAGGGCTTGATACTCTACTTTTGCCTGAACTTCGGATATGCCAATTTTTGCTTTATTGGCTAATCTTAGTGTTTCAATTTCTGCTAGTCTTTGGACATAACCAGCGACTCTTCCTGCGTTAGATACATTCTTGCCAGTGTTTTGTTGTTTATTTTCACTTTCCTTGCCAGCGGCTCCTCTTCTTTTGGCTTCATCTATAAGCTTTTCGGATGTGGCAACTTCAACGTTCCAGTTCAATAGCTTTTTCTCTCTCTCAAGAGCTTTATTGGATTTAGATAATGCTACTGCATTTTTTTGTCCATAATAGACACCTAATATAGCTTGTGAGAGTGAATCGCAAAGGTTTGAGTCTATCCTGTAATTTGATGCCCTTGGGAGCATTGCTACTGCGCGTTGGAGGTGCCCGGTTCCTTTTTTATGGGGTGAAAGCTCATCAAGAATAGTTTTTATGATGGAGCGGTATTCATTGTCATCTTCAGTACTATCAGCTGGAGCATTAAGGTATTTTTCAAACCTTGCCCGCATTAACCTGTTATTGTTAATGTTCCAATTTTGTCCGTCCCAACTGAAGATTTCTGTGCCTGGATTAAAAACAGGAAGGTCAGTTCCAAGGAAAGGTTGTTTTGATCTTTCAGGTTCATTATTGACGATAGTTGTGCCGTCAGGTTTTGTTGTGGTCGATTTGTTGGCTTGATTTCCAGATGGACCAGTAAGGACTTGGGAAAATCCAGTTAGGGTTGCTGTAAGTGATAAGATGGCAACTATTAAAAGGAGTGTTGTTGATTTTGAATTGGAAAACATATTGTTATTTGCGTTTCAGGTCCTTGGTTATTAGTAGCTGTTCTTTGCCGACTTCAACTTTAAATGTAAATTTGTCACCCCTTCCAATGTTCACGTTTTTGAACTTGGGAGGAACCATTATCGGAATCAGTTGCTGATTTTTATCCAGATTCACTAAGACTGATATCATTTCTCCGCGGTCGGGTGTCCATCTGAGCTTCTCGGCAACAACACCAGTAACTATTCCTTCAGTTCCAGCTAAAGTAGTACCCTCTTTGATATAATCTAAAACATTTAACTGAGTAACGGTTCTCATGGAGTCTTTTGGACTTCCTATGATTTGGACGATGAGGAATCCCACGCCAGCTATAATTAAAGCAAATATCGCAATGATTAGCTTGTTAATTCCTTTCTGTGCTCGTCTTGCCACTAATACAGAAACAATATAGCAATGTTGTCTAAATACAAATTCGTAGATTAATCAGTCGATTAATGCATCTAGATTACCATTGAGGTCTTTTTGTTCCAGCATAGGCTGCAAATATTCCCGTTAAAATGTGTACACTAAGCCACGCTATACAAACATTGAGGGGCTGAAGGGATGATTCTTCTGTCACTGCATGAATTGACTGTCCGAAATAGCCTCCAGTCATGATGTCCAAGTTAGCTGACCAAGCCCAAAAGGCAGAAATGAATGGGCGTGATATTGGTTCTAACCAATGCGGTAATGCTAGTATCGCGCCTGATAGAGGAAGTTGAAATCCAACTAGATATATTGACATCAATGAGCTCTGTTCAGGATTTTTCATCAATCCAGATATTCCTAAACAAACTGAAGTCATGGCTGCCGTAACTAGGAATAGTATTAATAGCCTAGTTATTGCTGATCCTGGAAGCGTCGGAATACATATTTGTACAAAGATACCCATCCATAGTGACTGAATGAGGACTAAGATGGTAAGAAAGGCAATCTTACTTCCAATATAGCTTGTAGTATGCAGGCCCCCGAACCTTTCTTTTTCAAAGATTTCACGCTCTCCTGCAATCTCACGTGCGGAGTTGTTAGATGCGATAAGAGTCAACAGTATTACTTGAAACATGATGAGCCCTGAAATTAGAGATCCTGTTTTGATCTGACTTTCAGAGACTGAAACTTGGTGGTTGAACTGTTCAATAATACTCCCAGTATTATTGGTAGGTAAAGTTTTTGGCTGTGCAATTCCGTCCAATCCGAATACAATCACAAGTAATGGAAAACCGATAATCATTGCGGCCTGAAGTATTAATTGTGTCTTGTCACGGGCGAAGATTTTAAACCTTCTAGAAATTAGTGCGCAAAATTGGGATAGGGGGCTTGGAGATAATTTGTCCTGTACTGATTGATCTTCGTGACTCGTATCGTCGTCATCAATTAAGTATGTGTGCTTGTGTTTGTTCCATGAATTATGCCATTCATCAGATTCTCTGCCTCCAAGTATTGGATAGATTTCTTCTGCTGATTCGACGCTAAAATAATGAGTTATCTTGTCAGGGGGGCCCTGATAAACGACGCGGCCTTCATAAAGAACTAAAATTATATCATACAAATCTAGATGGTTTAAGCTGTGAGTAACGTTAACAACAATTCTTTGAGTGTCTTGCGATAGAGAATGTAATAAGCTTACTATTTCCTTTTCTGATCGAGGGTCCAATCCGCTAGTTACTTCATCGCAAAGTAAAAGCGTAGGGTCTGTGACGAGTTCCAGAGCTAGGCTGAGTCTTCTTTTTTGACCTCCAGAAAGGACTTTGACTTTTCTCCCAGATAATTCTTCTAGTCCGACCTGATCAATTATATTAGCAACAAGATCAGATCGATTGGTTATTTGTTTTTTACTTACACGAAGCCGCAAAGCATAATCAATGCTCTCTTCAATTGTGAGCTCGTCAAAGGCTATGCTGAATTGTGGCACGTAGCCAACTTCAGAAGCTTTCAAGTCTTCTTCTGACAAATTCCTTCCGCCCCAAGTTATTGTGCCTGAGTCTTCTTCATTAATTCCAGCAATGATTTTTAGCAGTGTGGTTTTTCCGCATCCTGATGGCCCGACAATGGCCATGAACTTACTTGTAGGAATTGAAATTGAGGCATCCTTTATAAGGTGCACCTCATTTTCATTATCATTGATGGCAAAGCTTACCTTGTTAAGTTTTAACACGATCTTGTTATAAATGAGAGTTGTTTACTTTAGTGATGGAAAAATATATATACTGGTGAAGTTTTTAATTGGCTGTGTAGTTTAGATTAATACGGATGCCTGAAATTGACATAAAGATATCAGATAAAAATAAGTTTCGCAAAGTTGTGAGGAGGATACTTTTTTTTTGTCTTACTTCATTTATTCTTTTTGTTATTTTTTCTTTCGTAGTTTTTCTGCTTCTTAATAAGTACCTGAAGAGTGAAAGGTTTAAATATTCGCTTCAGGGCCGAATCAATAATGAGCTAAACGTAAATAGTAATTTTGATGAGTTCCGTTGGAAGGGGACAACCGTTGATACTGACGGGCTCAAAGCAGAGGGTTACGATGAAGCAGTTTTCTCGAAGCTTAAGGCTGATGGTATACGAGCAAGAATCAATATAGGAGCTGTAAAAAGAAGAGTCTGGGAAGTCACAAGCTTAGATATAAATCGGATTAACTTACTTATCGATTCAAATCGCTTAACCAATTCCGTTGAAAATAAAAATGATTCTCAAGGTGCAGTATTAGATTCTAATGACGATGGTTTTTTAAGAAGTTTTTTGCCCAATAAACTTGAAGTTAATCAAATTCGCGTCGGAGAATTAAATTTTAATTATTTTAATGAAAAGTTAAATTTGGAAGGCCGTAACTTTTCACTCCTATCTCTACCTAGCTCGTCTTTAGATTTTTATAAAGTTAAAATCATCGGTGGATATTTATGGCCAAAAGGTTTTGATAGATTGGAACTAATTGATGCTGAGCTTCGAGCTAGTTCTAGTAACCTTATAATTGATCGTTCAGACTTTCGGCTTTTTCAAAATGCATCACTGAGTGTTTCCGGTGAGTTGCAATTTAATCAAGACGGAAACTTGTGCTCATTACAGAGTAACCTAAGAGACGTTCCCGCTTCAGAATTATTGACTGAAGATTGGATCAAAAAACTAAAGGGACAAATTGATGTAGATTTGGATTTATCTGGACCGATAGATGACATTGAATTGTCGGGAAAAGCAACGTTACGAGAGGGTAGTCTTGAAGCTATGCCAATTCTTGATCGGATAGATGCTCTCTTGGGTTCTAGTAAATTCAGAAAACTTTCTTTTAATGATTTTACTATTTCCTTTGAACGACAAGAGGATCAAATCTTGGAAATATTTAATGTCTTCGTCTTAACCTCAGGAACGGCATGTCTCAGTGGTAAACTTAAATATCAAGATGGGAAGGTAACTAGTGGTACTTACATGATTGGGATTACCCCAGAGACTATCAAATGGGTTCCTTTGTTAAAGAAAGGCATTATAACTAAGGTCTTTAGCTATGATCGCGATACTGCTTTTGAACGTGTTTTTGCTGATAATCTTAAAAGTGTAGCCAAGCCCCCTGACGGGTTTATTTGGGCAGTGGCTAAAATTGACGAAAATTCCTCAGATCCTTATACTGCAGATTTGAGAGGTCAATTCTTTGAATTTGGAGGGGCAGGTTTGTGGGGTGACCTTGTAGGAGTTAGTCAAAAAGCATTAGAGGCTGTTAAATTGTTATCGGAAACAGCAAAAGATAGGGGCGTTGATATTCTTGATATTTTAATTGTCGATGATGCTAATTCAGGGGGAATATTTAGTTCGGCGAACATCAAACGTGCGGCTCAAGAATTAGGAGTCACAACTGAGATTGATGGGATTCTTAAGGATCTAGTGGAAGATGCTTTTGAGTTGCCTTCTCAATTACTTAAGGAAGGTCGAGGCCTTTTGGAGACGCTTTTACCATTCGGTGAGTAGTCTTAAATGTAAGACATCTCAATGAATCCTTCGAGTTTACGTATTCGAGTAGGGTGTCGCATTTTTCTTAATGCTTTAGCCTCAATTTGACGAATTCTTTCTCTAGTCACTTCGAATTGTTTGCCGACTTCTTCTAGGGTACGACTATAACCGTCACGAAGACCAAAGCGCTGTTCCAGTACTGCGCGTTCTCTTTCACTCAAAGTATCTAAGACGTCTTTGATTTTATCCTTAAGCATCGCGAAGCCTGTTGATTCCATTGGATTCTCAGCGCTAATGTCTTCAATGAAATCTCCAAAGCTAGTGTCATCGCTGTCTCCTACAGGAGCCTGTAATGAAATTGGCTGTTGAGCCATTTTCAAAACTGCTCTGACTCTTTGTACCGGCAAATGAATTTCTTCTGCTATTTCATCTGCACTTGGTTCGCGGCCATATTCTTGAACGAGTTGTTTTTGAACTCTCATTAGCTTGTTGATTGTTTCAATCATGTGAACAGGAATTCGGATTGTCCGAGCCTGATCAGCTATTGAGCGAGTGATGGCTTGTCTTATCCACCAAGTAGCATAGGTTGAAAACTTATAACCTCTCTGGTATTCGAACTTTTCAACGGCTTTCATCAGTCCCATGTTGCCTTCCTGAATTAAGTCCAAAAAGGATAGTCCTCTGTTAGTGTATTTTTTGGCGATCGAAATTACCAGTCGAAGGTTAGCTTCGACCATTTCGCCTTTAGCTGAGATGGAAGCTTTTACCCATTTTCTAAGCTCTTTATAGTTAGTCTTGAAGTTATCTGGGCTTTGCCATGATTGTATGCAGAATTTAGTAAATTCCTCAGAATTGCTATTTTTCTTTTCTAGTCTTAGAAATTCTCTTTGATGGGATTGCGTTGAATCCAAAAAGTCTTCAATGACAGTTTCTTTAAAGTGGAACCTCTTGTATGACTTTTTTAATTTTTTAATTAATTTTTCAAACTCTTCTTCAAGTTTCTTTCTGGATCTTACTTTTGGTTTTTGTAGTTTTTCGTAAACAGCATCAGCTTCTCTGCTAGTATCAGTGACCTGGTTTATTAACCGTTTAAGAGATTTCATATAGCGTTCACGACTATTTATCTCCTTGTCTAGTATTACTCGATCAAATCTTTCTTTGCCTTCGTAAAGTCTATTTGCCAGTCCTAAATAAAGCTCGGCGGCAAAACCGAATCCGTGAAGTATTCCTTGAGCCTTCTCCTCAGCAGTTTCAATTCTTTTAGAGATTTCAACTTCTTGTTCCCTCGTTAATAGTGGGACCTGACCCATCTGCTTTAGATACATTCGGACCGGATCATCCAGAATATCTAATTTGGCTTCAGGTTTATGTGCTGTTACGCCTTCTTGTTTTTGCTTTCTGATTTCGCCGACTTTATCTACTTGGGATGCTTCAATGATATCAAACTCCATGTTATTAAGTCGGAGTATGATGGCTTCTGTAAGGGCAATTGCTTGTTTTCCGTCATTAGACAATACCTCATTGATGTCATCATAGGTGAGGTAGTCCTGTTCTTTTGCAAGATTGATGAGTTGGCGGAGCTTGTCTTGGATTTGTGGTGAATCAATGTTTAGTTCTTTACCAGAATCATCGCTGATATCGACGTTCGAAAGTAAAGTCTGTGATGATTGGTTTTTTCGAGGCCTGCCCCTAGGTCTTTTTACGCGAGGATCTCCAGTGATGCCGTGCTCTTTAAGAATCTTCTCTCTAAGATCTTCTTCCTCTTTAGTTGGTCTTCCTCTTCTTCTTTTTGGAAGCTCGATGATGCCTTTGATCGTTTGTACCTGTTCCATCTCAATTGATGGGAAGGCATTTTGTTCTGCGGACTCTTTTCCTAGTTCAGCAGCTACTTTCTTTTTGTCTTTCTTCTTTATCAGTGCTTTACCCTTTTTAGGTTTAGCGCTTCTCGCAGAAGTCTTAGTTTTGGCAGAGCCTGATTTTTGAGTGGATTTCTTACTCGAGCTACTGTTTTTAATAGCAGTTCTTTTAGAAGGCTTTTTATTTTTTGAGGAGGTTTTTCCCGCCATAAGGAGGAGTATTCAGTATGATTTTTCTTGAAACTCTAGTTAATTTATTCCCGTGTACCAGCAATATTCTTTAGGGCTATTTTGAAATCAAGTAATTCTTTTCGTTGAGTCTCAACTTTGCTAGTTATCTCTATAATTTGATGATTTGAAAGGTTTGCTTGAGTGACCTTTGTCTTGTTTGTGTCGATTTTAGTTTGGAGGTCCTTAATTTTAAGCCTCATTATTGCTCTTTGATGATCATCAAAAGTTAATTCAGCAGTTTTTTCGATTAGAATTTCTGTGAGGAGATCCTGATAATCTACTAATTTGGTAGCAATGTATGTGTTAATATCTTCAGTTGATACTGAGGTTGGTGGGATTTTCCAGATCTTGATTAAGGGGTCAGATTCTGTGCTAGTTTCTAAAATCGATATGTGTTCTTCAGCGGATTCTTTTATCCATTCTTGAGTCTCTTCATTGGTAAGTGCCAATTTTATTAAGATTCGAATGTTCTGGTCGGTTATATTGTTATTGTTGTTAGAGGCGGAGATTTTGTTTTCTGATTTTGGGCTCCATTCTTTTTTAATTGAAGCGGCGACCCTTTTGCGGAAATCATCAGAAGGTATTCCGAGTCTGGTTGCTACATCGTTAACCATGGCTTCTCTAGCTACAGAATCCTTGATGATTGAAATGGATGGAGAAATCTCATTAGCAAATCGGACCCGGTCCTTTGGATTATGTAGGTCGAGTGAGTTGGATAATGATTCTATTTGAAATAGGTAGAACGGTTTTGCGGAACTGATGCGTTCAATGAAGTCATCGACTCCATATGCGACAATTAATGAATCTGGATCTTGATTTGGTGGAAGTTGGATCGCTCGAACGTAAAGTCCTGCAGAAGAAAGTTCTTTGTATGCTCTGATTGCTGCTTTGTATCCAGCAGAGTCGGAATCAAAACAAAGAAAAGCTTCGCCTCTTTCTCCTGTGAATCGCCGGAGTGTCCTGGAGTGATGTTCGGTGAATGCTGTTCCGAGCGGTGCTACTATATTTTCAATGCCATTTTCATAACAGCGGATCAGATCAATTTGTCCTTCACATATTATTACTGCCTCTTCTTTGGCTATGGCTCTCTTTGTCTTATCAAGACCAAAGAAGATATTACTTTTTTTGAATATTAACGTTTCAGGAGAGTTAACGTACTTGGCGATTTTTGATTGAGAATCCATGGTCCTTCCGCTGAATGCTATCGTTTCACCAAAATCATTATTTAAAGGGAACATGATTCGGTTTCTGAATCTTGCATAAAGACCCTTCTGTGGTGCCTGTTCATCTCTGAGTGACATGAGGCCACTTTCCTTCATTAGGTTGCCGCTAAAGCCTTGATCTCTGGCCCATGTCGAGAATTCATTAGTGTTTGATGGGGCAAAACCAATTCTCCAATCCTTAGCGATTTGATTCGTGATGTTACGTGCTTTCAAATAATCCCGTGCATTGGATGCGTCAGGAGTAGTGCTTTTCAGTAGGTAATTATGAAACCATTCTCCCGCGTTCCTGTTGATTTTAGTTATGTCCTTTCGGAGTTTTAACTCATTCTTGGCTTCTGGGCTTTGTTCGTCTTCTTGGACTGTGATTCCAGCTTTTGATCCAAGTCTTTTGACGGCGGAAGGAAAGTCTAGGTTTTCATAATTCATTACAAAGCCAATGGCGTTGCCTTTGGCGTTGCATCCGAAGCAGTAATAGGCTTGCCTCGTTGGGCTAACCTTAAAGGATGGGGACTTTTCTGAATGAAATGGGCAGACTGCCCAAAAATCTTGTCCTTTTTTTTGCAGAGGAAAATATCCTTCAACTAATTCAACGATATCAGTTGAACTTAGAATTTGTTGAATTGTTTCTTCTGGAATTGGCATTTATTTATGAGAGGCTTTAAGTGTGCTGTTTTCCCTATAATAAGTTGTTTAATATGTTTAAAAATGTACTAATCGTTATTGGTCTACAGTAGACTTATTCTAAAAGAGCTTATGAATCGTTGTCATTCCTGTAAAAGAGAATCATTGAAATTACTCAAAATATTTTTTCTTATTTTTTATCTTAATAATTTTGCTGTCGGTTCTGACTCAATAGAACAATCTAATTTTGATGGGAAGGCTGTGGTCATTGACATTAATAACTATTCCTTCATTGATTCGTCTCAAGGAAATTATCTTAAAGATTCACTTGAAAAGCTAAGCCAATCAGATCCTGTGGCCATTGTGCTCAACATTAGTTGTTCTGGCGGTTTAGCCTCAGAGGTTCGGTGGTTTATTGATGATTTCACTAAGCTAAAGCCGAAGACTATAAGTTTTATTAATGGCCCAGCTAAGGGAGCGGGAGCTTTAGCTGCAATATCATCAAGAATAATTTACTTTAATGAGAATGTTCAGATTGGTGGGGAGCCAAAAGAATTAGAGTGGAGGGGAAAATTCGATTTGTTGCCCCAAAGATTCTCTGATTTGAGTTACTATGACATTATTGAGGATGTATCTAAGATCTTTGGTAAAGATGCTTTTAGGGTGCAGTTAGCTAGGGGAATTTGTGATCAAGATAAAGAGGTTAACGTTAACGATGTTCGGTTTTCGAGGGCTGGAGAACATTTGACTATCAAGAGATCAAATCTAGTTGGTCTAGACATTAAAGGGGGTTCAGCCCAAAGTATTGAGGAAGCGTTAAGTCAGGAAAATTTATCTGTAGAATTAATTCATCTAAAGCCTCCGCAAATAATAATTGAGGAAGATGCAATTTCTTCACCTGTTAATAACGATAATGGATTAGAGGAACTTTCAGAATCATCCGTCGAAGATGATCAGAGCCGTTTCGGTGAGACTCGATTAGAAAGTTATACGGGAAAGATTGTTGTGATTCCTATTGGCATGGAATCTTTAGTCAGAAAAACAAAGTTTGAATTCATACAAAGAATTATTAAAAAAGCAGAAGAGGATAAGGCTTCAGCAATTATCTTTGATCTTAATACGCCAGGTGGGATTGCATGGTACACAGAAGAGATAATGCTTTCTGATCTCCAAAATCTTACATTGCCGACTTACTCGTTCGTTAATCCTAAGGCCATGTCTGCAGGCGCGCTTATAGCTATCGCTACTGATCATATATATATGCATGAGCCTAGTACAATCGGCGCAGCGGCACCAGTCATGGGTAATGGGCAGGACATTCCTGAGGCAATGCTAAAGAAGGTTTTGAGCGATATCGTTTCTACTGCCGACAATGTTGCCCGGCTCAAAGGCCACAACCCTGCGATTGCCAAGGCATTCATTGACACTAAGGCTGAGCTTACCATTGAGCTTCCTGTAGTTACTAACCAAGGGAGTCTGACCTACGTGAACGCCTTTACCCCTGACTCTGAAAATGATCTGCTAGTTCTTAATGCTTGGGAGGCGGCTCAGGTAATTAATGGTAAGAAAGTTTTTGCTGCGGGCATTGCTTCTTCATTAGAAGAGTTGGTTGAAAAGGCAAATTTGAAAGGCGACATAGTTACAGCTGAGCCATTAGGTTTTGAGCTAATTGGGGATTGGATTGTTAAGTTGGCTCCATGGCTTTTGTTGTTTGGTATTGCAGGGGCATACATGGAGTTGAAGGCGCCAGGTTTTGGATTGCCTGGTTTTCTTTCATTGATCTGTTTTGGTTTGTTCTTTTTTGGTCATAATGTTGCTGGTTACATGGCAGGATTTGAGGCGATTGGTGTTTTTGTTCTGGGTTTAATTTTCGTATTATTGGAGTTCTTTGTATTTCCTGGAATTTTAGTTTTTGGTTTGCTTGGAGCAATTTGCGTCATTGGTTCACTTATTTATTCAATGGTTGACCCCCTCAAATTAAATTGGGACGGGTCAGTAAACTTTTCAGAACTGGGCAATTTATTAGGGGAGCCAGTAACTAATATTTTAATTGCTTTGGTAGGAGCATTTGCCATTGCTCTATTTCTAATGCGTTACATGTCAACGATGCCTTTGATTCGATGGATGGTCCTTGAGGAGACTCAATCTCATGGAGCAGCATTAAAGGTTAGTGCTAATGAAGGTCACACATCATTGATTGGCCTCAAGGGAACAGCGGCCACTGATTTGAAGCCATCAGGCTCTGCCCTTATCGATGATGGGAGAGTTGATGTGATTTCTAATGGTTCATTTATTCGTGCAGGATCTGAAATAATCGTTACTAAACACGAAGGCTCAAGAGTAGTCGTTGAACTTATCTAATTCACATTATCGATTTATTTTTCGAGAATAAATTTTGTTAATAACTTGTGAAAAACTATTTGTTCAAAATTTCTAAAAAAATGAAGTGACCGTTTATTCTTAACTAAATATTGGAACTGTTAGGGTTAAGGCTTTCATCCGATTCTTGTCTCAGAAGCTCAAAATATTAACGGTAAATCTCTTATTGTGAGAGCTTTGAGGATTGTTTAATTAGATCAAACTTGACTGTATTTAAGGAATTATAAGAATTTTATGGGTTCAGATATAATATAAAATTATTAGTTTTTTTGTATTAATAATTTAACCCTTAAATAATTCAAAGAGTTAAAATTCCGCGAAGAATTACTAAGTTTTCTTCTAATTAGGAATTAAAAAATATGCCAAGATAAAGGCCTTAAAAATTATTGTTAATAACTTGGGAATATTTTTTTCTTTTAACTCGCTTCTATTCGTTCTCGTAAGATCTGTCAGCGAATCTGACCTGATTATCAATGAACGTAAGGTGCACATCTCCAATGGGTCCGTTCCTTTGTTTTGCTACAATGAAAGTGGCTTCTCCTTCGAGGTCATCCCTTTCTTCGTCATCGTCTGCATAACGTTCTGGACGCATTAAGAGGCCAACAACGTCAGCGTCTTGTTCAATCGAACCAGATTCTCTCAAATCGCTTATTCGGGGCCTGCCTCCTTTACGTTCTTCAGGATTCCGGTTGACTTGAGCAATCACGATTACCGGTATGTGAAGTTCTTTGGCTAGCGCTTTTAGCCCAGCTGATATTTCAGAAATCTCGATTTGTCTGTTGTCTTTACCGCGCTTTGTATTTGAGCGCATTAGCTGCAGATAATCGACAACTAGGAGTTCAATGTTGTCTCTTTGCTTCATGCGTCTCGCCTTAGCTCTCATTTCCATGATGCTAATGCTTGGAGTCTCATCGATTAACATTTTACATTTTGATAGTTCTCCGGCAGCCTTCATTAGTTTAGGGAAATCGCCGCTATCAGGTATTCCGGCTCGTATCTTTTGTCCATTTACACGTGCCCTGCTACATATGAGTCTCTGGACTAAGTCCTGAGTGGTCATTTCAAGACTGAACACAGCCACTGCCTTCTCTTGGTCAACACTAACGTGCTCTGCAATGTTCATAGCTAGGGATGTCTTACCCATACTTGGTCTTGCCGCAATGACAATCATTTGGCCTGGCTGCATACCATTAAGTTGCTTGTCGATATCTCTGAACCCTGTGGCCAAGCCTTGAATGCTGCCACGGTTCTCATACATTGACTCAATGTTTGTGATCGCGTTCATGACGTGATCTTTCATGTTTAGATCATTGTCGCCTTTGTCTTCACTGTCGCCTATGTCTAGAATGTTTTGTTCGACTTCGTCTAAGATATGGGTGGCATCACCTTCATGCGTATATGCAGAATTTATGCAGCTTGTGCAGGTTGAGATAATTTCTCTAAGTAAGTGTTTTTCTTTAACAATTTCGACATAAAAATCGAAATGGCTAGCGTCGGGAACAAAATCGATGAGTTCCAATACGGCGCTAGGCCCACCAACAGAGTCCATGAGGTTTTCTCTCATTAACGCCTCTTGAAGTGTGATGGGATCGATCGGTTTGCCCTGGTCCGATAAATTAATTATCAGCTCAAATAGGGTCTTGTGAGAAGGCACATAAAAAGCATTGGCATCAAGTTTTTGAACGGCTTCACCAACTATGTCATCAGGTGACTGGAGCATGGCACTGATGACTCCTTTTTCTGCGTCGGAGTTACTTGGCAGTGAACGTGAGATTTCTTGAGCCGTAGGAGCTTTGTTAATGCCTGAATCTTTAAAGCTTTTAATTTTGGTATCTATAGCTTGTAACTGGGCCGAGGGTTCGGCTAATTGTGGTTGTTCCTTGTTCTCCATTCTGCAGTTTATTGGATATTAGAATGAACAGATAATTGAACATTAGCTACAATTTTTTCAGATACATAAACGAATGTTAATAACATTCATTTAATGAGTAAGAACAGGCGTATTAATGATGGGGTCCGGAAGGCGCTAGTGCCGACCGTCTAGATTTACTGTGATTTGATCAGTCAGTAGATAGAAGCGATCTTAAGAATCAGAACTTTCTGTTTTGTCGTTTTGTTCTGTCGGTACTGCCAAAACTTTTATCTTGAGGGTGGCAGTCACGTCTTGATGGATCTTTATATCGACATCAAAATCCCCAGTACTTTTGATTGGCTTGTTAAGAACAATTTGTTTACGGTCTATGTCCCTGAATTGACGGTCAGTTTCAGACAATGAATTCTTGATGTCTTTTGTTGTGACTGAACCAAATGCCTTGCCTCCTTGGCCGGTAGCTAGTTCGAATTTGAGTCTTTGCTTGTTTAATCTATTGGCAAGCTTAGTTGCCGCTTCTAGCTCATCAGCTTCTCTGATTGCTCTTGCTTGCTTAAGGGCTTCGATTTGTTTTAGATTTCCTGGAGTAGCTTCAAATGCCTTGCCTTTAGGGATTAGAAAATTCAGGGCATATCCACGTTTCACCTTAATGACATCAGCTTCGGCGCCGAGGTTTTCTACTTTTTCTTTTAAAATGACGTCAATTTGAGACATGATACTTAATTATGGGAAACAGGATTTAATTGATAGCTTATTAGCTTAATTCAAATGAAATTGGGGCGAATCCAATAAGCTTCATATGCTTTTTTGTCAAGATAAGGTCTTAACTGCGGTCAGAGATTTAATGATAATTTCCAGGTAAAAATATTCGTTTAACTCTACAATGAATGTTTATTTGATAAAAAATGAGTTTTTCCGATAGCAAATCGTCAGTACTTCGAGGTCTCTTTCTTTTAATTATCCTTCAACTAGTAATTCATACTGGATGCAAAGATAAGGGCAAGTCAGGAACTGCTGATATATCTAACTATCCAAGTGATGAATATGTTTCTGATGTAGGCGAATGGTTAGGTCCGCTTGGTAATTTTCGTAATGGTCGATCTGCAGAAACTAATTGGAACCAGAATTGGTTAGATAAGGAGCCGCAATTGTTGTGGAGACATGAGCTCGGAATCGGTGCAGCTGGCGTGGCCTGCTACAACGGAATGGTTTACTGTGTTGGCAATAAAAACAACAAGGAAATAGTTCAATGCTTGAATTCGAGCACGGGAAAAGTCGTGTGGGATTATTCTTATCCATGCTCAATAGATAAAAGGATGTTTGAAGGTGGTTCTACTTCAACTCCTGTAGTGGATAAGTTGAGGGGTAAATTATATGTTCTTAGTCATGAAGGTGAGCTTCGCTCTTTAGAATTGAAAACAGGCAAGGAGATATGGAAAGTTTCTTATGTTGAAACGTTAAAGGGCAATAGACCAACTTATGGGTATTCAAGTTCACCGCTGTTATTTAATGACGTCTTAATCACAGTGCCGGGAGGGAATGGGTCAAGTGTGACTGCATTGGATCCGAGTTCTGGAAAAACGAAATGGTCCGTCGGGAATGATAAGCCTGGTTATTCCTCACCAGTTCAAATAAATGGTAATAATAATGGAAGCGTTATGGTATTTAATTCGTATGGACTCAGTCTTATTAATGCCAAGGAGGGCCAGTTGTTATCGAGGGTCCGATGGGAGACTGAATATAATATTAACGCTTCCTTGCCTCTCCATATTAGCGGTCATGTTTTTATTTGTTCTGGTTACGGTAAGGGCGGCGGGATGTTTAATATTAATAATGATAAACTGGATTTAATTTATGAATCGAAGCAAACGGTTTGCCAGTTTCAATCGCCGATAGAGTTGGAGGGATTCGCCTATATGGTAATAGGTGATAATTCGACTAGAGCCAAATTAGCCTGCATGCGTTTAGATAATGGTTCTATTTTATGGACAGAGCCCTTATCTGGAAATAGAGGAAGTGTCATTACTGCTGATGGAAAGTTAATTGTGGTCAGCGAGCGTGGGGAAGTGGTCCTTTGTAAGGCCTCAAACGAAGCATTTAATGAGTATGGTAGGTTTCAAGCAGTTGGTGGCAGGTGCTGGGCTCCTCCATCATTTGCGGATTCAAGGCTTTACATAAGAAACAATTCAGGCCGATTAGTTTGTTATGATCTTGAAAAATAGCCCATAAAAGTTCATTTCTCTAAATCAGATCAGTTGAGATTGTTTATAGTTGAGGCATTTTTATTAAAATGAAGTAAAGAAAGATTGCGTGATCTGAACTATTCATCTTTAAACTAGATAATCTATGACGAAATTACTCCGATTAACATTATTTGCGGGAACTGCAATTTTAATGATATCAGGTCCCGGCACAGCATTTGGGAATGACCATTTACAATGGCTATCATGGCGAGGCCCTGACGGGAATGGTGTGAGTCATGAAAAGTACAAGGACTGGAGCTTTGATGAGAAGCCTTCCTGGTCTCATGATCTGATGGGCAGAGGAACTCCGGTCATCGCTGATGGTAAAATGTATGTCTTTGGATACAGAGGTGAGGGGACTGAGGTCGAAGAACTCATAGTGTGCCTTAATGCAAAGACTGGTAAAAAGATTTGGGAGTACGCTTTCAGAGACTACATCAGTGACACTATTTATGATAGATATTCTATCGGCTCGGCAGTCGTTGACCCTGAAACAAGAAACGTTTATCTCCAGACAACGAATGGTCTATTCATAGCTTTCACTTCTAGTGGCAAACCGCTTTGGCAACATTCAATGATGGAGAGGTTCGGGCGTTTGACTTTTCCTAATGGAAGGACCGGGGCTCCAATTGTAGAGGGCCAATTAGTAATAATGCACTGCATTACCAGTTACTGGGGAAAGCAGGGCCCGGCCAGAGACCGATTTTATGCTTTTGATAAAAAATCAGGTGATATTGTTTGGGTGAGTGAGCCCGGCATAGCGCCCAAAGACAGTTCATTTTCAACTCCCATAGTTGAGACTAGGTACGGTACTCGAGTCTTCTACGCTGGAACTGGTGACGGTAATCTTGTTTGTGTTAATGCATTAAATGGGAAGCCGCTTTGGAGATTCCACATGAGCTATGGAGGAGTCAATTCGAGTCCGGTCATTTATAAGGATACAGTCATTTGTCCGCATGGTAAGGAAAACATAGATACAACGGAAGAGGGCAGAATGGTCTCTGTAAAATTACCAGCTAAGGTCGACTTTGCTGCGCCTCAGGCTCTGCTCCCGGCTAAGGCTGAGGTTTGGAGGAACACTACCGTTTCCTTCACCAGTTCTCCAGTCATTGTTGGTGACCGAGTCTATCAAGTGTCAAAGGTAGGTGAGTTACTTTGCATTAATGCTGAGACTGGTGAGGTCCTGTGGCATGAAAAGCTGGGCAATGACAATTTACATGCCTCGCCTCTGTACTGTGACGGAAAGCTCTATGTGCCAATTTTCAGTGGAAAATTTTATGTGATTGAGCCTTCTGACAAGGGAGCTAAGATTCTACATACTCTGGAATTTGAAGGTAACTTGATAGGTTCGCCGGCCATCTGTGATGGGCGGCTCTATCTCCATTCAACTAAGAAATTGTATTGTTGGGAATTTGAGCAGGACAGGATCACGGGACCCGCTTGGCCTTTGGGTTACTTTGCAGATGCTGGTAAGGTTACGGAAATAAGACCTGTTCCTTCAGATGTTTTATTGCAACCCGGTTCAAAACAAAAATTTAATTTTCAAATGTTAGACAGTGCAGGGTACGTTGCTGGAGAATCTTCCGGTGGTACATTTTCAAAGTTCATCCCTCCCACTGCCAAAGTTAAGACTGAGATGGATGCGAGTTTTAAGGACGGGGTAATTAGCGCTGCCGCAGATGCCAAAGCCTCAGCAGGAGCATGGAAAGGCGGCGATGGGAAAGTGTCAGGAATTTTCAGGGGAAGAGTCTTGGCAACGGTTCCTTTTTCAGAAAACTTTGATTCATATAAGACTGTCGTTGATTCCAAAATTGATCCTGGTGAGAAGTTTGCATATCCTCCATTGCCTTGGATCGGAGCCAGATTCAAATGGGAGATCAGGGATCTGGATGGCAATAAAGTTTTAAGGAAGACCTTAGATAGGGTCCTTTTCCAGAGAGCGATGACTTTTATTGGTCATCCTGACTTAAGGAATTACACTATGCAAGCTGACGTTATGACTGACGGTAACCGTCGCATCAAGTCCGACGTTGGCCTTGTGAATCAGAGATATCTGATAGTTTTAAAAGGTAATGCCAACCAATTAGAAGTGAGCTCTAATCAGGAGCGATTGAAAGTTTCTGTTCCATTCAAAGTCAAATACAAGACATGGTATTCACTCAAGAGTCGAGTCGATGTCGATGACGAAGGAACGGCCACAGTGAGGGCCAAGGTCTGGCCGAAAGATTCAGATGAGCCTGAAGCTTGGACCATTGAAGTTCCACATAAGAAAGGGCATGCTCAGGGAGCTCCCGGTCTATTTGGGTTCTCGCCGCAGAGCCAGAAACCAGTGTTCGTTGATAACATTTCAATTATACCCAGTAAGTAAAAAGTCTAATATGAAAACCATTAAGGCAATTGCCGTATTAATTACAATTAATCTAACAACATCTTATTCCTCGGATTGGCCTGAGTGGGGAGGAGATGGACATAATAATATGGCCTCATCTTCTAAGGGAATACCCTTAGAGATGGAGCCTGGGAAAAGGAAAAAGGGCACCGAAGAGATAGATCTGTCCACCACTAAGAATGTGAAGTGGGTAGCTAAGATCGGGTCCCAAAGTTATGGCACGCCAACTATAGCTGAGGGTAAAGTTCTCATTGGAACAAATAATGAATCACCTAGAGATGCTCAGCATGAGGGGGATAGAGGCATTATTATGTGTTTTGATGAAAAGGATGGGAAGTTCCTTTGGCAGCTCGTTATTCCTAAACTTGGTGCCGGAAAAGTATCTGATTGGGAATATCTTGGAGTCTGTTCTTCTCCTTTAATTCATAAGGGCAGGGCCTATTTCATATCGAATCGGTGCAAAGTGATCTGTGTTGATATGGAGGGCATGGCAAACGGAAACGATGGCCCATACAAGGACGAAGCAAAGTTCATGATGACTGGCGGCAAAACTTTCAAGCCTGGTAAGGGAGATGGCGATATTATTTGGGTCTATGATATGCGTGAGGAACTTGGTGTTTTTCCCCATAACATTGCCAGTTCGTCACCCAAGATCGTTGATGGTAAATTAGTTGTTACGACTTCAAATGGCGTTGATTGGTCACACCTTAATGTGCCGGCGCCTCAGGCCCCTTGCCTGATTCTCCTTGATATGGCGACCGGTGAATTGGTCGGGGAAGAAGCGTCCAAGATCGGAGAAAGAACAATGCACTGTAACTGGTCAAGTCCGATGGTTGCCAAGGTCGATGGTAAGTCCACTATTTTCTTCGGTGCTGGTGATGGGTATTTATATAGTTTTGACCCCAAAGCAAAAGAAGACGATGAGGGGTTCCTGGTCATGCCTGAGAACTGGAGAGTCGATGGTAACTTGCCTGGATATAGAAAAGACAAGGATGGTAAGAAGATTAAGTACGCTACATTTGAGGGGCCAAGTGAATATATTTCATCACCAGTTTATCATGAGGGGAATGTGATTTCATTAATTGGTCAGGACCCTGAGCATGGTGAAGGTGTTGGTAGAATGATGTCGGTCAATGCAAAGACGGGTAAAGTTGTATGGGACTATACTGAGATTGAAAGGGGCATATCTACAGCATCTATTGCTGACGGGTTGGTCTATGCTGCCGATTATAGAGGAAGAGTACATTGTGTTGATGTTAAGGACGGTAAAAAGTTATGGGTCTATGACACCAAGAGTCATATATGGGGTTCTACACTCGTGGCTGACGGAAAGGTCTTCATTGGAAATGAGGACGGTGAAGTTGTTATCCTTAAGCATGGACGCAAGATGGAGAAGCTTGGCCTGATTGAATTTTCTGCTCCAGTATATGCCAGTCCCGTCGTAGCGAATGATGTTTTGTACATAGCGAGTCAAACTCACCTGTACGCTTTTAAGGAAGGGGCTAAGACCGCATCCAAGTAAAGTCGATACTGCTAGACAAATTCAAGAAATGACTCCCAAAAGAATAATCATTGCATTGGCAATTGTTCTTGGTGTTTTGCATCATGATACATGGAACTGGGGGAATGATGGATTAGTTTTCGGTTTTATGCCGGTCGGGCTCTTCTATCACGCCTGTTACTCATTAGCGGCGGCAATCTTGTGGGTCTTTGCAATTAAATATGCGTGGCCCAAAGATCTAGTTGATTGGGCTGAAGGAGGTGACTCAAATGAATCCTGAGACTTTAATGCCCTTTAATTTTCTTGCGACATCAACGGCTCCTGTCGTTGTCATTGCTATTTATTTAGGACTCCTCTTGGGCCTTGCTATGATGAGCAAGTTTCTTTTCAGGGGAACTAGTACTGATTATTTTGTTGCGAGTCGAAGCATTGGACCATTCATGCTTCTCATGTCAGTCTTTGGAACAACGATGACTGCCTTTGCCTTGGTAGGTTCTACGGGAAAGGCCTTTGAGCGAGGAGTAGGCACTTACGGACTAATGGCCTCATCCTCAGGTCTCATACATGCTGCCTGTTTTTTTCTTATCGGTATCAAGTTGTGGTCATTTGGAAAAAAATATGGCTATGTGACTCAAATTCAATTCTTTCGTGACCGTTTTGAATCCAAAGCGATTGGCTATCTCTTATTTCCAATCCTTGTCCTATTAGTCATTCCTTACCTGATGATTGGTGTAATTGGAGCGGGGAAAACGATCATGGGTGTGACTGGTCCCAAAGGAAAGGCGCCGGGAATGTTTCCTGAACTCTTTAAATCAACCGATGGTGCTGTTCCTGTAGAGCTGACTGGTCTTGTCATTTGTTTGGTTGTTCTCTGTTATATTTTCGCTGGAGGATCCCGTGCTGCGGCGTGGGCCAATACGTTCCAGACAATCGTATTTATGGTGATGGGTCTCTTGGCATTCTATCTCATTAGTGACAGGTTAGGAGGTCTCGGTGCTGCCATTGCTCAAGCCAATGATGCTCACCTAGTTAGGGATGTTTCAGGCCCGGATGGTAAAGTGGGGGTCCCAAAATTAATGTTTTTAACTTACATGCTGATACCTCTGAGCGTCGGTATGTTTCCTCACCTCTTTCAGCATTGGCTCACTGCGAGGAGCGCTAAGAGTTTCAGGTTAACGGTCATTGCGCACCCAATATGCATTATGATTGTTTGGGTCCC
>SHBV01000024.1 GCA_004211885.1 Verrucomicrobiaceae bacterium
ACAGGGCGGCGAGGCACCTTAAGGAGAGTGCTTCGCCGTTCCTGTTATTAGCATTTGAGAAGATTTATCTTTGCCGTTCGAGCTTGTTCGGTTCAGCATATTCAATAATGGCTCAAGAATTTGATTATTTGTTAATTGATATTAGTAATTCATTTACCAAGATCGCTTTATCTGGTTCGGAGAGTCTTGGTGATAGTATCATTACAATTCCTACCCATGAGATAAATGAAAAAACTCTTGGGGATTTATTGAGGGATTCTAATAATGCCGATCTTAGCGTAATATTATCTTCGGTCGTTCCTGCACTTAACTCTAAGGTTGAAAACGTATTTGGCAGGGCAAAAATATTAGAAGTTTCTAGCTCTGTTAATATTGGATGTGAAATAGATTATCCTGATCCTAACAGCATAGGATCAGATCGTTTAGCTAATGTAGCTGCTGCCATTTCTCTTTATGAGGCACCGGTAGTAATTGTTGATCTTGGAACAGCAGCTACTTTTGATGTAGTTTCTTCAAAAAAATCCTATATTGGAGGTGTCATTGCTCCTGGTTTAGCAGCGATGACCGATTACATGTTTGATAATACGGCACTTTTACCAAAAATTAATTTTGATGAACCATCTTCTGTTATTGGAAAATCAACTAAAGATGCAATGCTCTCAGGAGCCGTTATTGGTTATCGTGGTTTGGTAAAAGAAGTCATTCATTCAATATTTAATGAGCTTGATAATCCTTCTACTCAGGTCATTGCTACTGGAGGATATGCCCAATTAATTTCATCAGGTCTAAAGGAAATTAATGTTGTAAATGATGCTCTGACTCTTGAAGGTTTACGTATTATCGCTAGTCTCAACCCATCTCATGAAAGCTGATACTTCTCAGAAACCTTGTTCGATTGGAATCGATTTTGGCGGAACTTCTGTCAAAATTGGATCCTTGTTCGAGATATTATCTGATGAAAGTCAGGAACCTAAAATTCTAATAACATCGGATTATGATTCGGTTCAATCTCTTATCACAGCTATGGTTAATGTGGTTAATGAATTTAGGGAAGATAACGCAAACATAGTTACTTTGGGGTGTGGAGTTCCTGGGCTAGTGGACTTTGAATCGGGGTACATTCATACTCTTACAAACGTTCCCGGATGGAAAAATATTCCATTCAGAGAAATACTGGAACAGAGACTTGAGATTCCTATTTTTATTGATAATGACGCGAATTGTATGGCTTATGCCGAATATCGCTATGGAGCTGCTAAAGGTTGTGCAAACATGGTGGCCTTGACGCTTGGCACAGGAATAGGTGGGGGTCTCATCATTGGAGGAGAACTTTATAGGGGAACTGACTTTGCTGCCGGAGAACTAGGTAATCATTCCATTGATTATCAGGGTCCAGAGAATACTTACGGGTTAAGAGGTGCCCTCGAATGTTATATGGGTAACCGTCAAATTTGTGAACTTGCGAGCTTGCGTTTTAAAAGCCGGCCGGTACCTGAGGGCGGGTGGAATCCGGAATTAGTAACTGATCTAGCTAAAAAAGGTGATCCGATAGCTATTGAAATCTGGGATCAGGTTGCAGAGTGGCTTGCTTCTGCTCTAGCTAGCACTGCTTGGCTTTTAAATCCTGACGCATTCGTCATTGGTGGAGGAATTGCCTGTGCTGGTGATTTTCTCTTTGAGCCTTTAAGGAAGAAAATTAATAGTCAGGTTTCTGATGTTATAGGAAATGATCTAAAGATATTGCCTGCTCATTTTGGTAAGGAAGCAGGCATTATTGGTAGTGCAGCTCAAGCCTTAGACAAATATAATCAAGGCTGAACCGGCTCGTTTGATGGCTCTTTTGGTTGAGGGTCTGGAGTGGCCGATTGATTCTTTTGTGCTAAAAGTTTTTTCTGGAATTTGCTTTGGACGATGTCTATGAGAACAAGAATAGCAATGACAAAGTAAAAGGTGGTTTTTGTCATAGGCTGAATTTCGTTACCAAAAAATTTCAGATGCGCTTTGTGAGCGCCTTCAGAAATTAGCATGATTCCGACAATAAATAATATGAATAGCCCCAGTATTTCATATAGCCTATTTTTCTGTAAAAAATCGGAAACTTTATCAGCCAGCAAAATCATTAATAGCCCGCTTAATATGATTGCAGTTGCCATTATCCAAAAAATGTATTCGGTTTCTCCTGTCGGGTTCCCCGCGGAATCTAAAACAGGCTCTTGAGCAAGTGCCATTGCACTTAATATAGAATCAAAAGAAAACACAAGATTCATCATAACGATTGTGAAAATGACTCTTCCAGGAGACTTGAATTTCCGGTCTCCATCACCACTGCCCAAATGATCACTGCCTATCATATGGAAGATTTCCTTTACGGCGGTGTAGAGTATGAAAATGCCTCCGAATAGAACAATGATACTTTCCAAGTTTAATTGACCTTCGACGAATCCCCAATTCATGAAAAGAAAAGGATCGACGAAAGCAGAAATGATACTGGTAAGAAGAAAGAGAAGAATGATTCTTGCTAGGACCGCTATACCGATTCCTAGTTTTCTAACGAATGCTTGTTTTTCTTTGGGGGCTCTCTTGGATTCAATAGAGATATATAGAAGATTGTCGAAACCTAGTACTGCTTGGAGTAGTAGCAGCATTATTAGAGTGAATAGTTGTCCTATGATGTCCATTGTGAATATGTAATTAATTTAATATAGGGCCTAACAATCAAATTATATTATGACTCTATTTTAACTTTTTCCCATGTTTTTTCCATTTTATCGATGTCCGCTTCAACGATATTGGTTCCCTCATTTTCTAAAATATTCTCAAGTTGGTTAAAACGTCTAGTGAACTTTTCGTTAGCGGCTGCTAGTAATGATTCAGAATCCATTCCAAGTTTTCTTGTAAGGTTAGTTACTGAGAATAAGAGATCACCAATCTCTTCTGCAAGATGATCATTACTAATGTTTGCTCCTCCTTCTCTGAGTGCTTCTTCAACTTCATCTAGTTCTTCTCTTATTTTAGGAATTACTGAGTCCGCATTAGGCCAGTCAAAACCAACTTTTTCTACTTTTTTTTGGATTTCATGTGCCCTTATGAGTGAAGGGAGCCCATTAGTTATGCCTTCGAGAATTCTTTGATTTTGATCGCCTTTTTCGGATCTTTTAATCTCTTCCCAGCGCTTCAAGACTGTTTCCGTGTCACTGGCATCATCGTCTCCAAATACATGAGGATGTCGTCTTATTAATTTTTCTGATACTTCAGTTGCAACATCCTCGAGTACAAATTCTCCTTTTTCTGATTCGGAAGCAATTTCACATTGCATCACTACTTGTAGTAATAAATCACCGAGCTCTTCAAGCATGTGTCCTTTATTGCCTGTACGAATCGCATCAGCAGCCTCATATGCTTCTTCTAAAATATTTGGGATTAGGCTCTTCTGAGTTTGTTCTATGTCCCATGGACAACCATCAGGCCCTCTCAAAATATGTACGATGGCTCTGAGTCTATCAATTGGGGGGATTGATTTATCAGGTGGTTTAGGCATTTTTGGTTTTTTAAAGAGCTCTTTTATTTAATTAGATTTAGTTTTCAAATCATAATCATTGATTTTGATAAGAACCTCGTTCCGACGAAGAAAAATCGGTATCCATGGAGGATCATAATAAGCGAATATTGGTTTAGATTTTTTATCTGTACTAAGGCCCGCTTTATGAATTTTTTCCTGTAATTTTTTAGCTGCAATTTTTTCTTTTGAAGATCTGCCTTTGAAGCGCATTGCGGCAAACGTTCCCGGTTTAATCTTGGTAATGTAAAGTGAATCTGATGAGGGAGTGGGCGCACCTTGTGCTGCAATTTTTCTAGGTAGCACAAAACTCATTTCACCTTCATTGCCTTGCATGCCCATGAATACAGGCGTCGTCATAGCAATTTTTTTACCTGTATCGTTGGATTTATCAATGTACCTAAATAGCTTCATAAAACGAGAGTCTTTCTCATCACCTGTATTGGATTTTGATTTTTTAGTACTAACGACTGTCATCTCGCTATATTTGCGAATTTCAAATCCACCTGGATGTTTCTTTGAAGTGAATTCTGGAGATTCATAGCCACTTCTGGTCAATTTAATGCCAGCAAACCCAATGACTGAACTTGCGACAATGATAAGAATTAGACCTATATTGATTTTCATATTCATTTTTTATAAGTGATTTATAGAAGATTTAGCTATCTTTTAAATCAGCAACTTGCGTAACTAGAAAATATGAACATTTTTTACTGATTATGGGAAGAGCATTCGAGTATCGTCGTGCATCGAAGGAGAAGCGTTGGGATAAAATGTCCAAGGTTTTTCCTAAGCTTGCAAGATCAATTACGATGGCCGCCAAGTCCGGTGGACCAGATCCTGAGACTAATAGTGCTCTTCGGACGGCTATTAGCAATGCGAAGGCGGAGAATATGCCTAAAGATAACATTGATAAAGCAATTAAGCGAGCCTCGGGAAAGGATAGTGCGCTTTACAATGAAGTGAATTACGAGGCGAAAGGGCCCCAAGGATCATTGCTTTTTATAGAAACGGCGACCGACAATACGAACCGGACTGTGGCCAATTTAAAAATGATTTTGAATAAAAATCATGCAGAGATGGTTACGACTGGGTCGTTGGAATTTATGTTTTCTCGTAAGGCTGTTATCCAGTTCCAAAAGCAAGATGATATGGATATGGATGAAATAGAGCTAGAGTTAATTGATCACGGTTTAGAAGAGCTTTCAATTAATGAAGATACAGTTTATGTGCATGGAGATTTTAAAGCTTTTGGTAGTCTCACTGCTGCGATTGAAGGTCTTGGCATAGAAAATGCGAAAGCTAATTTGCAAAGAATCCCTAATTCTCCAGTTCAAATGAATGAGGAGCAAATTGAAGAAGTTGAGGCGCTAATTGATAAGATTGAAGATGATGATGATGTTCAGGCTGTTTTTACTAACATTGCTTAACTGAAATTTATATGAACTGGCCTATCACTCTTCAATAATTTCTGCGTCAATCACAGACTCATCTTTTGCCCAATTACTTGTTGTTTTATTTTGATTAAAGACTGCATTTTTTCTGACAATCATTTTATTCTTTAAAAAGTTCTTTAAGAATTTCTGTAAATATGACCTTAGCTTGGGGATAAGAAGACAGAACCCAACAAAATCCGTTAAGAATCCCGGAGTAAGTAGTATTGCTCCTGCGACTAGTATCATTAGACCATCCAAAACTTCACGGTGTGGTATTTTTCCCAATCTAAGAGCAGATTGAACGTTCCTGATTGTTTGAGATCCTTGTGTTTTTGTTAGTCTTGCTCCAATGATTGCCGTTATGAAAATAATGAGAACAGTTAGTTCCCAGCTAATTTTTTTGCCTACTTCTATGAGAAGAAACAATTCAATGATTGGAACACTAATGAATAAAATGAGCAGTCTGAAAAACATTAGGCGTTTATGTTGTTTATCATTTTACTGCTTCTTCCATTAGTTTCTCAAGCTCTCTTATTTTGTTTGGATATTGAGCTGATAAATTGTTTGTTTCTCCAATATCAGTACTAAGATTATATAATTCCAGTCCCTTAGTTTTAGCATTACGAACAGCTTTCCATTCTTTTTTTCTGATTGCTGTTTTGTTACCGTATTTCCAAAAAAGGTAAGGATGGATTTGTTGCTCATCAGCTTTTCCTAGGAGAGTTGGTACAAAAGATAATCCATCTAATTCGGCTGGAGGTGTAATTCCTGCTAGATCACATGCAGTGGGTAACCAGTCCCAGAATGCAAGGGGTTGATCGGACTCTGTTCCAGGACTGATTTTATCGGGCCAATAAGCGATCCCAGGTACCCTTATGCCGCCTTCATAGAGATCGCGTTTATATCCTCTGAGTGGTCCATTAGCATTAAATGTTTCATGCTTATGCCCTCCTTCAGAGTGAGGTCCATTATCTGAAGTGAAAAAAATCATCGTTTCATTTTGAATATCCAATTCTTTTAGTAGTTGAATAATTTTTCCAACGTCCCTGTCCATTCTTGTTATCATTGCAGCTGCACCCTTTTTTGTATTAGGCCAATTTTCTTTTGCGTATATTCCATAGTCAGGGACTTCCATCCCATCCCCAGTTGCCCTTCCTCCTTCATTATTCGCATGTGGTATGGTCCAATGAACATGGAGGAGAAATGGCATGTTTTTATGTTCTCTTATAAAATTCATTGCTTGTGCTGTTAAGAGATCATGGGAATAAGTGATACGCTTTTTTGAAACACGCCCTCTGTCCTTTATTGATCCTGTGAGAACATTTCCTTTCAATATGACTTTTTCAGTATTTTTCCATAGATGGGAGGGGTAATAGTTATGCGCTTGTCCCTGATCCAAGTAGCCAAACCAAAAATCAAAACCATTCTTGTTCGGGTGCCCAGTTGTTTCAATGCCTCCCATTGCCCATTTTCCAACGCCTCCTGTTGCGTAGCCTCCAGATTTTAATAGTTCCGCTACCGTAATATCAGCAGGCTTAAATCGATAATTAGCATTTGAAGAAATGGGTGTATTACCCATGTGTTTGCCCGTCCATAGTGATAGTCTTGAGGGCCTGCAAACTGTGTTCCCCGCATAATAAGAGGTGAAACGAAGTCCGTCTCGAGCCATTCTATCTAAGTTGGGTGTTTTGATAGTTTTTTGACCAAAGCATCCCAAGTCTCCATAACCAAGATCATCTGCCATAATATAAATCAGGTTCGGTGGTAGTTTTTTATTTCTTGGTGATGCTATTGAAAAAAATGATAAGATAAAAAATAGTAGGCCCGATAAAGCGATTTTAAGGATTGGTATTTTCATGTTTGACTACTGGATGATGGTATTAATGAGGGATTTATTATCTTAATCTTCCAAGATAATTTTTAATAGAAATTCGTCTATAGAAGCAATTATTGAGAATTATTTTTTCATGTTATTTTATCTTAACTTGTTAATCATTAATAAGTTAAGTTTAATTGATTGCTAAAAATCACATAATAATTATAAGTTCGCTTTGCTATTTACTCGAATTGAGGCTTTAGAATCAACTTGCCCACACAAAAACCAAAAGATCAAAAAGAAAATCAAGATTCAGAATTCTCAAGGCATAGCGCTGAGAATCCCATGAAACTAGAAATAGCGGCTTGGAAGAAAATTGTTTCTAAGTATGAAAAACCATCTCTGGCACGTTCAACTTGGCAATTAGTTACAACCCTTAGCCTTTACTTCATTGCTTGGATTTTAATATATCTCAATTTCAAAAATGGAGGTCCTTGGTACCTGTATCCACTTCTTGTCATTTTTGGAGCAGGGCTAGTTGTAAGAATATTTATCATATTTCACGATTGTGGACACAATTCATTTTTCAAAAATAAAAAACTTAATAAATGGGTTGGTTTCATCACCGGCACTTTAGCATTTACACCATTTAAGCATTGGACATGGGAGCATTCAGTTCATCATGCTACCGCAGGAGACATTGATCGAAGAGGCGTTGGAGATGTTTGGACACTTATGGTTAATGAGTATTTGGCTCTTCCCAGATTACAAAGATTAGGATACAGAATATGGAGACATCCTCTTTTCCTTTTTGGTTTTGCTCCGAGCTACATGTTCTTTGTAAGAGAAAGGTTCGCTGCAGAAAAAGCGAGTCCATCTCACAGGAGAGCAGTGATGGTCACTAATTTGGCACTCTTGTGTATGCTTTGTTTAGGGTGCCTGATTTTCGGTTCATTCTATTATATCCTAATACAGATGCTTATTATGTCTGTGGCAGCTAGTATTGGAGTTTGGCTATTTTATGTGCAGCACCAGTTTGAAGGAGTTTACTGGGAAAGACATGAACATTGGGAATATACTTCAGCTGCTTTGGACGGTAGTTCTTATTACAGATTGCCAAAAATTTTGCAGTGGTTTACAGGAAATATTGGATTTCATCATCTGCACCATCTTAGCACTAAGATTCCGAATTATTACTTAGAGGCGTGCCATAATTCGCATCCGGCATTTGCCAGAGTCAAGCAACTGACATTATTTGGAAGTCTCAAGTGTATGAATGTTCGGTTATGGGATGAGTCTGAGAAGGTTTTAATTGGGTGGCGAAGATTACGCGAGATTCGAAGAGAAAGAGAAGCGGCTTTAGCAGCGAGTTGATTCATTTTTTTTAATCTCTTCTTGTATGATTACGAAGGGGGAAACTACTAGAGCAGTGAAAGTTGGATTAGACTCTTTCCAATACTTTGCGTGAGCCTTTCCAGGCTTCAATGCATCCCCTGCCTTGAGCCATTTTGTGACTCTTCTCTTATCATCGTGAGCAAATGCCTTAGCAACATCTTTGATGCATAGTGAATTATCAATGTATATAAGAGAACCGTTGAGGAAGTGAGGCTCAAGGTATTGCCAAGTCACTTTTCCTAAATACTTTTCTAATTTTTGCGAGTTACTCGGGATTGAATTTTGAAGTATTCCATAATTCATGGAGTCTGGATCCTTTGATTCTGAATTCATCTAATAAAATTGTCTCATTAGCCTAGGATAAAAGCAATTAACTGTTAACTACTTGCGTTCAATAAAAAAAGCGTTTCCATGTACAATGCTGTATTGTTGGGTTGATCACCTAAGAGTCATTAGCTTTTTGATTACAGGAAATATATTATTGAATTTTTCTGAAGCTGATATTGTTGTTCCAGATACCGATGATCCGGGATTGGGTCTCCCTTCTATTGTTATTCCTGAAGATTCAAAATCAACAAAGTCAATTATCAAACTAGGAGAAAAATTATTTTTTGATAAATTACTTTCACGAGATGGAACCGTATCATGTGCTACTTGCCATGTTCCTGAGCAGGGGTTTACTCAGAATGATAGAGCCAAATCAGTTGGAGTTGATGGGAGAATTGGAAGAAGAAATACTCCAACATTGTTGAATATAGCTTTTGCTGATTCTCTATTTGTCGATGGTCGCGCATCGAGCCTAGAAGAACAGGCCTGGCAGCCAATTCTTGCGGAAGATGAAATGGGAAATTCATCGGTATCTAAAGTTTTAGATAGGATAAGAAGTGACAAAAAATATCAAAGTATGTTTGAAGAATCTTTTGGTGAAAAATTTTCGAGTAAAAATACTGTAGCGATAGCACTGTCTGCCTATCAGCGCGCTTTAGTTTCAGGGGATTCCTCTTATGACAGATGGTATTATGAGAGTGAAGGAGATGCGATGGGGTTATCAGCGCAGCGTGGTTACCAACTCTTTGCCGGGCAAGCACAGTGTTGGCAATGTCATCAGATAGCAGGTCCAGGGGTGCTCTTCAGTGACAGCTTGTTTCACAATACGGGCGTGAGTTTTCGTAGCCATAATTTGGGAGCATCTAAAGATCTTGGGAGATATGAAATCACCAAGATCGATGAGGATAAGAGAGCATTTAAGACTCCAACGTTGAGAAATGTGGCGTTAACCGCACCATATATGCATGACGGATCTTTAAAGACGCTAGAAGATGTAGTGAGATTTTATAATGATGGCGGTTCTGAGGATCCGTTACTTTCTCCACTCATGGGATCTCTCAATCTTTCTGGGCATGACATTAAAGATCTTGTAGAGTTTTTGCATGCATTGAATGGAAATTTGCCGCTGAAGAATTGATTAATGTTTCAGAATTTAAATTGGGCCATTCCTTTTGTTATTGGATTTTTATCTGCCGTCACCATTTGGATTGGCTTAGGACTAATTAGATTTTGGATAGATATTAGAAAAACTAAGAAGGCAATTTTAGCTGATGGTTTAATTGCTGATGGGGATGAGTTAAAGCGTTCCGCAATGGACTTAATTACTAATTCTCAGAATTCTCTAAGAATGACCAAGCAAATGAATCCAGATTGGCTCGCGCCACTTTCAAAAGAAATCCCTATTTTGGTTGGGGGAATTGCCAAGCTTTATTATCCTGAGAATCCGGATCCGATTAAAGCTCCTAGGATTGGAGAATTTACAAGAGCAGTAGAATTGGCGGCAACAGACATCGCGAATTTTTTGCAGAACCAGCGCATCGGCCGTCTAGTTGATTTCAGTGCAGGAAGAGCATTTCGAGGTTATGAGCGAGGAAAAAAAATGGCAGACAATCCTTTTCTTCGAATTTGTTCACCGATTTACAAAACAGTACGCCCTGTAGTTCAAGCATTACGATATAATTCACCACTGACATGGGTTGGATTGGCAACTTCTAATGCTGCGGCTAGGGTCCTTCAACCTGCCATCATTGGAATTATTGGAAAGCGTGCCATTCAACTCTACAGCGGCGCATTGGACCGGAACGATGAGGCTATGAGTTCTGCAAATTAGGTTATTTCTAGCTACGGAAAAAAGCCTAATAAATGGATGGCGCTTATACGCTATCGCCTAAAATTTAGATGCTTAGTTGGAGTAGTAAAAATTATAAATTCCAGAATATAATAATTATGGTATTTGCATATTAAGATAATTGCTACATATTATAAGAATGAAAGCTATGGAGTCTATTGTCTCCCGATTTACGATAAATGCATTCTTTGGCTTTTTGTTTTTTGTGCTTTGCCTGTCCGGTTGCACCAATACTCAGATCGAGGTGACTGAGGCAAGTATAGGCTCATCAACTGCGACTCAGAAGAGGAATTTACCTACAAGATATAATCCTCTATCTATTGCTCCACACATTATTAACGTATCAGAATATGATCCAAAGGAGCGACAGAGATCTGGCTCTTATTATACACCAAATGATCTGACGGCATTACGTCGAAATGGTGCGCTTGGCCTCATTGCTCGATGCGGGAAGGGAAAGCATTATGATAAAAAATGTGCATCTTTTTTAGCTGCGGCTGAGAGACAAAGAATGCTTCTTGGTTCTTATTATTTCGTAGTAAAAGGTATTGATCCAGTGTGGCAGGCTGATCGATTCGTTAATAGAATACAATCAATCAAATCATCTCTTAAGTTAAGGAGTCCGGAGATATTATTGGTAGGAGATTTTGATTCTAGGTCATCAGTTACCGATATTATTAGGTTCATTAATAGGATCGAAATACGAACAGGGCAAAGGCCAATGATTTATCTTGAAAATAGTGATCATCTTAGAAAAGTTTTGAGTTCTGCAACTTCTTCACAAAAACGCAGAATTGCACAATGCCCTTATTGGATTGCTCTTTATTCTTCTAAGAGGCCGAGCATGGAAACGCCTGAAAAATTAATGCGTGAGTATGGAATATGGAACCGATGGTCACTTTGGCAATATTCAGGCGTGTATTGGGATAAGAGCAGATCCAAATCAGTTATACACAACTACAATTATGGTCGTTACCGTTCTTCCTCTTACTTCGGCAATATGAGTTGTCCGCTAGAACGTAATATTTTTAACGGGACAGTGGAACAGCTCTATGGTTTCTGGGACAATAGTTCTTGGAAGTGGTGAACTTGTTCAAATCCTTAGCGAATTAATTATCAATATAAGTGATATTGGTAAGTTTGATTGTTTTTTCCTCCACATCCAATCATTGTTTTCTGAATGCCCAGAGATGCGTGTCAGAACGAAAATAAATTGAGGATGCATCGACTGCAGGAGTTACAAAAACTGGTTCTCCGATATCATATTTATGGATCTGAGAAAATGTTTTTCCTGGTTCGATGACTGACACTTGTCCACGTTCAGAAACTAAATAAAGGTGTTTATTTGCGACTATGGGTGAAGCGCTGTATTGGCCTGAGCCGCTTACTCTTTCTCTATAAAACTGTTTTCCTGACTCAGCGTCGATTGCTGCGAATATCCCTCCATTTCGGACAAGGTAGATTTTGTTTTGATAAAATACAGGAGATGGTATTTCAGGGATGCTACGATTTAGCTCCCAACTAACGTGACTCTCCTCTACATTGCCTGTTCCACCAGAGCGGATGGCGAGGAGTAGGGGTCTTCCGCGTTTGAATTTCATATGATTAACGAATTCATCTCTGGTCCAGGCATTGTCTCTATTTGTATCTATCCATCTCAATATCCCATCGATTCTTTCTTTGCGGCGATTAGGTTCTTTAGGTAAAGGAATACCAAATCCAGGATGACCTAAGGGCAGTTCGGGTCTTAATGGATAAGTAAAATCACCGATCATTTCTGTTCTACTGACTTTTTCATCATCATTAGTATCAAATTTCGACAGAGCTTTCCAAAAAGGATCAGGATCAATTTGCTTATCCGCGCCACCACCTAATTGTGCTGAAGAAATGTAAACATGACCGTTGCCTACAACTGGAACAGCAATTGTTTCACGTGAAAAACCTCCTACGAACCACTTTTCAGTTCCTGTCGAAGGATCATAACTGCGGACTCTTTCATTACCCAAAACAATAAGCTCATCATTTTTTCCGTTGTTCCATATTGTTGGTGTGGACCAGCCGCTACGATGATGTGGGCGAGAAATTGTCCACTTAGCCTTTCCATCGTCTTTGTTGAAGGCGATAATTTTAGACTTACTTAGTCTGCTTCCCGGTAAATTTTCGTCATTGTCAATTACTAGTATCAGAGTCTTTTTATAACTGATGGGTGAGGTTGACATACCGTAACGACTCTTTGGGGTGGGTATTGGGATTTGCCATTTTTTCATCCCGTTATGGTCATAACAGAGCAGACCGTAGGATCCGAAATAAACATAGATTTGTTCACTGTCTACGAGTGGAGTTGATGCGGCGGGACTGCTCGTTGCATGAACTTTTTCAATAGGAGCTTGTGGCGCTACCCTTTCCCAGAGAATTTTTCCGCTTTGAGTATCGAAACAGAGAGTGAGAAGTTTATCTTGCCTTATGCTTGTGAGAAAAATTCTTTTTCCGAAAATGACTGGTGAAGATAAGCCTTCAGGAATTTTTGTTTTCCAAGCAATATTTTCATTATTAATTTTAATTGGAGGATTAAAACTTTTGGTTGCGATACCTGATCCATTGGGTCCTCTAAATTGGTTCCAATGTTCTGCTTCCAATCTTTCGACACAAGTAAAACAAAGAAAAATCGTACATGATAAAACTAGTTTTTTCATAAGGTATGGGATGAAAATGAAAACGATAATTAGATTCTAAGCATTAAGCTTATCACGCTTATTGATGGGTATTTAATTAATAAAGAGTGCAAAACCATGATTGGAGAGTTTATTTAGTGTAGTTTTTTCAGAACCCATTGAAAAGTTTAAATCTTTTCCAAGGATTGGCATTTTTACAGTTATGTTTGAAGCATTAAAGATGGCAACGCATACACTGTTTTTATATGTTCTTTTGAAAGCAATTAAGCGCTTCTTATTGTCCATTAAAATAACTTTAAAATCACCTCGTCTTAGAGCTATAAATTTTTTTCTTATTAGGCATAATTGTGTATAAAATTCCAACAAATTTACATTCTGTTCGACTCTGTTTTCATTTTGACGAGGTTCTCCGAAGGGTGTTGCAATTTCGTTTTCATGATTTATCTCTGGCCAAATCATAGGCTTTCTACAATCGGGATCATCTGCACCCCACATTCCAACTTCATCACCATAATAAATGAAAGGAGCTCCAGGTGAAAAAAATTGAAAAGCTACAATCTGCATCAGTTTCCGTTGATTTTCAGGATTCACGGGATTGATGGAATAACCTCTGTTTTGTTTGAGATTTGCACCATGATCGAGCCTGTGTTCGGGATTTTTAATCATGGAAGCTAACCTTTGGGTATCATGGCTTCCCAATAGATTTTGTAATCCAAGGCACACATCATAACCGTAATCTTTGTGTATTTGGTACATCTCTTGAGTGAAAGCGGATGGGCTTAGAGGGTCATTAGATTGGTTAAAAAATTGATAAGCTGTGTCAGCAAAACGATAGTTCATGACAGCATCAAAGGTGTCCCCAACTAGCCATGATTTTGCATTTTTTAATTCATTGTTTTTGTAATCTTTCCACCATATTTCTCCCGTTAGATATGCATTAGGATTGATTGATTTGGTCCAATGACGAAATTCTTTCCAGAAACCGATTGGAACTTCGGCTGCAACATCAAGTCTCCATCCGTCAATGCCATCTGATGGGTCTCCGTCCGCATTTGGATCCATCCAGCGCTTTATAACAGAACGGAAGTGCTCCTTAACTGCGGCCATGGGGCCGGTTTTCCCATGTTTAAAAACAGGTAAACCTTTAAACCCCGCCCAACCCTTATATTTAAATTCATCCTCAGGAGTGTTCGGATCATCCCATTCTGTAATATCAAACCAATCAGCGTATTTGCTTGAAGGGCCCTGAACCTTTGCTTTTTGTAATGCCCAGAAATTAATGCCTACATGGTTAAAGACTCCATCAATAATAATTTTGATATTACGTCTATGACATTCTTTGATTAATTTGAGAAATAATTTATCGGCGGACGTCCATTGCCATGTTTTAGGGGATGAGGGATCTTCATTTCGCCATATTTTTTCATCACCTCTTGGATCAGGTCCGAAGTTGTTATCAATGTGATGGAACATTGTTGCTCCATATTTGTGCAGTGATGGTGATTCGAAGATAGGATTTAGATAAATAGCAGTGATTCCAATTTTTTTTAAGTAATCAAGCTTGTTTAGTATCCCTTGAATGTCGCCCCCATATCTTCTTCTTTGTGCATTATAATAAAAACCCATGCCATTAGCAGATTCCCAAGGCTGCATTTTATACCAATCAGATTTCCAGGGACTTATTTTCCATGATTTCACTGGTTCAAAGGGCCAAGTCCCTAATAGGGTCTCTTTAGTAGGGTCATTGCTTCTGTCTCCGTTATTAAATCTTTCAGGAAATATTTGATACCAAATGGCATCCTTACTCCATTCCGGGGGTAATCCGAATGCCATATGATTTGTCATCCAAAGGCTCAAAAAAAATAAAGCTATTCGATTTTTTCTATTGTGAAAATTTTCCATTATCTCATTTCTTTTATTACATATAAATAACTAACAAAATTTCTAATTTAATAGGTAATCGTGGAAGTAGCTAGTTCCTTCATATGATGTATTATATCATATGTCTGAACCTCAACTTGGCTCCTATAATACTTTGCGTATTATTGAGAATCATGAATCTGGACTGTTGCTTGATGGTAAGGATTCATTCGGATCTATTCTTTTGCCAAAACGATATGTAAAAGAGGAGTTCCGTCTAGGTGATCAAGTTAAGATTTTTCTTTATTTAGATTCAGAAGATCGGCCAATAGCAACTACTGAATGTCCGTATGCAGTAGTTGGTGATTTTGCATTTCTTGAGGTAGTAGATTCTACGAGGGCCGGTTCTTTTCTAGATTGGGGTTTGCCTAAGGACTTGCTTCTTCCTTTTGGGGAGCAACCAAAAAGATTACGAGTTGGCCAATCAACAGTGGTCTATATTTATGTTGATGAGGTTAGTAGTCGAATCGTTGCATCTGCAAAATTAAAAAAACATGTTTCCGACACTGCTTCTGCGGGTCTTCGTGGAGGAAATCAAGTCTCAATCATGTTAGTAGAAAAGACTGATATAGGCATTCGGTCTATTGTTAATGATCGTTTTTGGGGAATGATAAAAAATTCAAATGTTAAATCATTGCCTCCTATAGGTTCTAGGGTACAAGGATTTGTGAGTCGTGTTCGTTCTGATGGTTTGATCGATTTGAGTTTGGAGCCACCGGGATATTCAAAGGTACCTTCTGCTGCAGAGAAACTTTACGCTCATCTTAAATCTACTGATGAGGGATTTTTGCCTGTGCATGATAAGAGTTCTCCCGATGAAATTAAATCATTACTAGGAATGAGTAAAAAATTATTTAAGCAAGCCGTCGGCGGCCTTTACAGAGACAAGAAAATTAATATTAAGAATAATGGCATCTATCTTTGCGATTAATATGCGCTGTCAACCATTGCTTAAAATCTGTGCCAACACATAAGGCAAAATTCCACCTGCCCTGTAGTATTCTATTTCGACTGGAGTATCTAGACGAACAATGAGAGGGAAATCTATTTCACTGCCATCGGCTTTGATGACGGTGAGTGTGACTTCTTGCCGGGGGCTGATATTATTACTTAAACCTTTTATAGAGAAAGTGGCATCGTGGTTTTCAGTAACAGCATCATAGTCTGTACTGCTTTTAAAATTAAGGGGGAGTACTCCCATTCCAATTAAGTTGCTTCGATGAATTCTCTCAAAACTTTTTGTGATTACTGCTTGGACTCCAAGTAAACGTGTTCCCTTCGCTGCCCAGTCACGGCTAGAGCCCATACCGTAATCCTCACCGCCAATGACGACGAGTGAGGTTTCTTCCTTTGCGTATGCCATTGCGGCATCGAATATATGTGCAGGTAATCCCGATTCAGTAGATTTTGGATTTTCTAGGTGTTCAATTTCAAACTCTCCGAAATAAGTCGTGTATCCTCCTTCTGTTCCAGGAACCATTAGGTTCTTTATGCGAACATTGCCAAAAGTTCCCCTAGTCATGATGCGGTCATTGCCTCTGCGAGAACCAAAGCTATTGAAATTAGCCTTATCTACACCTTTTCCGATAAGGTATTTACCTGCTGGGCTATCCTCCTTAATTGCTCCGGCTGGACTAATATGATCAGTCGTCACAGAATCACCAAATATTCCAAGTGGTCGAGCAGAAATGATATCTTTGATATCATTCAATTTTCCATCATATCCATCAAAGAAGGGGGGGAGTTGAATGTAAGTACTGGCTTCATCCCATTCGTAAATGGCTCCATCCTTTCCTGGAATCTGTTCCCATTTTGGATTAGCCGAATCAAAGTCACTATATAATTTAGAGTAAGAATCCGGATTCAGAGCTGCAGAAATTATAGATTTTATTTCATCCTGACTCGGCCAAAGGTCTTCTAAGAAAACGGGATTGCCTTCCTGATCTGTACCGAGCGGGTCCTTAGTTAAGTCTAAATCGACTCTGCCTGCTAAAGCATATGCAACGACAAGTGGTGGACTCATTAAGAAGTTTGCTTTAATGGCGCCATGAATACGCGCTTCAAAATTACGGTTTCCTGAAAGAACACTCGCACACACTAGATCGCCGTCTTTTATGGCCGCATCTATTTTTGGGTGTAGAGGCCCTGCATTGCCAATGCATGTGGTGCATCCGTATCCAACGGTTTGAAACCCGAGTTGATCTAGCTCTTTTTGTAGTCCGGTTTCTTCTAGGTATTCTGTCACTACCCTTGATCCTGGCCCTAAGGATGATTTTACATAAGGCGCCACCTTGAGGCCCTTTTCATTGGCTCTTTTTGCCACTAATCCAGCTGCTAGCATTACGCTTGGATTGCTAGTATTTGTGCAACTTGTGATAGCGGCAATAAGTATTGATCCGTGAGTGATTTCGGTATGAGTGTTAATTGCTGTTATTGATTCGCCTTCAATGAGCGGGTTATCAAATTCTCCAGCGGGTGTTTCTAGGTGAATCTTTACTTTAGTGTCACGTTTTTCTTCATTAAGGCCAAAGCCACCCTCCGAGACTGGAAGAGTAAATAAGTCATTAAATTTATTTTCCAAAGAAGGTACATCTATACGGTCCTGTGGTCGTTTGGGTCCTGATACGGCTGGAACCACAGTTCCAAGATCCAGTTCCAATTCTTCAGTATAGTCTATTTCACTTTCATTTGGAATACCAAAGAGTCCTTGTGCTTGATAATAATTTCTAACAGTTTCACACAAGGAATTGCTTCGACCAGTTCCTTGTAAATAATTAATGGTTTCTTCATCAACTGGAAAGAAGCCCATCGTTGCTCCGTATTCAGGAGCCATATTTGCAATAGTGGCCCTGTCAGGTAATGATAGGTCCTTGGCTCCCTGGCCAAAGAATTCAACGAATTTTCCAACTACCCCGTGTTCTCTGAGCATTTGAGTTATTTTCAGAGTTAAATCTGTAGCAGTGACCCCTTTCTTTAATGATCCGTGCAAATGGACTCCAATAACTTCTGGGACTAGAAATGTTATTGGTTGTCCTAACATTCCGGCTTCAGCTTCGATGCCGCCGACTCCCCAGCCGACTACTCCGATCCCATTAATCATTGTGGTATGTGAATCTGTTCCGACGAGTGTGTCTGGATAATATGTGTCTTCTTTGTTCAGTATTCCCTTTGCAAGGAATTCCAGATTCACTTGATGGACAATGCCAATTCCTGGAGGAACAACTGAGAAAGTTTCAAATGCTTGCTGCCCCCATTTAAGGAATTCATACCGTTCACGGTTTCTTATGAATTCAATTTCCATGTTTCGATCAAGAGCGACTTGGCTTCCTGCGAAGTCTACTTGCACAGAGTGATCAATGACTAGGTCCACGGGAACTAATGGTTCAACAGATTTGGGGTTTGATCCTTGTGTTACTGCAGCATCTCGCATTGCTGCAATGTCTACGAGCAGAGGCACTCCAGTGAAGTCTTGCAATACTATTCGAGAAACGGTAAATGGAATCTCATAAGATCCAGGTGATTTTGCATTCCAGTTTGCAAGATTCCTTACATCTTTTTCAGTTACTTTTTTTCCATCGCAATTTCTTAGAACAGACTCAAGAACGATACGAATTGAAATGGGAAGGCGCTCCAAATTAGGAGCGGTTCCGGAATCCTTAAGAGATGGCAACGAATACAGGGTGCCTTCTTTATTATCTCCGGTTTGAAACGTTCTTAGATGATCTATCATAGTGCGAATGAATATAGAATTTGGGGCCTCTATATTAGTTTCCTATTTGCTTTCGGCAAGTTATCAACAGGGGTAGTTGTGGATTAATTGCATTTTTCTATCAGATAATCTCTGAGTTGCCTTGAGATTGCTTATTTGGCATACTATTTTTTCTTGTGTTAAAGGTTGAACAGCTTCAGTTCCTTGATTGGCATGCTCTGAGTTTTGATGTTAATTCGGGGGATTGTTTGGGATTAATGGGCCGGTCGGGTTCTGGTAAAACTCTACTTTTGAGGGCCATTGCTGATCTTGATATAAATGAAGGTAAAGTTAGTCTTGATGGGCTATTTAGGGATGACGTTTCTGGTCCAGAGTGGAGAAAAAAAGTTGGTCTATTAACATCCGAATCTAAGTGGTGGCATGAAACAGTAGGTCAGCATTTTAAATCTTCAGCATTAAATCTGTTAAGCGACTTGGGTTTCCCCGGTGAGTCGGTGCTGAGTTGGAAGATTTCAAGACTTTCTTCTGGTGAAAAGCAGAGATTGGCTCTTGCTAGACTTCTTTCAAGGTCACCGGATGCCCTTTTGCTTGATGAGCCTACTGCTAATCTTGATCCTGAGTCAGTGTCCTTAGTAGAGAATGTTATTCATGGTTATAGGAAAGAGCACTCAGTTCCTGTGATCTGGGTAGCTCATGATGAATTACAGCTGAACCGTGTGTCAGATATTAAGATGTCTATGGATGAAAAACAATTAAAAGAGCATGTATGATAATTAGTAACATTGTCAGCCTTCCAATTGAGAGAATTTCTTTGGCGTGTGTTTTGATCATGATCCTTGCTCTTACGACATGGAGAGCAGATCTGAGGTTGGCGAGGCCTCTTCTAATTGCCTCGTTACGTTTAATAATACAGTTATCACTTGTGGGGTTGATTCTTGAATATGTATTTGAAATTAATAACTTTCTGCTAGTGACTTTAATTGCTTTGGTGATGTTGCTTGTAGCAGGAAGAGAAGTGTCTGTTAGGCAGAAGTATCGAGTCAGCGGGCGATGGAGTTATGGGATTGGTACGTGTTCGATGTTTGTTTCATCTTTTGCAGTTTCTATTTTTGGATTGGCTGCAATTATCCGCGCTGAAAGTTGGTGGGATCCTAGATATTCGATACCCGTTTTGGGTATGTTATTAGGTAATACGATGACAGCAGTCGCGTTAAGCTTAGATAGATTTACAACTTATGTGTGGGAAGGCCGTGAAACAATAGAGGCGAAGCTCATGCTGGGACATAGTTCCCAAGAAGCTTTAAAAATGATTTCACGTGATTCCCTTCGAGCTGGCCTTATGCCTGTAATTAATTCGATGGCTATCGCTGGTATTGTTAGTTTGCCGGGTATGATGACTGGGCAGATTCTCGCAGGAAATTCTCCTACTGATGCGGTCCGGTATCAAATTGTTATATGGTTATTAATTGCTGTTGGGTGCGGTTTCGGTAGCATGTTAGTTGTTCAAATGGCCTCAAAAAGAGTCTTTGATGAGAGGGAAAGGCTAAGAACCGAGAGGATATATAAGGTGTAATTGTCTTTAGATATTAGATCTTAAAATAAAAAGTAGCGTAACTAGTGGCTTCTAGTTCTTCTGCTCGCATACGTTTATTGCGTGCATGTTCTCCCCAGCTTTCCATGAATATTACTTCACCTGTTTCTTTGTTGAATCCGGTAATTACAGAAGCGTGGCCAGGTGCATTCTCTGCGGTTGGCCAGGCGATCCGATCCTTAGGTGTCAGTTCCGGAAGTTTGGCGCCTTGAGCAGCCGCACTATGCAAAAGGTTTCTTTCATGGCTGTACCGTCGCCAAACTACAATGGGAAAACCTTTTTCTAAATATTTTTGAGCCCTTTTAAAATCAAAGCTCCGACCTCTTTGCAGGATAGCATTACTTTCCTCGGCAGCGGCTCGGTAAAGGTCAAGCATTTTGGATCCTTTTGCAGTGTCAATGTAACGAAATTTTGCTCCTGCCGCTAAAGCGTCAGTTCCTAGTCTGAGTCCTAAATAATGAGTCGCCATTCCGAGAGTGCTAATAGCGCAGTATGGCCTTTGTCCCTGACGAAACATTGGAATTCCATTTATTTTTATGTCTCCACTTTCCTGCATTTGCACATTCTTCTGAAGTTCTTTTCTTCGCTCCCGTTTGACTAATTTAGAAGTTCGTGAGCTTAGATATGTTTTGCTCACGTCTTCACTCCTCATAATTATTAAAGAGATGTTTTGTCCATTCTTAGCTGATACTCGTAAGGTTAATTCTCCAAATTTATAATCATTGTAAGCATTACGAAGGAAATCTGTTTGTCCTACGAAGGATTCTTTTGGTGAGCTTTTTGTATATTTATAGAGAGTCTTGTTAATCGTCGATTCGATTAGGTCATAAGTTTTTTTAAATTCTCTTTTCAGGGATTTAATATCCTGACTTTCATTACTTATTTTTCTTCGGTTGAAAAATTTCCCCGAATCCAAGTACAAGATTGAAATAGATTTAAGTTTCCCTTTTTCTTCATTGGCATAAACAGAACTTGAGTGTTGACCAAATATTATTGGGTTTACATTTAAAATTTTCACTTCATCTCCATCAAGTGATGGAATGGATTTCCAAGTTCCAGGTAACTGGTTGTTAATCCATGCGGAAGCAGCGATCAGATTTTCCGTGAAGTCATCATTAATTGTTCTTGGTTCAAAAGTTGCTCCGAATAAATTACCTCCAAAGTTTTGAGGTATTGCCAAGCATACAAGTGAACAGCTCAGATATGAAGTGATCAATATTGTTAAGAACTTCATTTGTCTGAAAATAAATACTTCTTTTGGCTCTGCTTAGCAAGGTTTCAAAAGGCATGGGAGATATTTAGAAGTCTTTTTTGAGGCTTTGGCATGCGGTTTGCTAAACAATATATCATAGAGTGAGAGTATATCCGTCGGGGCATATTTTCGTTTTTTGCAATTCAAACCTAACTTTTAAAGTTTTAGTTGGGTATTTGTGAAATTTATGTCCTGGCGGATTCTTCACCGTGAATTTAATGTATAAGATTTGACCTATAAGATGAGTGCTTCGTTAGCATAGCGTGGCTGGCTAAGGATCTATTGCGCGAACTGTTAGCTGAACGATAATAATATTATGGCATCAGATGAATCAGTTCAATTTTACAATCGATATTCCAAGAAGATTGAGACAGAGGCTATTTATGGAGAGAAATATTTAAAATTTATTTATGGTAATCCGATCGGTAAGCTTGCTCTTTGGGCAGCCGTGAAACGTTCATGGTTTTCAGGGTGGTATGGGAAGCGGATGAGTAGTCCTAATTCGTTTAAAAAGATTTTTCCTTTTATTGAATGTTATGGATTAAATTCGGATGATTTTCTTTTGAGTGTAAATGAATTCAAATGCTTTAATGATTTTTTTAGTAGAAAGCTCAAACCTTCAAAAAGACCAATAGATCCTTCAGGGGAAATAGTGGTCTTTCCTGCGGACGGAAGGCACTTAGCAATTAATAATATTTCAATTGATCAACCTCTATGGGCAAAGGGCCAGAGATTGAATATTAAAAAGTTATTGGGTGGTCAAAACATTGCACAACGTTATGAAGGTGGTTCGGTACTGGTTTCTAGATTGTGTCCTACTGATTATCACCGGTTTCATTTTCCGTGTAATGGTAAAGCATCATCTTCATCGCCAATAAATGGTTTTTTGTATTCTGTGAATCCGATGGCTCTTAAGAGAAATATTTCCTATCTGTGGCGCAATAGGCGATTTATAACAGAGCTTGATACTAATGATTTTGGGAAAATTTCGTTAGTTGAAATCGGGGCAACGTGTGTTGGGGGAATTAAACAAACTTATAATATTGGGCAGGTCATGAAAGGTTCTGAGAAGGGGTTTTTCCATTTCGGTGGTTCCATGACTATGATATTCTTTGAGAAGGAAAAGATCATTTTTTCAGAGGACCTCCTTGAGAATGGAAAGTTGGGGCGTGAAGTTTACGGCAGGATGGGGGATCATTGTGCTAAGGCCATTTGAGATGGCCTGCACTAATAGTCACGATCCAAGAGATAGTGTGCCAATTCTTTCAGCCGTGTGCCTGATTTGCCAAAAGTATTTAAAGAATTGATAGCAGCTTCAGTTAACTTTGCGGCTTCATTTCTTGATTTACTGAGGCCATAAATTGCAGGATAGGTTGCTTTATTTACCGCTTCATCTTTACCGGCACTTTTCCCGAGTTTTTCACTAGTTTGAGTAACATCTAGAATATCGTCTATTATTTGAAAAGCGAGTCCTGTTGAGTGGCCAAAATTAGTCAGGGCTTCTAATTTTTTGGGCGTAGCTGCTGCTGACATTGCTCCTAGCTTTAATGAGCAAGTCAGAAGGGCAGCGGTCTTGCTTTCGTGAATAAATTGAAGAGCTTTCGGTCCTATTTTTGAATTCTCTCCCTCAATGTCTAGGACTTGTCCACCAACTAGATGCTTACTCCCTGATGTCAAGGCGAGCTCTTTTACCATGTCTCCTACATCGTATCGGCGATTTGGATTGGATTCCCCCACAATTTCAAAAGCTAATGTTAGAAGAGCATCTCCAGCTAAAACGGCGACCGATTCTCCGAAAACTTTATGGTTAGTTGGTTTGCCGCGACGAATATCATCATCGTCCATGCATGGAAGGTCATCATGAATAAGAGAATAAGTGTGTATGCACTCGACGGCGCATGCGGCGGGCATGGCTTGACTCATCGTCCCTCCACAGGCCTCAGCCGCAGCGAGGCACAAAATTGGCCGTAGTCTTTTGCCCCCAGCAAATAAGCTATAGCGCATAGATTTATGCAAGGTTTTAGGTCTTAGGGATGCTCGAGGGAGGAACTCGTTGAGTGCTCGGTCAATTAGTTTACGCTGATTTTCAGCATAAGTTTTTAAATCGATTTTGGGATCCTTAATATTTTTTTGATTCATACAAGGAGTTCGGCTATTTGTACGGCATTAAGCGCAGCTCCCTTGCGAACTTGGTCGCCGACTACCCAAAAGGATAATGCATTCTTGAGGACAATGTCTTGCCGTATACGACCTACTAAACACTCATCTTTTTCAGTGGTGTCAAGGGGCGTCGGAAAAATGCCAGAATCTGGTTTGTCCCGCACACTTACACCTGATGCGGCATTGATTAATTCTCGCGCTTTATGTACGTCAGGTTCCGATGAGAATTGAGCTGTAACTGAAACTGAGTGAGAACGATAAACGGGGACTCTTACACAAGTAACTGAAGCCTTTAATGTAGAGATCCCAAGAATCTTGCGCCCTTCATTTTCCATTTTCATTTCCTCTTTGGTATACCCATTTTCAAGAAAAGTATCGACTTGCGGGATTACATTATAAGCTATTTGATGAGGATAAACTTTTCGTTCAATGCTCGAACCTTCACTAATTGCAGTGATTTGGCTTTTAAGCTCTTCTATACCTTGCGCACCACTCCCTGAGACGGCCTGATAACTTGACGCAATTATTCCTTTTACTTGCCATTCCTTATGTAGTGGATTCAACCCCATTAACGTAACGGTTGTGGTGCAGTTGGGATTGGCAATTATTCCTTTGTTTGAATGAGTGGCTTCAGGATTTATTTCAGGTATTATCAGCGGCACATCAGGATCCATTCTGAAAGCCGATGAATTATCTATAACAACTGCGCCAGATTTGGCTGCTACTGGTGCGAATTCTTTTGAAATGCTTCCACCGGCGCTGAAAAGAGCAATGTCTACATCATTAAATGAATTTGATGTTAATTCTTGAACAGGTATTGCCTTGCCTTGGAAAGAAAATACCTTCCCCACAGATCTTGCCGATGCTAATAGTGTAAGTTTTTTGACTGGAAAATCTCTTTTTTCCAAACATTGGATCATTTCTTGTCCAACGGCTCCGGTGATTCCGACGATAGCTACGTGTGGTTCTGACATAAATTTGATTACTTTTGAGTCGTTTCTTGCTAGATGATGATTTTAGCGTCTGGTTAAGAGGATGCAAACGGGAGTAGCATATAGAGCTGAAGTTTCTGTTAAAGATCAGCGATTACGTGTTTTTGAAGGAAATGTCGAGCATAGAGAATATATTATTTCAACTTCCAAATATGGTATAGGCAGTGAAATTGACAGTAATAAGACTCCGGTAGGGCATTTTGAAATAAAGGAAAAAATTGGTGATGGTGAAAAGTATGGCACCATTTTCAAGGGCCGATGCGTAACGGGCCTTTTTGATTTTTCAGAATCTTCTGATGAAGATCTGATTCTAAGTAGGATCCTTTGGCTGAATGGTACGGATCCAGACAATGCCAATACATTTGATAGATATATTTATATTCATGGTACTAACCATGAGGATTCATTGGGTCAACCTGAGAGCTGTGGATGTATAAGAATGTTCAATGAAGATATTATAGAGTTTTATGATCTTATGCAGATTGGAACATCTATTTTTATTTATGAGTAGTGAGGTAGAGCTTGCAAAGAAAATTCTGTCGTCTAATTTTATTCTGAACTATTATTAATTTAATTTTACTCAATATAAAAAGATCTATGAAAGCGATTCGTATCATATTACTAGCAGCTGCATCAATTAGCCTCATGACATTAGGAGCATGTAAGAACAAAAATGCAGGTTATCAAAACACTCCAGCAGTTGCTCCGGGAAGCTACATTGATAGTGGTAAATAGTTTGGAGTAAATTTATTAAGGGGCAGGTGAACTAGGTTCACCTGCCTTTTTTTTGCTTACAAAATCATTATTTTTTTTTAGAAATCGCCATGGCAAGTCGGCTGAACGAGTGATTCCAATTCGAGTGTCTGTGAGAATGCCCGTTTTATTGTGGGTTTCTTCAAACCAGAAACGACTTTGTGAGGAAGTGAAGGACTGGCCATGAATCTTGCCGCTCATGCCCATTGCAATTGTCAATTTTCCAGGACCCGAACAAAGGTCTTTTAATTTTTTCCCATTTCGACGCTTTTGCATTAAATGGATTCCATTCTCTGGTTCGAGGGCTCTCAGAAGTACAAATCCATTACATTTTGGTCCCTTAATGAGGACGTTAGCTAGCCAATACATTCCGTAATTGAGATAAACATATGCTGAGCCTGCACTATATTTTGAGACAAACTCTCGAGCGCTGGGTCTAGTGAAAGTATGAGCCGCTTCATCTCCTTTGGCAGCATAAGCTTCAGTTTCAACTATAATTCCTGAGCATTTCTGACAGACTATTCTTTTCCCTATAAGATTACGTGCAGCGGATACAGGATCAGTTTGGAAGAAATCTGATTTTATTCTCATTGAACTAGCAGATTTTTATAGCCCTGTAGGGTGATGAATAAATTGTTTCTTCAATTTGTATTTCTTGGCTAAGTGATTGGCTAGTGAAGTGACGCCAAAAGTTTCTGTCGCATAATGGCCTGCATAGATGAGATTCACCCCAAGTTCTTCAGCCATAGTGAAAGTGTGATGCTGGCCTTCACCGGTAATGAATGTATCAATTCCTTCTTGTGCAACAGCATCAACATGTGTTCCTGCTCCTCCGGTGATGATGCCTAATTTCTTTATCTTTGCGGGTCCTCCAGGTGCGATGTGAATTTTATTTTTTAATGTCTTTTCTATTTTCTTTAAGAGATTAGAACGATCCATCTCTACATTAAAGCGGAGCCCAGTATCGATCCCTTGCCAGTCCAAAAATGGAATGCCTTTAGTTAGCCCGATCGACTTCGCAAATAAAACATTATTGCCAAATCTGTTATGAATATCGAGTGGAATATGAGAGGAATAAATGGCCATTCCTGAATCCATTGCTGTTTTGATCTTTTTGTAGAGGGCCCCATCGATTCTTTGTGTACCACCCCAGAACAGGCCATGATGCACAAGCAGAAGATCGATATTTTCTTTCGTTGCTTCTTCAATTACAGGCAGGGCCGCGTCAACGGCTGCGCCTACCTTATTAATGTTTTTTTTACCCCTTAACTGCAGACCGTTGATTGCTCCTGGATAGTCAGGGATTTGCTTAATTTTTAATTCTTGGTCCAGATAAGCTACAATTTTGTTCAGCTCGTGCATCTGATACTCTTGCGCACACTGCTCTTCACGTCTAGTCTCACCGTCCTATGCTTAAAGCCGGAATAGTAGGAATGCCCAATGTTGGTAAATCAACCTTATTTAATGCCTTAACGCGAAACCGAAACGCGGAAGCGGCAAATTACCCTTTTTGCACGATTGATCCAAATGTCGGTGTTGTTACTGTGCCTGATCCTAGATTGGAGGTTCTCGGTAAAATGTCTAGTTCGGAGAAGATTATTCCAGCTGCGATAGAATTTGTCGATATTGCTGGATTAGTCGAAGGAGCTTCTGAAGGTGCCGGCCTCGGCAATAAGTTCTTGGCTAATATCCGTGAAACGGATGCCATCGTGCAGGTCGTTCGCTGTTTTGAAAATGATGATATTATCCATGAATTAGGAACAGTTGACCCTCTAAGAGACATTGAAATTATTAATGCTGAACTTATTTTGGCAGATCATGCATCATTGACGAAGCGTAGGGTGTCACGCGAGAAAAAATCCAAAGGCAATGATAAGGAGGCCAAGAGGGAACTAGAAGTAATTGATAAGATTTTGCCGCACCTTGACGAAGGAAAGCCGGCCATAACAGCAGACATAAGCGATGATGATTATGAAATAATGAAAGAGTTTTTTCTGCTCACTTCGAAGCGTACAATTTTTGCATGTAACGTTTCCGAAGATGATCTTGGAGATACGATAAATAGTCCAGAAGACAATTCAATGGTTGCTAGGGTGCAGAAGTATGCCGAAGAGACTCATGGCGCCGAAATAATTATAATATCAGCCCGGATCGAGGAAGAGCTCATCGACGTATCGCCTGAAGAAGCTAAGGAATTTTTAGCTGACATGGGAGTCCTTGATAGTGGTTTCTCAACAATGATTCGTTCAGTATACAGGTTACTTGGGCTTAGCACATATCTTACTACTGGTGAGAAGGAGACTAGGGCTTGGACTATCAAGAATGGAGCCAAGGCTCCAGAAGCTGCAGGAGTCATTCACACTGATTTTGAGCGGGGTTTCATTGCGGCGGAGGTATTGCATTATGATGACTATGTGCAATACGAATCCAAATCTGCAGCTCGTGATGCGGGCAAGCTTCGTATCGAAGGCAAAGAATATGAAGTGAAGGACGGGGACGTTATAGAATTCCGTTTTAACGTCTAAAAATCTCTAATTACTGAATTGATCTATCACTAAACATTTTCATCCAAAGCGAAATGGATGTGAGGTGCGTACAAATCTGGTTCCAACAGAAATGAGTCATGGCCTTTTTCGGAGTGCACTGTTATATGCATAGGAGTAATGCCGCCTTCGCTTATGGCTGAAACGAGTTCTTCTTGCTGATCAGGGTAGAAACAAACATCAGAATTGATAGTGAAGATAAGATATTTTTGATGACTGCATCTACTAAACATTGTTGCGTAATTACTGAATTCTGATTCATCTAGTATGTTGAAATTTTGCCATGCATCCATAATACGTAGGTAAGTATTAGCATCAAAACGTTTAACGAATTTTTGTCCCTGATGGCGCATATACGACTCGACTGGAGTTTGAATCTGATACCACGAAGATTCTTCAGTTTCTTTCTTCACTTCTTGACTGGCGCGCCTTTCCAGAGTCGCTAGCGAGATGAAGACTTTGTGCCCAATCATTCTGGCAAGTGCGAGTCCATCTTCTGGAAAATTCTTGCCATAATAATTTCCGCCTAGAAAATTACTGTCAGATTCTATCGCAGTGATTTGTTCCAAGTTATGAATTCGTTGCAGAACCGAAGTTTTGATTCCACTAGCAAGAGCCACGATTGTCCTAACTCTTTCTGGATGCTGTGTGGCTAAGCTAACAGCCATGAGTCCTCCTAATGAACTCCCTGCTACAGCATGGAGTTGTTTTATTTCCAAATGATTAAGTAATTCAATCTGTGAATTAACGATGTCTTTGATGCTGATACGTGGAAATGAACCTCCGAAAGGTTTTTCGGTTTCAGGATTTATTGAACTCGGACCAGTCGATCCATAGCATCCGCCAAGATAGTTAGCACAAATTACACAATACTTGTCCGTATCAAGGGCCTTACCTGGTCCGATAAAATCATTCCACCATCCTGTCTGACATTCTTTGTCCCATTCAATAGAGAGTCCTTCAATCTTTTCCGTAAATCCCGCAGCGTTTTGACTGGCACTGAGTGCGTGAAAGAGAAGGATGACATTATCTTTATTTTGGGACATTTGCCCATACATCTCATAGGCTAGAGTAAAATTAGTTAGTTTTTTCCTACACCTGAGCTCAAAAGGAGCCTCTTCGTTATGAAAGTGGAAGAACTGTGTATTTGTCTGATCTATGCTATTTGGCATTGAATAAAGAGTGTAGTCTTTAAATTAATGATGACGAACAACGAATTTCGGGCGAATAAGCGGAATGTCAGCTAAAAAATATACGGGACTTGAAGCGGAATTATATGATATTTTCCGCGGTGGTGATGATTTTGATGAGATAGGGTATTATGTTGATTTGGCACTGAATAGAGGAGGTAATTGCTTAGATGTAGGTTGTGGAACGGGTCGTGTCCTTATTCCGATTGCTCAACAGGGAATAGAAATAACAGGTTTGGACAATTCAAGTGCCATGCTTAACGAATGCGGGAAAAGACTTTCTACTGAGGGGTTCAAAGCTGATCTCGTTGAGCAGGATATGACTAATTTTAATTGTGAGAAAAATTTTGATTTGATTATTATTCCTGGTGGAAGTTTTCAATTACTTGATGAGCGAGATGATGCTTTAGCAGCATTAGGTAATCTTCGAGATCATCTACTGCCTGAAGGTCTCTTTGTCATGAGCATTTTTATACCTTTTTACGAGATTTCTCACGAGTCTTTAGATGGGGTCTGGCGTTTAGAGAAAGATGAAAAAATTGAGGGTTCTGATAACCGGGCTCTGTGTCATTCTTGTGTTGATTTGGATCGGTGTGAAAACTTAATGGAGGTCCGCCATCGATTTGAAATAATCAATAATAATGGGATAACTGAATCCTCGGAGATTAAGTATTCTCGACTTCGATGGTATGGGAAATACGAGATTCAATTATTATTAGAGAGAGCAGGGTTTCACAACGTTACGATTTCTGGAGACTTTGAAAATAATGATATGAGAGATGGTCATACAGTGATGTCGGTTTCTGCTGTTTCAGGGGCTATATAATATGGGTGAAAATGTAAGAGAAGTTGCGGAACGAATTCTTTTCTCTTCTTCTTTGGAGGATAAATTATTACTGGGTCCTCGCGAAGCCGACGATAATTTTTGTGGTAAAGCCATTAAGACTCCTCAATTTCCTGAACGGCCAGAATCATTAACTATAAGTGACCGTGGGATCCGTGCCGATTTCCCGGGTCCTAGTCAGATCACGGATGATAAGGAACGAGGTGTCATGATGCATTTTTTGGCAAATCATGAACTCTTGGCAGCTGAATTAATGGCATTGGTTTTGCTGAAATTCCCTGACGCACCTAAAGATTATCGAGCTGGAGTTTATGAAGCAATGCGCGAAGAACAGATGCATACGCAGATGTATCTCAGACGCATGCGGGATTGCGGTATTTCTTTTGGAGAATTGCCACTCAATGATTATTTTTGGCGCATCGTTTCTTCAATGGATACGGTAATGGATTTTGTTGTCCGAATGAATCTGACCTTTGAGCAAGCCAATTTAGACTATTCCAAGTTTTATGCTCAACAGTTCAGAGTCATTGGAGATACTGGTACTGCTGCAGTTTTAGACAAGATTTATCAAGATGAGATTAATCACGTTGGGCATGGGCTAAAATGGTTACGCAATTGGAAAAAGAGAGATCATTCTGATTGGGAAGCATTTAGTGGTTCTTTGCAATTTCCATTATCACCTTCCAGAGCAAAGGGAATGGTTTCATTTAATTCAGAGGGGCGTCTTGATGCAGGTTTTGATGACGAATTTATTTCTCAGATGAAGATCTCTAGTCAATCGAGGGGAAGGACTCCTGTCGTTCACTGGTTTAACCCAAATGCAGAATTGTATTCTCTTGCCTCTGTGAATGGGACCAATTTTCGTGCTAATAGGTTTGAAAAAGCGATCGAAGAAGACTTGGAAATTCTGATGTTTGCGTGGAGTCGAAAAGATGATGTTGCATTATTTCGCAATGTTCCTTCAATCGAGCATTTAGAGAAACTACAAAGCATAGGGCTTGAATTGCCTGAAGTAATGTCCTGCCCTGATCTTGATGGTCGCAAGCTCGGAGGTTTACGGCCATGGGCATGGTCAGGAGATGCGTCCGATCTATTAAAACCGTACGAGCAGGCGGTATCGGATCGAGTGCCTTGGCAGTGGAGGGAACCGGTTCCGGAGACTTGGCTCTCTAAAGAAATTGGTGTTCGTCTTGAAGAGAACTTAGGTATTCGGGATCCGACGAGTCGATTTTGTAGAAATTTGAGTGAAGTAAGGGATGTTCTGAAAGGCAACGCGATTCTCTTCAAATCCCCTTATGGTTGTTCGGGCAAAGGGCACCTGATTACAAAATCATTTTCTAAAGAAGTACAAGTATGGGCTGAGAAAAAAATTCAACTGCATGGATATATTGTTGCTGAGCCTTTATTGCAGAGAGTTGAGGATTTTTCAGTTTTATATGAAATACAGGATGGCGAGATAGAATGCTTAGGCATGACTCAGCTCATTAATGATTCTAGGGGGCAATTCAAAGGGATAAGATTGGCTCCAAGATTCAGCAAGATGCTCAGCCCAGAGCTTTCAGAATTTTTGTTCAAGGAAGCTGATTTTATGGCTTGGTATAAAGAAAAGATACCATCTGCTATATTAAAGCTTCTGTCAGGATATTCTGGGCCAGTCGGGGTCGATGCTCTGGTCTGGCGTGATGATCAAGGAAAGCTCATGCTGAGGCATGTTATAGAACTAAATGTTCGCATGACAATGGGAAGAGTGGCTCTTGAATTACAAAAAAAACTCAATCCAAATGGATGGTCTGATTTTAGTGTTCAGCGAAAAGAAAAGTACAAAGGAGGAGGGGTTATTTTAAATGATCCTGATGAAGCAAAAGAATTCTTGGCAATTTGGGAATCTCATCAAGGTGATTCAACGGCCTTTATCCGAAAGTAGGTTCTTTTAGAAGTTAACGGACTGGCCGTTGAATACGTTATAGTGACAGTCCCGTCCCCATTGTCTGATTGTTCTTTTAAACTAAATTGTTTCTCGGACGTGATCCAATTAACTAGGTCAGTAGAACTTTCGATAATGATCTTGTAACCCTCAATATTTTTTAAACGCTTAATTTTGAGTTCGAAATTACCGGTTTCATTTATTCTTTCTTGCCTACTAAATTCCTCATAAATTCTTGATTCAGATTTTCTTGGATTACTACCAAGTAGATACTCGAGTATGTTTGCAATACCATCCGAATCCGCGTCTGCGAGGGGGCCTGATAGCGAAGGATTATCAATTTCTTCAGGATTGAAAAACAGTTCCCTCCAGTCAAATTTATCATTTTGTGTTATTCCTGGAGAAGGGGCCGCGGCTTTCCAGCTGGTCGGATCTCCGGCATATCTTACCGGTTCTGTTCTATGTAATGAATTTCCTAGGCCATCTGCAGAAGCTGGCCATGGTTCCTTATCTGAGTATTCAGCGACATCAATTGAGACTTTCAGATCGGGTTCGCCATTGATTGTAGATTTTTCTGGAATTCTTATTCTAATTCGTTCACCTCCATTATCTAAGGAGCCAAAGAAGGGTCCATAAATTAATACTTTTTCTGGAACACTATAATTATTGCGGAAAGTTGCGGGATCTTCCTTGACGATTAGTAGAATATCGTCAGGAGAAAGATTAGAATCAGAATCATCAAACTGATAGTCAATTCCACTGATTTCGACGCCTTGAAGATTAAATGATGAGGATCCGATATTCTTAATTTCTATGTATTCTGTATTATTATTATCAGGATGATACATTAGTTCGGTGATTATGAGAGGGCCAGATATGGGGGCGGAATTTGCGGATCCGAAAGTCTGGGTGGACATTGGTTCGTAGCGTATCTTTCCATCAGAAGTGACATGTCTTCCTATAGAAAATCCAGACGCGGAGTCTCCGAACTTGAACCCATCAACGTAACCTAGTCTTTGGTCATTTAAATTGTTTGCAATTAGAAATACTTCTTCTCCAAATGAATCTAGTGCAAAATTTTCGAAATCATTTTCAGAAAAAATCGCATAGCCATTCTCAGGTAATTTAGTGCCATCAGGTATTTTAAATTTGATCTGATCGCGAAGATTGTCCGTGAGCAGCCATCCTGAGATGTTAACCGAAAAAGGATTTGGATTGTATAGTTCGATTGTGTCTGTCTGAGGAGGAACTGAATTGCTAAGGACTTCGTTAATGAAAATATTGGAGATCTCAGATTCGGTTGGTTCCTTGATGCCTGGAGAACCAAGGAGGGTCCTGCTTTGGCGCCATCCATCTATTCCTCGGACAAGTGAATATCCTTCATCAGCTATGTTGTCAGGATAGGATATTGTTTGAATGATCTTTCCGTCACTCGCAGTTAGTTGTAGGTCTTCACCTCCATTATTAAGTGCTCTAGAGAATTCTCCTGCTACTAAATAGTTTCTGTTAGTGCTATAAATTTTTTCAAATTCCTTAAGATTTCCGACGATGACCGTACTTTTATTGGATTCGAGAGTTAATCCTGGAAAAGTGAATTCGATACCGTTATTAAATTTTACATCGGTAAGAGATATGGAATTTGATGAAGTGTTTTGCAGTTCAATCCATTCGAAATCACTATTGTTTGTTTTTGGGCCTGCGAAATCATAGGGGTCATACATAATTTCTGTAATCGCAAGATTAGACGCTGAGGCAGGAACCTCATTGACTAAATATTCGACTTTTAAAGGTGCACTCCAACCAGTGCCTACCGGGGTTCGTCCTGAATTGGTAGAGTTTCCACCATTACTGTCAAAGGTCCTAGCAAAGAGCCGTGCTGTCTTTTGGAGAGTGATTGGAGCAGTATACTTGAACCCGTTAGTGCCTCCGTCTCCAGCATCTTCGTCAAATCCAGTGATTAGCTTAACTTGATTAAGGAAGTCACTACTTGAGGTGCTTTCATTGAGTGCGTGAATGGCGAGTAGGTTTTGGCCCGATTTGAGCTGGTTGATAAAATTACTGGTGTCGAATTTTTGAAATATGGTGGCTGACCCATCATCATGAGTTTGAGTGGCTGATGAATTCCAGGTAAGGTTTCCTGGCGCTTGCGAAGATGCGATTCTTGTTCCATTCAGATATGCAACGAATCCGTCATCATATCGCATTTGAAGAATCATGTAGTTCCACTTTTCGATATCATTTTGAGTTAGATTAAATTTAACTCTGATGTAGCAAGAAGTTCTTCCGCTCATCTCATCGTCAACGTCTATGTTTATGTATGGGTCATAACCATTACTTCTTTCATAACCAATGCCGTTCGTTCCTTGTATCCAAGAACTGTCATTGAAGTTTAAGTCTCTGTACCAAGATGCACTAATGTTGGAGCTTGGCACCAATGCTCGGACAGCAATATCTTCATCAATAATAGTAGTTCCATTCAATGGTTCGGATTGATCAGGTGGTCTGGGATCACTTCCATCAAGTGTATAATAAATGCTCTGATTCCCTGCCAAATTTGTGTTCAGTGTGATTTTTGTGCCTGGTGGATAAGATCCTGCTGTTTTATTTGTTGTTGGCTTTGGTGCAAATTGTCCGTCCATCCAATCGAGGCGAGTTCCTAGCCAGTCTTTGAGATGATTAATTTCTCCCTGATAGCTACCGAAACGGGGCTGATCTGACCATCTTCGGAAATTTCTGGCCTGAGCTTCATTGAGTTCAGTTGCCATATTATCGATGATCGAATGTATGTTTGAAGTCGCAAATGCACCTTCACGCAGTTCGAAGTAGCGGTCGATATAAACTTGCCAGAAATTTTCATTATCAAATAGAGATCCCCACCATGGGAAAGTAAAATAGGATGTGCCTCCGGACCATGTTGAAGGATTGTTATCGCGCCCATCCGTTGATTCCATTGACCGGTCAAAGTCCCATATCGGACCATACTCGATTTTTTCATTTCTTTTTTTATGAAAGAAAGTTGAGAGTCTTAGTGCATCTGCATTAAGTGTTAGAATATTTAGCAGATGATGATCTACCCAGGAAAGAGTATCAATGTAGTCTCCGAATTTATCAGTGCTAAGAGCAGAGCTCATTTCGTTAATGTATTCCCGTGCCCAGTTTGATTGATCAGAGCTAACATCATCTTCTTTGGGATATACCCATCCGAGTGTTTGTCCGCCGGCTCGCAAACCCGAATCACCTGGATCAAGGCGATCGACTTTGAGAATATATCCCCCGGTAATTCCAGGTTCCTCAGATAAATTACCAGTTAGTCTTTCGACATTAACACGCTCCTTGTCACGTGAGATTTTTTCCATGAATGTATAGACTCCATCGTAATCGTTACTATAACTTAAGTTTCCTCCATTATCGTCTTTGAAAAGTTCTACGAACTTTGTTCTCACAGCATATCTTCCGACCTGATTACTAAGTTCATAAATAAAAGCATTTCTCATTAGGCTACGATCATACACTGATCGCGCATTTAGAATAAAATCTGATTCTTCTGGAAACCCCAGTGGAGAGATATTTTTGTTTCGGTTTAATTCGTTCCAGGCCTCAATGGAGAATGCTTTTTTGCTGAATCCTGAAGATGATGAACCTCTAACTTTCCATCCTCCTCTTGTGCCTAGAGAGTAGGGCCCGTTGAGCCGTGTTTTTCCTGTTTGAGGGTCAGGCTCAAAGAATGCAAAGAATGTGAAGGTTTTACCATTAGCTGCCGTAGTGCCGCCATTTGAGAACCTTTCCATGATAATTACCGGAAGGTTAGAACTGAAATTTTGAGCGTCCGTTGAGAGTCTTATGTAACCGGCCTCTGATACTGGGCCTGGCGTTAGTCCATCCTCAAAAGAGCGAGTGCGCAGTAGTGTTGATCTTTCGAGGGTTATGATACCTCCTGAGTACAGAGATGATGATTCTGTTGGTAATGAACCGTTAGTTGTGTATCGGATTTGTGCTTGGGGTGATTTTGTTGATAAAGTAAGTGTTAAGTTTCCAGTGAAGCCCCGACCAGGTTGAGAAATTAAAACTGGTCCGGAAGGTAACCCCGAGTCTGATCCATTGTTTTTTCCAGGGCTAGGAATTTGAAAATATCCTAATTCAGGTGGTTTTGGTTCGACTCCTTCATCAGGTTTTATGATGAATTGGGCCTCGAGGCGAGGAAGGGCGAGTAAATCAGAACTTCTAGTGTCCCCGTTCATTACATGAATTGCTAATACGTTGTTACCTGTCCGGACAATTTCTGCAACTTGCGCGGACAGGTCCGTATCGACGAATGAGATTGCCTGGCTGTCAGGATGATCTGTACTAGCGTCTGAGTTCCAGGCAGGTGATGCTGGCTTATTTCCTGAAGCGATTTCTGTGCCGTTAATGTAAGCAATGAATCCGTCGTCGTATTTCATGCGGAAAGTAAGACTTGAAAGTCCTTTTAATGAATCGATTGAAAAAGGAATTCGCATATACGCAGAGGAGTTTTCATTATAAGTTTGTTCTTCAATATCACCGCCTGCGCCTATCAGATTCTCGTATCCGCTCGATCGTTCATATCCAATTCCTGTCGTGGCATCAGACCAAATTTCATCGTTGAAACTAAGTGAACGCCACGTAGTTCCGATGTCACTAGTCGGAACTAATAATTTACAAGCATCTCCTTCCCTAACTAGTGTAGTTGAAAAGCTTTCCCCTTCTGCTTTTATGCCGTACGAGAAATTTTCATATTGAGCTGGAAAGTCAGACAATTCAGAAATTACGGTTTTCCCGTCAGGGTCCACGAGGCTAAGGTATCCTCCAGACTTTGAAATTTTAAAGTTTGTGTGGAGTTCTCCATTGTCACGGTCCTTGCCAGATGCGAACACGATCAAATATCCATCAGTAACTAGTGAGACTTCTGGGAATTTCCACTTTTTCAGATTCTCCGGATCATTCGTAAGGAAGTACCCTTGAAGATTAACAGCATTCTGGAGTGGATTGTAAATTTCTATCCAGTCTGATGATTGTCCGTCCTCGTCGTACAGAGTTGACCTATTCAAAGCCACGAATTCATTAATGATTGGAGCCGAAACAGCCTCAGGAAGAAAAAATGAAATTGAGCAGAATAACAAGATTACCGATCGATAATGCTTGGGATGATGATTCATAGGGGACTATAGTATAGTCGATAAAAATAATAAGCCGAATAAAAGAATTTTGAGAGGCTTTCCAATTATTTCGAATAATATTAAGGCCAGTATCCTATTTAAATTTCTGGAATCTTTTCGTTCTTTTTGATAGGTTTGCCTTCCCAAATGACAGATCCGGACTTCTTATCATAAGTGAGCACGCGATGTGCGCTTCCAGGAGCTGGTTTCTTATTATCTTTTGGGATCCACTTGCGGTGATTTTCCATTATTTTTCGATATTCAGCACTACTTGCAAGATTCGTCCATTCGTTAGGGTCCTTTATCATGTCATAAAGTTCCTCACTCCCATCAGCGTATAAGATGTAACGCCATTTTTCTGACCGGACTCCGTTATTATCATGATTATGGGATGTGATTGCCGGGCGGTCACGTTTTGTTGAAGCATCTTTGAGTTGAGGAGTTAGGCTAATGCCCTCTAGACCTTTCTTGAACGGGAGTCCACAAAGTTCATTGAGCGATGGGTAAATGTCTAGTAGCTCTGCGGGTTGAGTGCAGCGTCCTTTGTTTATTCCGGGGCCGGCGAAGATGAGTGGAACACGGGTTCCATCATCCCAGAGTGTATTTTTTCCTGTTATTTCTTTTTCTCCAATGTGCCAACCATGATCGGACCATAAAACAACAATTGTATTTTCGGTTAATTTATTTTGATCTAAAGCTTTTAGAACTCGTCCTATCTGAGCGTCGACGAAACTTGTACATGCTAAATATGACCGGGTTAAATTTTTCCACTCATTGTGTTCTTGCAAGAATTTGAGACGGACCTCGGGAAGTCGCCAATGCAGATACCAGGAGAAACGGGGAGTATCTTTCCGGTCATTGGGTTTGATTTGTGGAAGCTGTAAAGTGTTTTCAGGATAAATATCAAACCACTTCTGGGTCGCGAAACAAGGAACATGCGGCAAGAAGAATCCCACTGAGAGAAAGAAAGGTTCATTGAGTTTACCATTAATTTGTTCTATTGCCCAATCAGCTATTTTGTAATCTCCCTTATCTTTATCCCTGTGCGGAAAAGTCCCCCAATCTACTAAACGGTGTGCTTGGGGAGTCTTTGCGACTAATCTTTTTTCTGGAAAGGGAGCTGGACTTGCTCCTGGACCAAGAATATCGAACTCTTTATTTTTTTCTGAATTTCTTCCATATCTACCATGATAGATTTTCCCTGCTGACATCGTTTTATATCCATGTGATTTCAGATATTGAGGGAGAGTGACCAAATCTTTCAGATTAGGAACATCACGGAACCATGGGGACAGTCCGTAAATTCCAGTCGTAGTTGGGCGTAGCCCTGTCATTAGACTTGTCCGTGATGGATTACACAGTGGTGATTGACAGTGTGCATTAAGAAACACGGTCCCCCTTGCTGCGAGCTTATCTATGTTTGGGGTCTTGATTTGTGGATGGCCTCCCAGACAGCCGATCCAGTCATTTTGATCGTCAATTGCAATAAAAAGAACGTTAGGTTTGGCTAGGGAGGTTGTAGGGCAGAGCAGAATCGAGATAAAGAGAAATGCTATTTTGTGAATCATGTGAATTTAAATATTAAGTGCTGATGATACAAAATTTTACAGCCTTGGAAAACCTATGAATGATAAAATATTTGTAGTAGGCTTAGTCTCACTTTTTGCTAGTTCTCAATAGACGTTCATTTAGCAGGCTGTAATACTTGTATTTTAGGTATTACTACTTTAATACGCAAAAGATTATCTATACTCATGTCTTTCCCTAAAAATGATTTCCAAGACAAGCACAGAGTTGTGATTGTTGGGGGAGGAGTCATTGGGCTTTGCGTTGCTTACTATGCATTGAAAGCTGGGAAACAAGTTATTCTCTTGGAAAGGGAGCCTGAAGAAGGTGATAATTGTTCAGTAGGAAATGCTGGGATGGTTGTGCCTAGTCATTTTGTTCCTCTCGCTGCGCCAGGAATGATAGCTTTGGGTCTTAGATGGATGCTAAGTGCCGAAAGCCCTTTTGCGATTCGTTTACGACCCAGCAGAAAATTAATGCGTTGGCTTTATTTGTTTTGGCGGTCAGCTAATAAAGAACATGTCATTCGTAACCGTGAACTTTTGCGTGATTTAAATTTGAAGAGCCGTGAGCTATTTGTTGAATTGGCAGATGACGGTTCTTATGAATTGGTAAAGAAGGGGCTATTAATGCTTTGCAAGGGGTCTAATTCACTTGAAGAAGAATCGTGTCTAGCAACTGATGCTAATGATCTTGGTCTAGAAGTAGAAGTATGTGATAAGAAAAGATTAGCTGAGATTGATCCAGACATTGAAATGGACGTAGAGGGAGGAGTTTGGTTCAAACAGGATTGCCATTTAGATCCCTCGATTTTTTTAAATCAGCTAAGAAAAAAAATTCTTAGGATGGGAGCAGAAATACATTACCAAGTCTCTGCTGATGGGTTTGTTTTAGAGAATGGCCAAGCCAAGGCCTTGCGTTGTATTAATTTAGAGGGAAGTGAAGCTACAAATTATAATATCGAAGCGGATCAATTTGTCATTGCAGGAGGTGCATGGTCATCAACTTTGGCTCGTGATTTGGGACTAGATCTCCCGATCCTAGCTGGTAAGGGTTATTCAATGACAGTGCCAGAACCCATTCAAATGCCTCGTGTCTGTTCTATTCTTAATGAGGCTCGTGTTGCGGTGACTCCGATGGGTGATTGTTTGCGCTTTGCAGGGACTATGGAATTAGGTGATAACGATTTAGCTATAAATCCGCGTCGTGTTAAGGGCATTCTTAAGTCAATTCCCAAATATTTTCCTCAGTTTAAAGTTGAGCATTTTAATGGGATCAAGAGATGGTCTGGTCTTAGACCGTGTTCACCGGATGGGTTGCCATACATTGGTCCAGTCGGTCCGGGTGCTGACGGTGTTTTTATTGCAACTGGCCATGCGATGATGGGTCTGAGCCTTGGTCCAATAACTGGTCACATTATGGCAAATGTTCTTTGTAATGAACACAATCAATTACCATTGGATGCATTGTTCCCAGGGCGATTTACTTAAAATATATGAATTAATTTAATGTTTGTGTGTGCTGGACTGGCGGCACCGAAAGAGTTAAAAAATAGAGTAATGCCCAAGGACGTTAATAAGATCAGAGTCATTGATTCGCATACTGCTGGTGAACCGACTAGAGTAGTTGTTGAGGGTGGACCTGATCTTGGGGTAGGTAATATGGCAGAACTTAGAGATCGGTTTGAAGAGAAAGCGCATTGGTTGAGGACTGCTTTATTAAGCGAACCCAGAGGATTTGAAGCTATGGTGGGGGCTTTGCTTTGTAAACCTACTGACCCTAAGTCAGTAGCAGGAGTTATTTTTTTTAATAATTCAGGTGTCTTGAAGGGATGCATACATGGGACCATGGGACTCATTAAGACTCTTGAATTTATGGGGCGTAT
>SHBV01000025.1 GCA_004211885.1 Verrucomicrobiaceae bacterium
CTATTTCAAATACTAATGTAGGATCAGTTCCTTGACGACCGTTTCCCCGATAAATAATTTTATTTGGCAATTGGATGCCGTTGTGTCGCACAGTTACCTTTGCTTTTGAAAAGTCGGTAAAAGTATTTCTTTTGCTTGGGATAGCGAAAGACCACCGCTTATATACGACTTGGCGCGGCACAAATCCTTTTGGCGGCCATGCAATGAATTCAGGATTATTTTGTAATTGATTGGATGGTTTGCCGATGACCCAAAGCGCCATTGCTGAATTTTTATTCTTTGGAATTGGAGGTGGATCTGGGATTGGATCTGGGATTGGATCTGGGATTGGATCTGGGATTGGATCTGGGATTGGATCTGGTTTAGGTATAATAAAAGTTAATGGAATTGATCCATGCCCCATTTTTTGAGAGGCTTGGGAATAAAGGACCCACCGACGGTGTCCAACACTATAATTATTTGGTCCGTCATCTTCAATTTGTCCGTCGACTGCTGTTGGACCATAGTAAGGAGTATTAAAACCTAGTGATAAGTTTGAATTTCTCGCCGCTTCTGCGCCACTTTCTGAGTAATGGTCCCAATCAGTTGTTGGGTAATGGTCTAGAGTGTTATTGTAAGCCATCATGAATGCGGCTTGCTGACATTTGGCATTCAGTTCTTCTGATAGAGTGATATCAGCATTGAGTCCTGCCATTGCTCTAAAATAGTTAACTCTTCGGATCACGTCGTCATGGAGCCTTTGGGAGACTTGTCCAGGATCGGCGATGCTCATATCTCCTGTCCACTCATGATGTTCTTCGAAATTCTCCGAAGGAAGATAATTGGAAAAGAAGTGCCGGATAACATCGCTCCGGTTTGATGTGTCTACAGAAAGTTCAGCATTTACTGAACTCGTAGTGATTAAAAAAGTGATAAGCAGGCTTGCTCGAACCGTATTTAATCCTAAAAACACGGTTTAAATATAAACAAATAGAATATAATAGCAATAATAATTATGGAAATTATAATCCTCCAGAAAATATATTTGTATAACTGAAGAATGTAGGTGCTCTAGAGATGTACCCTTTAATCTATGTATGAAGGACTTATTTTGGGGAAAGTATGGAAATATTTTTAAATTCTACATCCATGGTATCCCCACCATGTAATTGAAGCCCAATGTGTCCTGAACTGCGACCCTTATCATTAATGAGTTCTGCGGTCTTTTGTCCATTGATATGTACTACGACCCTTCCTTCATGTGCGCTAAGACTTAAGTCCGTCCATTCACCCGGTTTGTATTTCTTTTTTGGGATCTCTGCATCACTGGGCTTGACGACCCAACCTCGACCGCCAGTTTCGTATAGACCCCCAGTTTCCTGAGAATAGTCCACTTCGACCTGGAAGCCATGCACTGATACGCCTCCCTTGACCGGATCACATCTGAAGTAAAAGCCCGAATCTCCACTATTAACCCGGAAATTTGCTTTCACTGTAAAATCTTTAAATTGCTTTTCAGTTAATAGAATTCCATGTCGCTTTTCCTCTTTTGGGCTTTTACCTAAAATAGTTTCATCTTTGACTGTCCAAGTACCTCCGGGGAGGGCACGCCAGCCTTCCAGATTTTTGCCATTAAAAATTGGCTTCCAATGATGGACGCCAAGGTCCTGGATTCTTATATTTTTCCACCGCACTTCATAAGGCCCGTCTGCTTTATTTCCTATACCATGAACTTGGAGTCCGATGAATCCGCTCTGGGTCATTGAATCGACAAGATCGGCGGCGGGCACATCATTGAGCCATGTTTTTATTGAATCACCTACAGCGCGTACTTTTATCTTGTTCCATTCATTTGGTTTGAAAGCTTTTCTCGCGGCTTCATTTTTGGAGAGGTCATTTAACCAACCTCTTCGGCCTTCATCGTATATGCCGGCTGTCCACATACGATTACGCTTAGTGTCTGGATCAATTTCCACCTGATAGCCGTACACTCTTCCTTTTGTGTTTTCCTGACTCCTGATCTGAACCCCGGAATTGAGTCTCGGATCAACTTTGAATTCATATTCCAGAACGAAGTCACCGTATGTTTTTTCTGTGCAGAGAAAAGAATTAGGTGTGTTAGGAATTGTGCGGCCCACAACGCAGTTGTCTTGTACCGAATACTTTGCCTTGCCTCCTTTCTGAGTCCAACCTTTCAGGGACTTTCCATCAAATAGTGATATCCAATTTCCTTCAGCGGCTCCACAAATCGCAGGAATGACTAAAATAAAAATAGTAATGATTTGTAATTTTTTCATGATTTTAGATTTATAATTATTAATGATGTAGTGAATGATTCAGTATATTGATTAATTTCCATCATTGGTAATTCATTTGAGTTTATGATCTTTGGATAAGGATTTAGCAAAGAAATTTTTTTGCCAAGAGCAAATTAGCTATGGTTTCATGTTTCAGTGAAGTCTTTTGCGCCGACACCTGATCTGAGGTTCGCAGTGTAAAGTCTTTCGTCAAACGAGAGTCCGACGACCTTGCAAATTCATAGGCTTTATTTAGCCAGTCAGCTCTCTGATTGGCTCGATTCCTTGATCGACCAGATAATGAGGCCTTCCACTAGAGTCGCGGACTGTCGCTGAATTTAAGTCGATCCCTATGTTATGATAGAGCGTTGCGAATACTTCCTGAAATTTCACGGGTCTTTCGTCAGGCTCTTCGCCTTTTGAATTTGTTGATCCGATTACTTGTCCCGTATTCATTCCTCCACCTGCGAGTAAGCAGAAATTAGCTTTTGGCCAATGGTCACGACTATTCTTAGCGTTAATTTTAGGGGTCCTTCCAAATTCGCCCCACATCACAACAGAAACATCATTTGAGAGTCCTCGTTCATGAAGGTCTGTGATGAGCGCGCTGAGTCCCTGATCTAATAGTGGAAATTCTTCACGCGAACGGGGAAAATTCATTCCGTCTCCGCCGTGCCAATCCCACCTGCTATAGTTTAGAGAAACTACCCTTGCGCCTGCTTCAACGAGTCGTCTGGCTACTAGGAAATTTCTGATCATCTTAGGGGCCCCGTCACGCTGATAGGCTGGGTCGTTGACTCCGTAACGGTCGGCCACTTTTGGATCTTCTTTGGAAATATCCAAGGCATCAGCCAAGCCATTATCAGAAAGTATTTCTAGGGCTTGCTGATTGTAATTATCAAGACCGGACATTTGGCCCGTCGCGTCGGCGTCACGTCTCATCTGGTCAACTGAAGTGCGTAATTTTTCGCGATCCATGAGGCGCTCTAAGGACATGCCCTTGAGTGTCATGCTTTGTGCCCTTGATTTTGGATCCTTTCCGACCATGCCCATGGGTGAATGCTGGGTGCCGATGAAGCCTCCAGTTCCTGCCTCTCCCCACGTTCTGTTTCCAGTAGGATACATGAGTGAAAGATTTGCAGGGACTCCAGGATTAGAGCCTTGAATTTTTGAAACCCATGATCCAAATGATGGCCAGCCTCCAGTCGGTCTCGGATCACTCTTTTTGTGTCCGGTCATGCATTGGTAGCAGTCGTGGCCTCCATCAGAATCGCTGAGGGATCGGATGATTGCGTATTTGTCTGCAATTTTTGCCAGTTCTGGGAACAGTTCGCAGATTTGCATCCCAGGAACGTTTGTATTTATTGGTCTAAATTCTCCCCTAATCTCAGATGGAGCATCAGGTTTTAAATCAAACATATCGAGGTGAGACGGGCCACCTGGCAGATAGATATTAATTATTGATTTGTTGGATGATCCAGTCCCGGCCTTCGATTCCATGGAAAGAAGCTCATTAAGTCCCAGACCTCCAGCGGCCATTCCTCCGACTTTTATGAAGTCACGCCTCGAGTATCCATCGCAATGGGTAGGGCCTTGATTGGATCTGCCAAAAAGATTTAACATTAATACTTAAAAAATAGTTAATGAATCTTAATTTAAACCCATTTTTATAGATTTGCCAAGTGCTAGAGTTACATTTTTTCTGGTGGAAAAATGCCTAGTAGGCCCAAACCATGCTTTAAAATGCCTGAAGTCGTTTGGCACAATGCGAGTCTAGTATTCCTAGTTTTGCCTTCTGCGCTAAGAACTGGGCACTGTTCATAAAATGAATGGAATGTCTGAGCCAACTCATAGAGGTAAGTGGCCAGGATGTTCGGTCGATGGTCAGTGAGTATTTCAGGTACAATTTCCGCGTACTGGCAAAGTTTAATAGCGATGGTTCTTTCGGCGTCTGATGAAATGGATAATTCTTCTGAAATTTCTGGTGAATTATTTCCAAGCTTTCGGAAAATTGATCTGGTTCTTACGTAGGCATTGATCATGTAAGGGGCAGTGTTGCCTTGAAGAGATAACATCTTATCCCAAGAGAAAACATAATCACTTATCCTTGCCTGTGAGAGTTCAGCGTACTTGACTGCGGCAATGCCTATTCGTTCTGCAACGTTTTCTTTTTCCTCCTCTGAGAGGTTAGCACTCTTTTCCTCAACTACGTTACGGGCCCTTTCAACGGCTTCGTGAAGCACGGTACTAAGGTCAGGAACTGACCCTTCTCTGGTCTTAAAGGGTTTTCTGTCATCTCCCAAAATTTTCCCAAATGAAACATGTTTAAGATTAGTATTAATTTTTCTTTGTCTTGCCACTTCGAAGAGTTGTCGGAAGTGCAGCGATTGCCTGTCATCGACTACATATAAAATCGTCTCGGCTTTTATTTCATTGACCCTATGATCGATTGTTGCGATGTCCGTAGTGGCGTAGTTAAAGCCTCCGTCTTTTTTGCGAACGATACAGGGAACAGGAATCCATTCACCGTCTCTCTTCACAAGTAATGGATCATTTTTAGGTTCTAATTCGTTATTTGAAAAAACACAAACAGCGCCTTCGCTTTCTTGAGCAATTTTTTTTGATAGTAGCTCATCGACTAATGGTCCTAGCTTGTCGTCGTAAAAAGATTCTCCGAGAGTAGTATCAAAAACAATTCCAAGACGGTCGTAAATTTTTTGAGATCCTGACATCGTAATTTCCTTGAAACGGTTCCATAGGTCCAAGCTTTCCTGGTCTCCTGACTGGAGTCTGACGGTCTCTTCTAGGCATGCTTTATTGACGTCCGGATCAGAATCGAATTGTTCTTTAATCGTTTGATACAACCGAAGGAGTTCTTTGATAGGATCTGTATCAAATGCTTTTTCATTGAGGTGATTTTTCCATCCATAGATTACTTGACCGATTGGAGTTCCCCAGTCACCGATATGATTATCTGCAATCACTTCGTGACCTAAAAATCGCGCTACTCTGGCGAGGCAATCGCCAATGATAGTGCTGCGGATATGGCCTATATGCATTGGCTTCGCAATGTTTGGAGATGAGAAGTCTATTAATATCTTTTCAGGGTCCGGTGACTTTCCTACGCCGAGCCGCGAGCAGGTTCTGATCTCGTTGATTCGAGATTCAATGGCACTTTCCTTGATTCTAAAGTTGATGAATCCTGGTCCGGCTATTTCCGGGTTTTTGCAGATATCTTCAACTTCAAGTAAGTCAATAATGTTCGCTGCCAGTTCTCTCGGTGGCATGCCCAGATTCTTTGCCAGTGCCATAGCGGCGTTGGACTGATAGTCTCCAAATCTAGTATCAGCAGCAGCCGTGACGGAGGGTGTATATTTTTCAGGCACATTCGAATCCTGAATTTTTTGAATGGCTTCACCTAGACGTTCAGTCAATTGTTGTGTGAGAGTGAGCATTAGTTTACCTTTATGTTGCCATTGAACTTGCAGTTCATTCCTGTTCTTTGAAGACATTAATGATGTCCTCTCTAGTATTTGCTTCCAAGAGTTTTTCTCTGATTCCTCCTCTAGTGAAGAATTTTGCGATGGCTGATAATGTTTGAAGATGATTCTTGCTATTCTCTGGCATAATGAAAAGAACAACGAAGTTCACTGGATTGTTATCAATCGCTTCAAAATCTATCCCTTCCATTGATCTGCCGAAGATCATCGTTATTGAATTCACTTCGGTAGAGAATGTGTGTGGTATTGCCACGCCAGAACCAATGCCGGTAGTGGTCTTGTCTTCTCTTTCGATCAATGAATGAATGGAATCCGTTTTGCAGGATTCAGTGATGATTCCTATTTCGTGAAGTTTGTTGACCAGTTCCTCGATGGCTTCGGTGCTGGTCGTTGAAACCATTTCAGGAACAATTTGTTTTGTTGAGAGAGTGTTCGCCAGTTCCATTATTTGTTGCGGTAGTGGAATTAAAGGATCTGAGAAGCTGATGATTCTTAAAGAATGTGAGGGAGGTTCTTTATTTGATTGATGAGAGTGCCTCTCTTGGGCTTCTTGGTAATTGAAATTCTAGTAGTATCAGGCAGATTCTCAGTCAAGGTATTTTAAGGATAAAGATGCACCCGGAAGAATGTATTTCTCAGAATTTTCCTTAGGTTTTTAAGTTGAACTGCCTGCATTATCCAATGAAAACTCAATGTCATGAAATCTGGAGGGGATTTCATATTTGTCTGGCATTTTACCTTTTAATATTTCAGAGCGATTAGATTCTTTTCCAGAAATGATCCATTGCCAGAGGTGATATTTCATTCTCTCTAATATTTCAGGGTTTTCAGTGCTTACATTTTTTAAGCAATGAGGATCACTTGGAACATGATAAAGTCTGTGGATTGGACCATCTGCCCCGGGAGTGAAAACCAGTTTCCATTCTTTTGTTCTCAGGCACCTTTCTTTTCCAGATATGATTGCATCTCGATGCATATCTTTTAGCACAATGTGAAAATCAAAATCTTTATCTACATAGGTTAATTGATCCATGGAAGGAGTCTTAAGAACTTCTTCTCCGGGTATCGTGCGTTGGATGAAAGGAAATCCTGTTTCTCCGTAGAAAGACAGGTCAAGTGAATGCTCTTTATTTTTTATGCTAGGCATGAGGCTCACTCCTTCAAACTTATTTTCTTTTGGTTGTTCTGTGAGTTCAAGAATGGTCGGAGCGATGTCGATGTTGCGAATGAGCTGGTTTATTTTTTGTGGTTTTACATTTGGGACGTACAGGATACAAGGGACCAGATTTCCTTGGTCTCCTCCATTGAAGCTGACCCCATGTGTTATTGTGGTATTAGGTTCAAATAGGTCCTCACCATGATCTGATGTGATTAAAATAATGGTGTTATCCATAAGTTTTTGTTGTTTCAGAGTCTTGAGTATCCTACCAACACAATCATCGAAACGGCTCACGCACCCGTCGTATAGATCGATGATGTGCTGTTTTTCTTCATCGGTGTAGGATGTGTAAGGCTTGTCCCAAGATGGATTTGAAACGAATTCGTTTGGATCAAAATGGACCTGATACTTGTTAGGTCCTTTGTAATTAGGGTCAGTCCATTTTTCGTAATAAGGGTACGGGGCATGGTACGCGAAATGATTGCATCCGGTGAATACTGTATAGAAGAAGGGCTTCTCTTTATTTCTCCGGTATTTGATCTTTGCAATGGCCCTATCCGTTACGACTTCTGTCTTGAGGTAATGAGCGAAGGATTCCAGTTTTGGGAATAGCCAATAACCAAATTTATTGTCAAAATATAATGGGATGACTGGATGCGAAAGGTACAGGGCCTGGCTCAACCATATACGGAATGAGTCAAATTCAGAGACTTGAACATCTTCAAATCCCATCGGCACTTCATTGAATATTGCGCTGCACCAGTCGCCTATTACGGCGGTGTCGTATCCTGCATTAGCTAAAATCTTTGGAAGTTTCGGAGATTCATTGTTGACCTTGTCAACGACACTCTTAGAAGGGAACATTTGCCTCACCCCATGTGAGTGGGGATATTGTGAACTGAATAGACCGATCATGGATTCGAGAGTCGAACCGATAGGTGTGAAGCAATTAGTGAAGTTTTGTGATTGAGCGGCAAGCCCATCAATGTTTGGAGACGTTTTGCGGTCGTATCCATTGCAGGACAGGTGATCCGGACGCAACGAATCTGATGCAATGATAATGATATTTGGTTTTTCTGAATTTTTAGTGAGGCTTGCTTGAAGAATTTTGATGCATATGCTCAATGAAATTATGAGGCCCGCGGTCACTATGATTGGAGCAAATTTAAACCTGACATTGCCCATTGCCCTTGGCAATGAGATGAAGAACCGCAACCAAAAAACTGAGACCACTAATAAAATAATAATAGGGATTCCATTGAGCAGGGTCCACAGAGTGACACTTTTAAGTATTCCGGGAGCGCCAGGCATTATTTGTGACTGCCATTCAGGAATCCATTGAGCTACGAAGTAAGGTTTGAAGACCATCATTCTAAAAATTAGTGCCGAGAGACTAATTAACATCAGGAACAAGGTTCTCAGAATAACCGTTTTGCGAGTGAATTGTTTTTTCCCTATCCATAGTTTTACTATTGGGAAGAGTACTATCACGTAACAGGCTGAAATTATTAGGTAGCCCCTGAGTAGGGATACGCTGCTCATTATCATGTATAATCCATGATCCTTTACTGCTCCTTCCGCAAAAGAGCTATTCACTTCAGCTGCTTGAGTTAAAAGTAAAGAGCAACTCACAATGTATAAAACAAAGTGAAAAAAGAGGACGCTGATGGCGACCCAAAGGAAAATCATCGTTCCTTTTTTAGCCTCAGTACTTGTTTGCGCTGTGTCTTGACGCGCTGTTCCCATTGACTTTCCTTGTTCTTTTCAGATTCCTATGTCTGGCCGGGTGAGGCTCCGTACAGTTTCGAAAATAAAACAATTGTAATTAAGAATGCAACTTAATAGTGCTTTCACTACGCAAATTTATGGGTAATAGTCAGAATGTTAGGATGAACCAAAATCATTGTTCGGACCCAATAAGTAAGGATGGCCATAAAAAGTCATTTTTATTAATGCTGGGCTGGGCATTTGGAGCGTTATGTTTTTCAGTTCCTTACAACCTATTTTGGAAGCTAGGCAATGGACTCCTTGCCGCTAATATACTAATTACTCTGATCCTAGCAGCTGCAGGAGCCATTTCTGTAGTCGCAGTTATCAGATCGAGGCAGCGACGCTCAGTAAAATCTGAATCGATGCCCAAGGGCTGGTTCAGATCTGCATGGAAATGCAATGGTCTTTTCTGGTTAATTGTATTCTTGCTCCTTTTCTCCAGTGATATTTATGTGCTGTTTGCAGTCGAAACCGATAATGTAGCGGAATTGATTGGTTCTTCATTGGGGCGGTTGGCTACTCAGGCAACGTCCGTTCTTTGTTTGTTATTTGTCCTCCATTTCGTTCTTGGCATGACACCGAAGCCTTTCCGGGCAATTGTTATTTTGGTCTTTTCGTTGATACCAATTTTGGTTGTCACTGACTTTCTTTTGAAGCAGTACTGGAACCATTCATTTTTTACTTTTGTTAATTCTCTGAGTTCTTCAGGAAACTTTGATCTGAGTAAAGAAATTGCAGCCTCTGGTATCGACATGACGGTGAATCAATTCCTTGGCCTTGGATTGTTGGTGCTGATCGGATCCTTTATATTTTATTTTTGCACGTCTCTTATAAGATTTCGTGTATCGAATCGGTTAATTCTAAGTGGAGCTTTATTTTGCTGGATTTTTGCTGTGGCAGAGTCTGGCCTTAGCCATATTTACAAGCGAAGTGAAGAGTGGCAGCGGCATTATAAGTTATTTGGTACGCACATCGGAATCTTTGCGCCGCCCGCGGGCTTTGAAAAGATGGACGTGGCCTTTAGGGAAATGTCTACTGCTCCAGTCAGGAATAAACTTCTTCAGGACCTAGAAGACGCGCCTCACTTGCAGAAGCCGGACGTTTATGTTTTCATGATTGAGAGCTGGAGATCGGATTCAATTACTCCCGAAGTGGCTCCATTCCTTCACCGTTTCCGTAACGAAGAGGCTCAGGACTTAGGAAGGACATTTGCAGGTTCCAATTGTACTCCTCTTTCCTGGTTTTCGATGTTCCATAGTCGTGTTGCTATTCATTGGGGCGACGCTATAAAACAAAAGGATAAAGAAAAAGGATTTGCTGGGGCCTATCCGCTCAAAGTTCTAAAAAAGCTCGGCTATGAAATACAGGTCAGAGCAGTCTGTGATTTGACTTATAGGCACCTAGGGCCTTTGAATTTTGGAGGCAATTATTATCTAGCAGATATGATGTTAGATGATTCGGAGGACGCTTTGCTTGGATCGATTCCCGAGCGGGAGAAATTCATAATGAAAGATCAGCGAGAATATATTAACTCGGATCCGGAATCACCTCAGTTTCATTTTACTTCTTTAGATTCTCCTCATTATAATTATTACTGGCCATCCGACTTCGAGCAACTTCACGAAGACTGTGCCAATTATGTGCCGGGCAATTTAGCGCCGAGCGATGAGATCATTGGTCAGGTCGTGAGAAGATACGAGAATGCGGTGCATTGGGTAGATTATGCGATTGAGGAGTTCGTGGATTTTCTGAAATTCAAAGGACGTTATGATAATAGTGTGATTATCATAACTGGGGACCATGGTGAGGAGTTTCAGGAAGAGGGGAGTTGGTTCCACTGTTCTTCTTTGAATAAGTATCAGACAGAAGTTCCCATCATCATCAAATGGCCTGAATGGGTCAAGGATTTGCCGTCTCAAGACAATGTGAGTCACTACGACGTGATGCCTAGTCTGCTTAACTTAATTGGTCTAGAGCCAAAGTACTATGAGGGACTGGCTGGGCAGACCTTATTCGATTACCAAGATTCACCACGAGAGGCGTTACTCTCAACTGTTCACCGAGGAGAGTCCGGGATCGGAGTTTGTCTGGTCGGTGAAGGGCGGAAAGTTAAGTTTTCTTTTCCTGGTCCTTGGAGTACGGGCGTTCCCAAACAATTGGTAGTATGTGAATACTCGGACATACTAGATAAGCCTCTAGATTTCAGGAAAGAGATCGGTGCGCTGACTCATACTGATTACATCAGGCAGCAGTTTCCTCGTTCAAGTTCACGGTTCTTTGAACGTTTTGAGAAGCGTTCTAGTCAGTGATCTGTATCTTGATTTCGTCTGAATTTGCTTTGAGTTCAGGAGCGTACATTGCTTCGGCCCGGCTCGGTAAAGCGCTGAACTTTCCTGGTGTCTCGGCCCTCATGCGGTAACTTAGGCTGTGCTTTCCTCTTGCCAGAGACCTGACAAAGAAAGTGACCTTCTGGTCCCTCAGTTCCATGTAGGCACCCATGCCGTTACGCGAGTAACCGCTACGCAGATCGACTGGCTCGAATCCGGCCGCTTTCATGTCTTCGAACATAAGGTATTCGTAGTCGTTCTTGCTTTCGATCGTGAGTTCGATTTCGACGAGTTCACCGCTCTTAATAGAGTCACCGGTTTTGAGTTTTGACCGTTTGTATTTCTCCACTTTCTGGTCCACGGACTGGCCTCTGGAGCCGACGTTCTGGATCGTTTTATCCTCGGGTGTGAGTTTGTAATATTCACGATTGACCTTCACTTCGAGGCCAGCCTTTGTGATGAAGTCCTCGAGTGTGAAGTTCGTGAGGTAAGCGTTGAAGTAGAGTGGACCTTTGCCCTTTTTCCTGAATTCGAGCTTATGGTCGCCGGTGTCCACGGCGTCCCCTTCAAGGACGAGCTTATTGTCATAATTGAAGATGTTGTCCTTATTGATTTTTACTTCTTTCAACTTCTTCCCGTTCAATAAGATTTCGACAGTCATGTCAGGATCAGATTCACCAGTTGCACGGACATAGTCAGCGAGTGCCTCAATGCAGATTGCAGTGTCTCTGGTGCTGTTCCAGTAAGTCGCATGCTTGCGGTTATTGATTAGGTACTTTGCGAGCCCGCTCGCTTGTGGGGATTTAGGTTTGACTGCTGCAAGTAGTTTCAGGTAATAGGCCTGCGATTCGAACTCGCTACCGTACCAGCTCCACCAGTACCCTCCGTTCTTAAGTTCGAGGTAAGCGCTCTGGTTCTCATTGTCGATGACTAGGAACTGCTCGACATTGCGAACTAGCATGTCGCGTTCCTCGATCCTGTTGATTTTGTGCATAGCGAGCCCAAGCATTGACTTTGAGTACACGGTCAGCTTGTTCCGGTCCCGGTAAAGAAAATCGCGCATTTCGGCATTCACTTTGTCCGCATCGCAGAGGACCATAAATATGAAAGCGTCGAGGTTATCGGCATGATTTTTCCAACGTTTGTTTTTGTCCTTATCGACTGAGTTTTTGATCAGTTGGACTTGCTCTTTTTGGTGCCTCTGAAGCCAGGCAATGCCTTTCTCGAGTGTTCCTGGAACTAGGGCAATGTCATTTTCTCGGGCCAGCTGGAGTCCATGAACGACGACAGCCGACGTGTGAGGGTATGACCTTTCCCGTGGCCCATAGAACCATCCCCATCCTCCGTCAGAATTTTGCATGGATGTGAGTCTCTCAACACCTTCCTTGACCATTTTATCGACTTCCTTGTCATCGAATACTGGGTTCTTGTCTGACTTTTTCCATTGCTTGGCGCGTTTTTTATCTTTGCCAATTTCCTGGGCATTCAGGTTACTGCGCTTCTTCTTGATGTCCTTAAGGTTGAGTCCCATGTTCATCAGGATTTTCTGGGTAATGACTGTCGGGAGGAAACGGTTCAGCGTCTGTTCGGTGCAACCGTAAGGGTACTCTGTCAGGTAAGGGAGAGCATCGACCATCGCGGTGGCAAGGCTCGGTGAGTACCTGACCTCTAGTCGCGTCTGTTCGGGGCGTCGCTGTGCCGGGACGCTCAGTTTAATTTCAGCGGTCTTCTGTTCGGGACTGATGGCACCACTGAATGAGTCCGTCTTAAGCATGCCATGCACTAGCACAGGATAGCTCATCTGCATCGCGTCAGACTCCTCATCGGTCAGTGCCTTCATGGTAATGGAAGCTTCACCTTCGCGGACGGCCTTCACGATCCAGTCCACTTTCTTTTCTCCGCCTGCCGGAATGGTAATTGTTTTGCTCTTAGTCTCGTCCTTCATGACTTTCATTGACTCACCTTCGAGGCCAATCTCTACCCTGACTTTCTTTTCCTCTTTCAGATAATTATGAACGTTCGCGGTGAGTGTCACTTCGTCCTTCTCGACAAAGAAACGCGGAGCCTGCATGCGGATGATGAGGTCCTTACTGGTGATTACTTCGGCCTCGCCCTGTCCGACTTTGGTCCCGTGGCCCATTGCCCATGTTTTTATTTTCCAGGTCGTGAGATTCTCGGGCATATCGATCTCAATTTCTGCGAGCCCGTTCTTATCCGTGTCCAGTTTTGATGCCCAGAACGCGAGATCAGCAAAGTTGCTTCGGATCGTTGGCTGAACCTCAGCCGTTGCCGAGCCCTGACCTTCAGCTCTTCCGCCAGCGCCTCCACCAAATGCGTCATCTAATTGAATTTCTCCGGCCGCTGCGAAGTCCGCTCCCTCCGCATCCACTGAGCTATCTGCAAATGCGGCTGGAGCAGCAAGTGATTCCGCCCTTTCTTTGAATCTAGCACTCTTCGCTAATCGGCCCACTGAACGATTCGTAGTCGCATTGAGAAAAGCTCTTTTATCTCCACTCTTTTCGAGACTGCTGAGTTCGTCCGCGACTGAATTGCCAAAGGCGCCGATACTTCCCATTCCTTTCTGGCCCTTGAGTACGACGTTACGGAACCAGCGGTTCAGGTTAAATTCCGTGTTCCTGTTATGGTGACGACGCCACTTCCAGAAGAAATCCTTAATTTCAGGAACGTTAGAGCCTCCGGAAATGTACTCGATGGCCTTATCATAAACGGTGACGACGGTCGTGCCTACAAATGGCTCGCCGTCAAGGTCAGTGAGTTTGACTTTGACCTTCGCCGGTGCACCGGGCTTGTAACGTGTTTCGTCCGGAAGGACTTCGACGTTCAGGATCCTCTTTTCAGGAGGAACAATGATTTCACGGGTCTCCTCGTAGATCTTTCCTCCGCTGATAGTGAAGGCCTCGATAAAGAAGTTAGGCATGTCCTTCTTGGTGACCTCGATTTCCGTTACGGTACTTTTCCCATCCAAACGTATGATTTTTGGTGGCAGGTAAACACCGTTCGTGGGGCGTACGAACAGAGCCACTGTGCTGTTCTTTCTTTCCGTATTGACCATCAATTCGATCGTTTCTCCGGCCTGATATTCTTTCTTGTCACTGATAATTTCAATGTCATTGAAGCGGAACTCTTTGCCGTCGAACCCTTCGCCCCTGACTACAAATACATATCCTCCCTCGATGCTGTGCCCTGCCTTGTCCTTGAGCGTGTAACTGAGACGGTACTGGCCCTTGGCCGAGGCCTTGAGCTGTTGTTGAATCTGACCATCCCTGCCCGTATCAATGTCCCAGGAAGCGATTGTTTTTTCGTCCGGCTCTCCTTCATCATTGTACTCGACCTTCAGTAATTTGAGTGTCCCTTCTCCCTCGACTCCCTTACCGTCCAGTGTTCGGGCATTTGCTCGGGCCTGAATCACATCGCCGACGCGGTAATAACCTCGGTCCAGCCAGAGGTTCACTTTGAACGGTTTTCTGGCCACGAGAACGGACCCGTTGCCGACAATGGTCCTTCTGGACTCGTCACGGACCTCGGCCGTGATTGAATATTTATGATCAATGTCGCCGTGCATTGCCTTGGCTAGGGAAGTGTCGATTTCAATTTCAACGGTCCCGTCAGCACCGATTTCAACTTCGCTCTCCAATACCACTTCAGGAGGCATGTTGTTTCTGGGCCACCACCAGTGAATGGGTCTTCTGCAGCCCCAGTTCCTCCATCCGGGGTACCAGTCATAGTCGTAACTGAACCACCAGTAACCCGAACCGTAGAACCAGTCCCAGGGCATAGGGGCAAACCATCTACTGTCATGTTCGCTACGCATGACTTTATATTTGACGGTCGCGTTCTGGACCGGTGCCCCGAAAAGATATTTTGCTGTGACCTTTGCTGGAACTTTCTCACCGAGCATTACCGGCTCGGAGGGCGAATCAATAGTCACCTCAAATTCAGGTTTTTTGTATTCCTCGACCCTGAAAGTATTACCGCCATGGGCCATGTGCCTTCCCTGGTGCAGGATATTGATGCGGTACACACCGAGAGTGGCATTTTCCGGCAATGTGATCTTGTCGGTGAATCCCCCATACTGGTCCGCCTTTAACTGCTTTTCGTAAATTTTCTCACCCTTCGGATTGTTGATCAGGATGTTGAATTCCTTCCCTGCGAACTGACTCTTGTCTTCCTTGTCGTACTGTGAGTGCCGGACCCAGGCCTTGAAATTGACTTCCTGATTGGGTCGGTAAACGGGCCTGTCAGTGATAAAGATGGCCTTAGTGGTATTGTATGTCTGGTCATGGATATTGTTGTACCACACGCCCGAGAATCCGTGATAAGCGAACCGCCCGTCATCGGTAGTCGCGGTGATGAGCCACTGCATCTGGTTAGGCATCCTGTCAGCCCCGAGCATGATTTGGCCCTCCTTGTCGGTGAATTCGGCGAACTGTTTGGTGATCACATTGTATCGGCGCTTGGGCTGGAGGAGCTTATTCCTTTTGAGGTACTCGACCCGGTAACCGAAGAACTCGACGTTTGCTTTTTCGATGGGAGTCCCGTTCAGAGCGTCTCCGACAAAGTAGAACGATTTCTTGTCCAGTGGCTTTTTAACGATCGCAGTGTCTGAGACCCAGACGATGATATTGGAGGTGTTGCCTTTTGCCATTTGGGCCTTGAGGAGGTAAGCGCCCGGCTTGGTCAGAGGAGTAACGATATCGATCCTCTTGTCCCAGTGATTTTTTCTTGGTTCGAGTCGGAGTTCCCAGTCAGCAATGCTCTCGCCGACGTACTTTTTCATCTTATCATTGATCAGGCTGTAACCGATGTTTCCGACATTGACCTGAGAATTATCGATCTGACTTGGATTGCTTTTCAGATGAGACTTAACGTCCTCAAGTAGTTTTCTCACATCGATAGTGAACGCTTCAAACTTGACCTCTTCACCGTTACGGAAAACGAATCCGAGAGAAGGTTTTTCGCCTGCCGGATGAGTTTGTGTTCCGTCAAAGCGTCCCCAGTTATCAAGGATCTGGTTCAGCCTGTCCACTTTCCATTTATTTTTGCCTCCAGGACCGAACTTTTCGATGCTCTTTTGCCAGTACTTTGCCGCTTCAGGATATTGCCTCCTATTTTCAAAGATAGAAGCAAGATCATTAGTTGCCCTTTCAGCTAAACTCTTATCTTCCATTTCCGCGACTTGCTTTAACTGAGTGATATGATTGTGCTCATCGGGTAAGGTGATTCTTTTGACTCCGGTCGCTAAGCGGGCAATCGTTTCATTTTCTTTGAGCGTGTGCAGTTCGTACGTTCCGCTCTCGTTCTCCTTTCCCTGGTCCGGGCTGTGCTGTCCAAAGAATCCTCCGAACCCCCATTGCTGCATTGTCTGGACGCCGAACTGATTGCGCAGGAATGAGATCCATTGATACTTGGCGTTGCCGGCCAAGGGAGGGGAAATTTCACCTGCTTCGGTGAGGAGGAACCTCCAACGTTGCCCATCATTCTTGGCTTCGTCCCAGGTCGAAGGGAGCGAGTAAAGGACCGGGTTCCCGTCCTCATTGACTGGGGTCCCTACGTTACGGGCTCTGTAATAACCGCCGTCCTGAAAGTCAGGTATTTTCTTGAAGTCGGTAAGGTTCTGAAGTCTCCAGGACTCACTATTGCCGCGGTTACTGCGTATTGAATTTGAAAAATCAAGATAGAACTGTCCAAGTGCAGTCTTGTCCTCTTCTCCTTCTGAGGATTTCATTGCCTGTTCCATGAGGGCAAGAGACTTGACCCGGTCCCGCTCATAAGCGTTCACGTACTTTCCTCCTCCGCGGTGATGTCCACGCTTAAATTCACCGCTGATCAGATAACCCATGTGCTGCATCCCCATGTATATTTTTGCCGCACTGGCGAGTATCCTCCAGTCCTTCGGATATTTTTGGGTCACACTTTCAAGGAACTTATCAATGTCCTGAATCTGCCCAGTTCTGGTCAGGCATCTCCACGCGTTTTGCAGATCTCCTGCAGCAGCGGATCCTGAATTGCCTTCTCCCATAAGCAGTCCCTCGTAAGCTTCATAGGCCTCTTTCCAGTTCCCGTCCTTTTGCAGCTTGCTTGCTTTTTTTCGGGCATCATTGAGAGATTGTTCTTCAGCATGACTGATCAGTGAAAATGCAAAGAAGCTAAGGATTAGAGGGATAATTGATCTCATTATTTTTTAAGATTTACACAATTATAACGCTACGAGTGGACAGATCCTTAGAAATTTCTTTAACTTTTTCAAATTGTGATCGGTGAGCGAGTTCAGGATTGGCTTGTTATGGCCTTTTTAAGGTGTTACAAGGCACTCTTGAAGAGTTCATTTCAGTGCTTGGCTTTGGTTCTGATCATTTTTGGGCGGCTGACCGTTTTGTGCGCTGAGGGACCCGAGGCGGCATTGCCTTCACTCATGCATTTTACTGATGGTAAAAGAGTCAGTTCATTGCCTGAATGGGAACAGCGTCGTGAGCAGATCAGGGACCTTCTAGTTAAGTATTTTATTGGAACTTTCCCTGAGAAAGTTCCTGAGATAATAAAGGCCGAACTGATCTCAGAGGTCGAAGGTGATAAGGACTCCATTAGGCGCAGGATCAGGATCACTTTGGGTACTCCGAACAGGGCCTCATTTGATATGGATCTCTGGTCTCCGAAAGGAGCTGGTCCCTTTCCATTGCTTCTTACTGCGCCCAGATTCTACCAGCGTTACTGGGCCGAGGATGCTCTTGAACGTGGTTATGCGGTGTGCCTCTTTCCTGGCGTCGACAGTCATCATAGGGAGGCCAACTATCCAGGTTTTGAAAGTGTGTGGCAAAAGTTCCGGGACGAGTACCCAGGATCGACTTGGACCGAGATCAGTGCCAAGGGTTGGCTAGCGAGCCGCTGCATTGATTATCTCTTGAGTGAAAGTTCAGTGACCAGAGTAGATCCTTCGAGGATAGCCATTATCGGGTTTTCTCGATATGGCAAACAGGCCATGATCGCGGCCGCATTTGATTCGAGGATCAGTTGTGTGGTGGCGAGGAGTCCCGGTTCACCTGCCTCAAGTCCTTACCGTTACACTAGCCGAAACACTTATGCTGAGGCCCCGTCGGATTTTCCTAGTCAGTGGTTCCTGCCTTCGCTGAGAAAGTATACTGGGAGGGAGAATCAGATTCCGATCGATGCGCATGGGTGGTATGCTCTGATTGCGCCTCGTCATTGTCTCATTCACACCGCACACAATGACGGCGCTGAGCCGACCTTTGCGGTTGAGAAAGCATACATTGAGGGACGTTCTGTTTATCGGTTCCTCGGTGCCGCCAATCAGCTAAGAGTCGATTACCGTGAAGGGGGGCATTCATCTGGTCCTCCTCCCGAGTCAATTAGCCGCGATGACCGGCAAAGGAATCTGGACTGGATCGATCTCGCTTTCGGAAGAGGAAAGATCGGCCCTGAACATTTCCCTGAAGAATTGATTCATGACTTTGAATGGAAAGAATGGAGTTCTGGGCAAAAAGGTTCTGAGATTAAGGTCCCGGCCAATGGATCGGCTCTCGAAAAGATTCGTTGGACCATGGGCATTGAGCCTGAAGAGATTATAAATGATAAGAAAGACGATTATCTGAGCGACAAAGAGTCCGATCTGATGACGCATGACCGTTGGGCCCCGCCCGGAATTGTCAGGGCCCCGATCAGGTTCGGTCATGGGGTCCGGGGGAATCTATTTTATAAGGAGGGATTGAAGGGTCCTCTCCCAGTAGTGGTTTGGTTACATCCTCTCTCATATCATAGTGGCTATAATGAGGGTTATGGGGTCCAGGGAACGACCGTCTATCACCGACTCGCTCAGAACGGATTCGCAGTAATCGCTTACGATCAGTGCGGCTTTGGTCTCAGGCTCCTCGAAGGACGTGATTTTTATAGTAAATATCCTAAATGGTCTAGGCTCGGACGGATGGTCATGGATGCTAGGGACGCGATCAGTTTTGCAATGGATCCTGAAGGTAATTCCAAGGTTCCGGTACCTGCCATGGATAAGGAAAGGATCTTTCTTCTCGGTTATTCGACCGGTTCACTCGTTGCGATGCATGCCGCTGCTCAGGATCCTAGAGTCGCGGGTGTTGCTTGCTTCAGCGGTTGGAGCCCCTTAAAAGATCCTAGCCAGGACAAGGTGACTGGAGGCAATTGGCGCCTTTGGGGCCTTCATGCCTTGCAGCCGAGGCTTGGTCTATTTGAAGGGCATGAAAAATCGATTCCCTACGATTACGATACTGTTTTCCGGCTCATCATGCCCAGGCCTATGCTACTGGTCACTCCAAAGAGGAACCGCTTCGCGGATCATGGTGCCATCGCCGATTTACTTCAAAGGCTTAAGGTCAAAGATCCTGATGGGTTTAAGGATTCTCTTACTTGGCTGAATCCGGACGATGTGGACCATTTTCAGAAGGACCAACAGATGAACTTCATTCATTGGTTCAGGTCCTTGGACTGATTAATTACAGTTCTGGTTTCTTTATCTTTTTGCGGAGTCTGGTCCTTCCTCCTGCCCTGAAAGGAGCAAATGCCTCATCTGAACCGTCCTTCTTGATATGATAGACTATTTCCAAGAGTTCACCCAGATGGCCACCAGGAAGGCCCCCATTATATTGGAACCATTCTAAATATTCGAATGGGAGATCATATATAGGAACCCCAGAAGGAGGGTAATGCTTCGGGCCGTACTTACCAAACGGCATCCGGGCACGACCGATCTCGGCCATTGTCTCAGCTAACTCTTCTGGATCAAACAAATCTACAATAATAAATTAACTATAATTTAGCAGGATCCTATTAGTCGCCAAACACCAATTTATCAGTTAAGTGTACTGTGTGGGAGCATTCTTTGAGAACCTTTCCGATTACTGGCAGATGTATATGGTATTTGCCGTACTTGTTTTTGCGGGAATTTCCTTTGTCCGTGAATGGATGCCGCCGGACATGGTCGCGATGTTTTCTCTGGGTATTATTTTATTGCCCGGTATTTTTGGCTTTAATATTCTTGAGGCTAGTGAACTGACTAGCGCTTTTAGTAATCCTGCTCCACTCACTATAGCCTGCATGTTTGTGATGAGTGCGGGACTCGAGAAGAGCGGTTGCATACGTGCCCTTGGAGCGGGTTTCAAAAGTATTGCAGGGGGCACTGAACTGAGAGTTCTCATCATTCTGATGGGATTAGGCGCTATTCTTTCGGCCTTCGTTAATAATACGCCGGTCGTTGTAGTCTTTTTGCCAATTGTTTTGTCTCTTGCCAAGTCCACGAAACTAAAATCATCGAGGCTCCTGATGCCGCTTTCCTTTGCTTGTATCTTGGGAGGGACTTGCACTCTGACCGGTTCATCGACAAATCTTATAATTGACGGAATTGCCCAGGAACAGGGACTCGAACCTTTTTCAATGTTTGAGCTGACCAAGTTAGGTGCCATCTATGCGGCGGTCGGTTTTCTTTATATGCTGACCATTGGAAGGAAATTATTGCCGAAGCATGACTCGATTGCTGTTGACCTTTCACAGTCAGAGGAACGTGAGTTTTTGACCCAGGTCGTTGTTCATGCTGATTCACCGATGATTGGCAAAACTGTACCGGAGACCTTGTCCAAGCTCATTAAGGAGGCCAGAATCATTGAAGTGAGGCGACGAGGTGTTCCCGTCCAAGAGCCGCTCAATGAGCTCTTAATACAAGAAAAGGACAGGATTCTCATTTCGGTGCATGGAGATGATTTTCAGGACCTCAAAGACACTGAAGGTCTGCGCCTGACGGCTTACCAAAATCTCAAACTGGAAGCTCTTGAGCGTCGTCCTGCGATGCTTCTTGAGGGCATCATTGGGCCGCAGAGCCGTATCATTGGCCGTACCCTCAAGGAGTTGAAATTCCGCCAACGTTTTGGGGTGCTGATCCTTGGAATTCACCGACAAAGTGGTGATTTTCGTAAGAACTTTGAAGATGTTCGTATCCATTCAGGAGACACTCTCATCATCGAGGGGCCTCCGCAGGCCATTGCGAGGGTCCGAAAAGAAAAGGATTTTGTGAGTCTCTCTGAACCTCCTGAACCTCCGATCCGTCGAGGAAAAGCATTAGTCGCTGCTTCAATTACCTGTGGCTTCGTTGTCGCGGCCAGTTTCTCAGGTCAGCCAATTTTTATGATCGCTTTGTTGGCTTCGCTTGCGATGCTGGCTACGCGTTGTCTTGATCCTGCTGATGCCTATAATTCAGTGAGTTGGAATATCATTTTTCTGATCATTGGAATGCTTGGTTTGGGCAAGGCCATGGAAGTGACTGGAGGTGCAGGTCTCCTAGCTAATGGGGTCATAAGTGTTTTTGGAGGTTCTTCACCAGTCATTATTTTGGCTGTCGTTTATTTGCTCAGTTCTGTCCTCACAGAGCTCATCAGTAATAATGCGGTTGCGGTGCTATTGACTCCGATAGTGGTAGGAATTGCTGCTGCTCTTGGGATCGAACCGAGGCCTCTCATTGTGGCAATGATGTTTGGATGCAGTGCGAGCTTCGCGACTCCAATTGGATACCAAACAAACACATATGTTTATGGAGCCGGAGGGTACAGATTTTCAGATTTTCTTAGGGTAGGGGTTCCACTTAACCTGATCCTTTGGGTCGTGGCGACTCTTCTAATCCCCGTTTTCTGGCCTTTTTAATTTATTTAGGGTTCATCCCTCCCCGAACTTTTCCGGCCCTATAGTCTCCGTAATTGTCCTCAAAGAGAGGATCAATGGGCCTATTATTTGGTGGAGAGATCCAGGCCCTGAGAATGTGTCGTTTCTTTTCAGGTTCAGGAAAATCGACAAATTCTGAACGGCGGTGAAGAGTGATCCAGTTATTGAGAAATAGAATGTCCCCAGGACTTTGCCTGAAAGTGAAATGCATTTCGGGCAAGGAAGCAGTTTCCTCGATCGCGTCTAAGGCCCTTTTCTGTTCATGAGACATGTCCGGTAATTCCGGTAAGGCGTAGGCCCTGTCAATGAGGACGCGCAAAAGATTGCATGCAAATTTTCCCTCCGTCATTGAGAAAATTGGCTGTTTGCAATATGGAAGCTCATTGCCGGCGTCGACATTGTGGCGCTTATAATAAAAGGGCTCATAAAGAAAATTGATCAGTTCGGGTTCATTATCTAGGAGATAATTATGAATAGCAGCAGAACTGACGATCTGGTTCTCTCCCCCGGACAGGGCTTGCTTCAAACAAAGGAATCCTATCACGTCGCAACGGTCAGAATGAAAAGATAGCTTCTTCCTTGTGTTAGGTCCGCGTGACCTCGGATCATTTTCTTTGTATCCAGAATCCTTCACACTGAAAATCAACTCTCCTTCAGAGCTTTGTGAGACGAGCTCTCCGACCAGAGAAGCTATCTTTGAAAATATTTTTTTTGCTTCGAGCTCGTTAAGATCATGGATCGGACAATTACGAATCAGCACAGCTCCTGGTCCGTTCTCAAGTATTTCACGGGCATCGGAGAACAGCTCTTTAAGGGATGGAGTTTCGTGATTGTTTCCGGAAATGAGATTATTGATTTCTTTTATGTGGGCTTCGTTAAGACTGATTTTCCAGTCAGAGCGACTAGAAAGTTCTTTCCCTTTCCATGCACAGGGTGAATCAATTGTAGAAAATGCAGTCATTTTTCTTTCCTAAAAAATATCATCTCAATTAAGGTGGAAGGGAAATTGATTTTTTCTAACGAATCGATAATATTGTTATCACTAATAATGGATATGAAAAAACTGATCCTACTTAACATTTTTTGGGCACTAGTCGCGGCAGGGGCTTATTTTTCTGGAAACAAGAAAAAGGAAGGGTCAGTTGGCCTGAACTCGAGCGAAGGAACTGCTAATCGGTACAGTGATGGAGTCAGTTCTCTTTCCCGATCGAGTTACTCTTCTAAGAGTCCCGGTTCTAAGGGCATTACTCGTAAAAATCAAAATGATCGACTTGGAACAGGAACTATTATTTCTAGTGAAGTGAGTCGCCGGATAAGTAGTGCACTCGGTGATCCTGACCCGATTCGGCGCAATGCAAGTGTTTCCCAGATGCTTCTTGAACTTGATCAATCAAATGTTTCTGAGATGCTCAGTGCATTTGAAAATGCACCTGGAGGGAGGGACAATGATAGGTTCTTTAATGATTTTCTTTTTGCCTGGGCAAGAGTTTCAGGTGAAGAGGCCGTTAAATATGCGATGGATCCTGAGTCTCCGAGGAGGACCCGAGGGGACGAAGTGACTGCCGTTTCTGGATGGGCTGCTGTTGACCCTAATGCGGCCAAACAATTTGTAGAAGGGGTAGAGAATAGTGATGTGAGGCAGTGGATGCATTTGGGAGTTCTCAAAGAGATGGTTCGGAATGACCTTGACGGCGCAATTGCTTATTCTGAAAAGAACGTCAAAAGTAGAGCCCGTGGTGAGCAAATGGATCGTATCGTAGAGGCTCTCATGGATCAGAGAGGAGAACAAGGTCTCATTGATTGGGTCAAGGGAATCGACCACACAGTTAAAGAAAACGATATGTTATCCTACAAACAATATGCAACGAGACAAGCTTTGGCAAGAGTCACTAGGAATGATCCAGAAAAAGCAGTGCAGTTCATTACAGAAAATGCGACCGAACCTTTCATTGATTCTGACAGTTTAGAGAGAACTTCCCGTTACATCAGTGATACATCAATCGCGGATGAGGTTCAGTGGTTAGCGGACCTGCCCAAGGAAGTGAAGGGCCAGCGTCATGCATTGGGAGAACGTTTTGAAGAATTTATTAAAGAGGATTTTGCCGGTGCTGGAGAATGGCTTTCAAGCCAACCTCTTGGGCCAGCCTATGACGAAGCGATACAGGATTATGCCATGTCCGCGGCCAAAGATGACCCAGAGGCAGCACTGGCTTGGGTCGACAGAATATCCGATGAACGTCTAAGAAATTATACTCTTGGACGTCTCACACCTAAGGAGCCTAGGGAGAAGAAAAATTAAGAAAAATAAGGCAGTTCTTAAACATATTCTGATAAATCCATCATTTTGAAATAAGTTCAAAGCATGAAGCTATCTGATCCTGTAGCCAAGAGGCTAACTGCCAAGGGAGTCGTTGCAGTGCTGATGATTGATCGGGTCGATGATGCGGTTCCTGTCGCTGAGGCTCTGTTACGTGGCGGAGTAGATGCTATGGAATTGACTTTGCGGACCGAGGCCGCATTACCGGCGCTAGAATCAATCACTGAATCCGTTCCTGAAATGCTTGCTGGCATTGGAACTATCATTAGAGCGGAACAGGTCACTCAGGCCAAGGATTCGGGTGCTGCTTTTGGTGTTTCTCCGGGCACGAACGTTGATGTCATTTCCGTGGCACAAGAGCAGGGACTTCCCTTCGCGCCGGGAATCATGACTCCTTCGGACATTGAGCGTGCATTACCTTTTGGCTGCGAGATTTTGAAGTTCTTTCCTGCCGGTAGCAGTGGAGGCATTAAGCACTTAAAGAATATTGCTGCGCCTTATGCTCATCTCGGGCTCAAATATATTCCTCTTGGAGGAGTCAATGAGGAGAACATGACGGACTATCTGAAAGAGGATATCATTGCTGCGGTCGGAGGTTCCTGGATAGCGTCTAAGGAGCTCATTAGTTCTGGTGACTGGGATCAGATTACTTCGAATGCGAGTTCTGCCGTGCATGCTTTTGAAAATATAGGCACATGAGTGAATCTAATATTGAGCTTCGTAGGATGGAAGAGGGTGACCAAAAAAAAGTCATCGATTTAATTTTTAATTCCACGAATGCCTGGTATCAGGAACACTTCAAAAAGAACGTCTTTGGTGGGGATCCAAGTGCATGTGAAATTTTTACAGAAGTCTATGAGGATCTTGATCCGGGATGCTGCATCATTGCTGAGGACATGGGAACTGGCCGTCTGGCCGGTTCCTGCTTCTATCATCCAAGAGAGACGCATTTTTCATTGGGCATTATGAATGCGAGCCCGGACTATTTTGGCAAGGGGGTCGCGACTCGGATCCTTGATGAAATTATTTCGCTCGCAGATCATGAGAATCTTCCGGTCCGGCTCGTTTCGAGCGCAATGAACTTGGATTCATTTTCACTATATACTCGTCGTGGATTCGTTCCTAAAATGACATTTCAAGACATGTTTTTATCGGTGCCTGAGGGTGGTCTGGATTTAGAGGCTCCTGAACGAATGGATCGAGTCAGAGACGCGAAGCCTGAAGATGCGAAGGGCATGGCTGACCTTGAAATGAAACTGAATGGGATCAGAAGAGAAAAGGATTTTGCGTACTTTATCAGTAATGAATCTGGTGCCTGGGGTGTTTCAGTGATTGAATCACCCGAAGGTCAAATTACTGGGTTTCTTTGCTCAATTAATAGTGCCGGAAGTAAGATGCTCGGGCCGGGTGTCTCGTCTAACTGTACAGATTCAGCTGCTCTCATTTATAATGAACTGAATGCTAGGCAACGTGGCAATGCGCCGGTCTTTTTGGTTCCGGTTCAGGAAAGTGAACTGGTTCAGACATTGTATGGATGGGGTGCTAAGAATTGTGAAATGCATCTTTGTCAGGTGAGAGGCGAATGTCCTCCGATGAACGGAGTCACAATGCCGACCTTCATGCCCGAGACTGGATGAAGGAAATGGAAAACTAAATTATTGGACATTCATTTTCTAGAGACTCAATACGGATCAGTAGATTACAGGGTCTCCTGTGATTTGCGGGACAAACTTCTCAGAAAACCTCTCGGCATGAGCCTGTTCGATCAGGACCTTGAAGAGGAAAAAGATTTCATTCATCTGATCGGCAAGAATGAATGGCAGGAATTAATTGCGTATCTTCAATTCAAGAAAATTGATAAGGTCACACTGAAAATGCAGCAGGTCGTTGTGGCAGAGCATGCTCAGGGAAAAGGGATCGGGAGAAAGCTCATTCTCTTTTCTGAGCAATTCGCTATTATGTCTGGGTTTTCTTCTATAATTTTGCATGCGCGCGAGACCGTGATCGGTTTTTATGAGCGGCTCGACTATGAGCGTGAAGGGGAGAAGTTCGTTGAGGTAACAATTCCTCATTTTAAAGCGAGCAAGGAGCTGCAGTGAATGTAATATTAGATCATGCTTATTGTTAAAATGTATCCCGTGCTCTTTGGACTTTTAGTATTGTGCACTGCACATGGTTCTCCCATCCATTCCCTCGAGGAGTGGCTATCAGTGGACAGAGCTTCGCGAAAGCCAATTCAAGACAGCGAATTTTCAAAGTTGAGCCTTTCTAAGAAAGACGCGGTCCGTGCGGGTGAACTTTTATGGAGAGATCATATGGCAATGGTCCGTGAGACCAGATCCGGAGAGATGAAGGGTAAATCAATTTCATTGGGGGGCAAGACAATGAAATTTGATTTCATTGTCTTTGGTGAGAAGCCCAAGGATGGCCGTAGTCTTTTCATATCGATGCATGGTGGAGGAGGAGCCCCACCGAAGGTCAATGAAGGTCAGTGGCGTAACCAGATGCGCCTTTATAAGCCCAAGGAAGGAATTTATCTTTGTCCACGTGCTCCGACGGACACTTGGAATCTATGGCATCAGTCCCACATTGACCCTCTATTTGACCGGCTCATAGAAAACTTAATTGTCTTTGAGGGGGTCAATCCAGACCGCGTCTATCTGATGGGTTATTCTGCAGGAGGTGATGGAGTTTATCAATTAGCTCCGAGGATGTGTGATCGTTTTGCTGCTGCGGCAATGATGGCTGGTCATCCCAATGAGTCGACACCGTTAGGTTTGCGTAATCTTCCTTTTGCGCTTCAAGTAGGAGCCAATGATGGTAGTTATGGGCGTAACAAAGTGGCTGCGGCCTGGGGCACAAAGTTGGCCGATCTTCGAGGCGATGATCCTAAAGGTTATGATCATTTTGTGAAAATTCATGAAGGGAAGGGACATTGGATGAACCTTGAAGATAGTGTCGCTGTTCCTTGGATGGCGAAACGCACGAGGAACCGGTTACCGGAAAAGATTGTATGGAAGCAGGACGATGTGACTCATAGACAGAGTTATTGGGTAGCCTTGCCTCCTGAAGAGGTCAAGGCTAGGCAGCTAATTGTGGTTAGTCGTGACGGGCAACAGTTTAAAGTAGATAAGGCTGATGGTGTCGGAACTTTAAGTATTTTGATCAATGATGATATGGTTGATTTTGCTGAGCCTGTCACTGTCATATTCGGTGACAATAAGGTTTACGAGGGTAAGGTCAGTCGGTCCATCTCTGCCATTTCAAAGACAATGATTGATAGGGGTGATCCTGGTTTAATTTACAGTGCCATTTTAAATGTGAGGCTAAAGTAAATGATTCTTGCATGGATTGATGTTCGTCCGTTCCTTTTTGTTCTGGGGATTCCCGTTATTATACTGCTTACTTTTCTGGGTTGTGCTCTTGTCAAATCGAAGGGTCGGAGATTCAAATCGTCCATTATTACACTGACTCTTTATGTTCTTCTCTTTGGTTTTTTCTTTTATGGTCCGTTCATCGGACAAACAAAGACCCGTGAGTATATGATGAGCTGGGAAATTAAATCTCCTCAGCTTGATGGAGAAGCAAATGAAGGAGCCAACATTAAGGTTCCTGAAGTGATTTTCTCCTTCATTGAATTCCCTGAACACTTCATTGGTTATTATTCGAGTGAACTTGCCGACCATCTCAAGAAAAATGCTAAGGAGGAAGTCAAGGCTCTCATCGAAATCACCTCTGATTACGGCAATGTTCGTGGCTATAGCGTCCTTGAAATTGCAGGAGTAAAGAGTTGGCCTAATGTAGGGAGCTATAGTGGGATCAGTGGGTCACCTCTACGGTCTCCCTGGGACTAGGCCATTTCCTCTTTGTGATTTTTGGTTCTTTTTAAAAATTAACGAAGCCGAACCGTTGCTCGGAAAAGTATTGCCGCATTTTGATTAATCAGATCTTTTGAAATGGTCTTGTACTCGAGGGACTCTGTCCCGTCACCGTTATGCGTTCTCTCGGTTAGTTCGATTAATTCGATCCCATCACTGTCAGTCAGAGGAGCCCATGTGATCCCGTCAGTAGAGTGTTCTAATTCTATCAAGGCATCGTCAGCACCGAGTCTTTGCCGTACAGTGAGGATGAGCTTTCCTTTCTCGTTAATTCTAGCGATCAAGTCATTGATCTGCGGAATTGCATAAGTGAGCAAATCTGAAGATTTTTCACCACTAAATGCTATAGAATCTGAAGTGCCTGGATTGCCACCTTCCTCGATACTGGGTCTCCATTCACTTGGCAGGTTCGGGTCACTATCTCCTGAAGGATCAATGCGAATGAGGCTGAAACCTTTACCATCTGAACTTCCGGGCCATGCCCCATCATCACGGTAATTAAAATCAATGATGACTGATCCGGACGCATCACTCAAAAGAATGCGTTCGCCGCCGTTACTGAGCCGAGAACCATTTTCAAATTGGTTCTGATTGATAATTATACGCTCTCTAGGCCCGATGATTGTTCTGTCCGGGAAAGTGAATTCGATTCCGTTTTTGAAATAGACGCCACTCAAATCAACGCTCTTGGATGTGTCTAGATTAATGAGTTCTATGAACTCATTATTATCTTCTTGTTCGGGGTGATACATGATTTCTGAAATGGTAACGTTCGTTGAATTGGCAGAGGCAATGTTGCCTGTGCTTTCAATGATAACAGTGTCGTTACCCACTTCAGTGCCTCTACGATTAAACGCTATGAGATTTATCGTATTTTCCCCTGGCTGCAAGGGAACACTGACTTGCCATGAGTCTGCGTCGGTCCAGTTGATGGGTAATGGGAGATCGGCCCCTTCAATAAATACTTTAGATACATCGACCCAGCCATTGCCAGATATTTCTGCTGTTGCTCCATTGACTGTTAAATTATTTCCAGGCCCGGAACTGATACTGAAAGGAATCTGTTTTGGTATTCTACTTAAGACATAATTGGATCGTGAGCGGATGTTATTGCTCAGACCAGTGTAACCTTCTCTGGCCAATGAACCGTAATGGGATAACCAGTAATTCATGTATTCGGTATTGAATGTGCTTTCTATGATATCGACAAGGTGTCCATGAAAGATTCTTCCATACACTGGCCTTGCAGGAATCTTAGCAAAGTTACGGCCGCCCCAGAGTCCGGCACTCGAGCTTTGGGAGAAAAGAAAGTCCCAGTCCCAGGGCATTGGCTCTACTTTCCCGTCTGATGGGCGGACGTAGAAGTTAAGGTTGTGAGGATTTCCCTGACTATAAGTGTCACCGATTCCGAGGAGTGACATGATTGCAAATTGCCTCATCCACATATCTACATTAATGACATTTTTGATTTCATCTTCAAGTTCCTGACCCCTGAGGCTGAAGGCCTTGCACATTGCTATAATTTCATCGTACTGGTCCTCAGGTAGTCTCGAATTAATGCGCATGTTGTGCCGGTAAATTTCTTTATCATCTCCCTGATTAGCCAGATCAAAGTTGCTGACCCAGCCGATCGGAAATGGGAGCTTAGGTGACTCCGGATTCCCTCCCTGAGTGCTTTGAAATACTCTGATTCCTTCCATCTTGAAGATGGTTCCTTTAGTTCCTTCTCCGCCAGGAAGCCCTTCAAGGTAAGGCTTGCCAAAACGGGCCATTGAAAGCCTAGCAGTGCCTCTTTGGGTAGTGTGGATGAGTTGAACTATATCGTTGTAGTTGTCATGGATGCCCCCGGCATGATTGACCATGTGTTTTGCGATAATTTCACGTACGTTTCGTCTTCTTGTGGTCACGGTCCCATGAATTCCACGATAAGGTTTATCGGCAGGGAACTTGTAATTGATACCAGTGCTGTCTGATGAGTTTCGGCTAAACATGCTTCCTCTGAGACGGACACCGCAGTCATAATGAATTTTATTTTCATTTGTAATGATGGTGCATCCGTAACGGTGATTACTTAAAATTTCGTATGAGTTGTGCATCGTTGATGAATCACGATTAGTCATGATGACCCTGAAGTTTTGAATTGTTTCAGATGAGCGGTTGTCATTGACTTGGATCATTGCTCGAGAATTGGGACCGTTTTTTGGGTAAAATGAAGTACTTTCTCCGTCATTAGCTTCGATATAGAAATGGATCTTACGACCTGACTTCTGTCCTGGTATTTGAATGTTCCAGGACCCGTCTTCAGAAATAATTACCGGAGTGGTCTGGAAAGATCCCCCATCATTGGCATAATGGAGTAGGACAGAACTGACTCCGTCAGGATCCTCTGTTCGTCCGCTCACGGTAATTGCCTGGTCAGGTTCAGGGACAGCAGGATAGTGAGTCACGTCTCGGAACGTTGGCCCGATATTTGTGGATCTGGTGGAATTTTCTTCTCCTGGAGTTCCGTGCTTAGTTGGTTGCTTCAGGATCACTGTCTTTGCTAAGCGATTATAATAAAGTTCAAAACGCAGTTGGGGTGAGCCCTTTAGCCATTTGGCTCTGAATGAAATTTGATAATCTGTTCCGGCCTTTACCGCTACTCTGGATCCATTACTTTTGAGATTAGATTCTAAGAGATTATTGAGGTAATTCATTCTTGCACTGGCAACGATCTTTAGAGCGGGGGATTCTTCGGTTTCGACTACCTCGGAAAGTTGGTGAGTCCCAATCCTTCTCCAATACTTTGCATCTTCCGTATTAAAACTTCCGTTTTGCATTAGTTCACGGTTCGTTCCACCAGGATCCTCAATGACTGAAACATCATCGATGAGGACCTCGCCCGCATCGAGGAGGCCAAGACGCAGTTCGTGGAAATTACCAATTGAAGGGGTATAAGTGGGCACTTCTGCTGTCATTATATAGCTGTACTCTATCCATTCAGATTGGGCTGAGTTAGAGCTGTCGGCCCATGCCTCTGGTACTGAGTTGTCAGATTCCGGGTCACGCAGTTCGAGACTTGATCCACCACCGTCAGCGTGTCTTGGCCAAGGCTTATCATCAAAATATCTTACCTCGTCTACTGGGTTCCCTTTCTGATCTAAAAGAGCAATCTGTTCTGAGTCATTGGAAAGGTTTCCGGAAAAATTGCCGATCACGTTAGAGTCCGGGAATTTTAATTTAAGAGAATTCGCATCATTAGAGATTACGAGATGGGCACCGGGATCAATGGTAGTGTTATGAGGAAAAGTAAAACTGACCGCATTACTTAATTCCCATCCGGAAAGATTAACTTTCTCATCAGATTTATTGTATATTTCAATCCACTGTTCATCACTTTCCATGTAATGCCGGCCGGGATCACCATTGTCAGTGGCTCGGCGAGCATCTAGCTTCAACCCCATGATAAAATCACTACTCCCTACACTTTTCTGATGCAGTTCAACTGAGAGCCTGTTCTTTCCAATCAATAAAAGGTCATTAGGTTCGAAAGAGATGGTCCTGAACGTGGCCTCTACGCCACTAATTGCAGGAGTATTTGAATCAATTGTTCCTGCAGGTAAGTTGTACCTGCTGATCTCGGTTCCGTTGAGGTAAAAGATTGCACCGTCATCAATCATGTGAGTCAGGATCAGTTCCCTGATCGATTCCTTGTTCTCTGAACTTAAGTTGAACTGTGTTTCGAAGTAATGAGTAAAGAATCTTGGATTGTTCTCTCTTGGATTTTTCATCCAAGTCGCTAAGGGAATCGGCAATTTACTTGCATTGGATTCGAACCCCAAGGGTCCTTGGCCGGCGAGCCAATCACCAGTAGGGATCTGGACTTCCTCTGCCCAATTTTTGCCCTGATCTGTTCCCGTTTCGTTGTATAGCCATACAGAATTAAAATCAAACAATTCAATCGTTTCTAGGCTCGGAGGAGTCCCCGGTGAAGAGTATTGTGGCCGGTGATGATACATGATTTCATTGATCACAATGTCATTGTTGAAGGATATTAAGTTTGATTCATTTTGCGTTATCTGATCTGGCCGGTAAAAAGTGTCATCGGCTTTTTCATTCAATCTTGCACGAGGCTCGTCTTCGATGATTACGGAATCGATGACGAAGTTTTCCGGTGAGTAGAGGAAGAGCCGGTCGCCTCTTTGTGGATTGAGGCTACTCTCAGATTTTTCAATGGTCAGAAAATTGCCTCCAGGAAGAATCTTTTCAGGGAGAATGTATTGATTCCTTTCATTGCCATTTATCGTGGCTCTGAATTGATTGAGCGGTACTGGATTTGACCCTGTGTTCTGGATTTCGAATGACCAGTCATCTTCTGAATCTCCAGCAACTTCACTTAACCTGATTGAGGGGCTGGCGGAAGGATCGGGTACCGTTTGAAGTAAATCGAGCTCTAGACCCATGACAACATCACTGCTACCAGAATTTGCTTGGTGAACTTCCACCGATATACGATTCTTGCCGGCCTTCAGGCCAAGTATAGGTATACCTATTGGTTCACTTTTTCTGGCCTCTGAACCGGAAGAGGCGAGTGTGCTTGAGTTAACTTCACCGAATGGCATGTTATAGCGGTACGCTTCGTTTCCGTTAAGATAAAAGATCGCTCCGTCGTCTATGAGGTAAGTCAGTTGCAGTTCATAAGCATTATTAAATTGTATTTCACTGAGATTGAATTCCGTCTCAAAATAATATGTAAAGACGTAAGGTTTGTTGGACGCGGGTCTTATTAGTTCAGTGCCGAGCTCAGCCTCGAGACGGTTCTCCTTAGCGTGGACTCCCGGACCGAACTTCCAATTTTCTGATATTGAGTGCTCTTCACTTGCCCATTCGGGTCCTAGACTTGGTCCGCTTTCATTGTAGCGCCATCCTTGATCGAAACTGAGTATGGGAACCTTAATGGTAGGTGGAGGCAGATTACTGTCCTGAAAATTAATTTTTCCTGGAGTGCCAAATTTTTGAGGGCTAGATGTCCAGTTCTCTGATGGAGCACTTGCCGTCATTGGTATTAATTTTGATAGGGTCGCTCCAGAACCGTCTGCACTGACGGGCCACGGTCCCTTATCGTTATAAGTGATTTCATCCATTATTCGTCCATTGTTGTTTCGCAGACGGATAGTTTCTCCGGCATTATCTAGCCGGCCCTGATAAGGACCCAGTACTTGCCCCAGCTCGGACACTTCCTTAATTGTTTCGGGGTCGAGAGCAATGACGATGAAGGAACCGCCTTCAATGATTGTGTTTTCAGTAAACGAATAGTCAACGCCGCCAGTCAATTTCCATCCCGTGAGGTCCACGTTAACGCTGTTCTGATTGTAAAGTTCTATAAATTCAAAGGAATGATTATTTCCTTCTGGATGGTAATGGAGCTCGTTAAATACTACGATCGAGTCGATCGCTTTTGATTCCATTGATGAGAAAATAATCAATGGGAAAATGGCAGCTACTATGGAGAATGACAGGGATCGTCGCATCATTTTTTTATGCACGGGGTTGCGGGTCAGTTGACTGCATTTGGGGAGATTCAAATTTTGTGCGAGGGGCCGACAAAAAGCAATCAATAACCTTGCAAAAGGTTAACCATATGGAGAAAAAAATCTGCTAATTTTTCTTATGCAAGGATGTCGCGGACTACTTTTCCATGCACATCAGTGAGGCGGAAGTCCCTCCCTTGATGGCGGTAGATTAGTTTTTCATGATCAAAACCTAGGCAATGCATTACGGTCGCATTCAAATCATGGATGTGTACCGGATCCTTAGTCACGTTATAACTGAAGTCGTCAGTTTCACCATATACAATTCCGGGCTTTATGCCTCCACCTGCCATCCATTTAGTAAAGCAGCGAGGATGATGGTCGCGTCCATAGTTCTCTTTAGTTAATTTGCCTTGGCAGTAAACGGTCCGACCAAATTCTCCGCCCCAGATGACTAGGGTATCTTCGAGCATGCCCCGTTGTTTTAGGTCACGGATTAGTGCGGCACTTGGTTGATCAATGATGCCGCATTGTCTGCTTATGTCTTTTGGCAGGTTCCCGTGCTGGTCCCACTGCCGAATAAATATCTGAGTAAATCTAACTCCTCTCTCAGCTAAGCGGCGAGCGAGGAGGCAATTTGCTGCGAAGGTCCCAGGCTTAGTGGCTTCGGGGCCATACATGTCGAGTACCGATTTTGGTTCACCGGATATGTCAGTCAATTCAGGGACTGAACTTTGCATCCTATAAGCCATTTCATATTGAGCGATCCTCTCTCTTATTTGTGGATCCCCTACCGCTTGATACCGTTCGTTATTTAGTTTTTCCAATTCATCTAACATGCGGCGGCGCAGTTTTGGGCTGACTCCTTTGGGATTGGAAAGATATAGTACAGGGTCACCACTTGATCTTAATGAAACGCCCTGGTGTCGAGTGGATAGAAAGCCTGCTCCCCATAATCTTTCGTAAAGTGCTTGTCCTCCAAATCCGCCATTCACTGTCGAGTGAAGGACGACAAAGGCCGGAAGGTTCTGGTTCTCGCTGCCTAATCCATATGAGACCCATGCTCCTGCGCTTGGGCGTCCCGGTAATTGACTTCCTGTCTGAATGTAGGTGATTGCGGGGTCGTGATTGATGGCTTCAGTGTTCACGGCCTTCAGTACCGCGATATCATCAACCATCGCTGCAGTGTGAGGTAGAAGCTCACTGACCCAAGTCCCTGCCTTTCCATGTTGATTGAATTTGAATTTCGAGGGTGCGATTGGAAAACGCTTTTGACCGGAAGTCATTGTCGTGATGCGCTGTCCGTTCCTTACAGAGTCTGGGAGTTCCTTGTCGAACCATTCTCCTAGACCTGGCTTATAATCCCACATGTCCAGCTGCGATGGTGCTCCGGACATGAAAAGGTAGATGACTCTTTTGGCCTTGGGTGCAATGTGAGAGAGTTGATCGATCGGGCTATTCGAGGTTGTTCCAAACAGGTCAGGATTCATTAATGATCCAAGAGCAGCGGTGCCGATTCCGGCTGAGGCCTTTCCGAAGAAATGACGCCTAGTTTCAATAAGTTCTGATTCTCGAATAGGATCCATTTTTAGCCTTTGGTAACGGTTTCGCTCAGGTTCAGTATGAGGTGAGTGATCATTGTCCAGGAAGCAAGTTCAGTGGCATTGAGTGATTTATCCAGACCTGATTCTCCCGTGGATAGAATTTCATTAACTGTGTCATTATTATTAGAGAAATCCTTCAGATGTTCATTATATAGATTCAGAATGGAGTTTTTCTCTGATTCACTTGGTAGTCTGCCGAGTGCCGTACGATAAATAAATAGGATTCGTTCTTCGGCTCCCTTTCCTCCTTCTTTCATGACTCTTTCTCCGAACTTTCGTGCAGCTTCGAAGAATTGCACATCGTTCATTAGTACGAGTGCCTGCAGTGGAGTGTTGGTCCTTTCTCTGCGCACGGTACACGTTTCCCTGTTAGGGGCATCGAAGATTGCCATTGAGGGTGGGTGAGAAGTTCTTTTCCAGAAAGTGTACATGCTTCTCCTGTAGAGCGCTTCTCCTTTGTCTTGCTTAAAAACGGATGTGTTACTTCCCCCAAAACCGACGGGCTTCCATAGGCCAGCTGGCTGGTATGGTTTGACGCTTTTTCCTCCGATTTTATTTCCTAGGAGTCCACTCAGTGCCAGTGCCTGATCCCTAATGGACTCCGCATCGAGGCGGAACCTAGGGCCACGGGCCAGGATTCTATTCTCTGGATCTCTCTTAAATTTTTCCGGATCTGCTTTTGAGGATTGTTTGTAAGTAGATGACGTGACCATCATCTTGATTAGGCGTTTCACATCCCATCCTGATTCCATGAAATCGACGGCCATCCAGTCAAGTAGTTCAGGGTGAGAGGGCTGTTCTCCCTGCACTCCAAAATCTTCGGAGGTTTTGACTAGCCCAGTTCCGAAGAGTTGTTGCCAGAACCTGTTTACCGTGACTCTTGAGGTTAGTGGTTGTTCTGGAGAGACTAACCATTGCGCCAGACCAAGACGGTTAGGTGGAGCGTCCTTATTTGACGAGGCAATCCATTGCGGAACATTTGGACTGACCTTTTCTCTTTGCTGTGTGTATTCGCCTCGTTCTAGAATATAGGCTTGCCTTGGTTCTTTGAGGTCTTCCATGATGAGAGTTGATGGGATTGCTTTTTCGATTGCGCTCAAACGGCCCTTAGCTTCGGTCTCTCTTCTGAGAGCGGGTTCGAACTTGGACTTCGTTTCCGGATTCACTTTGAGGAAGTAATGCGTCATGAGCCGGTTCCTTTGCTCTTCGTTTCTCTGGTCTGCTTTTACTTTTAGCGTTTCCTGAATCTCTTTCGGTAATGAGGATGAGTGCCCCTTTAGCTGGTACTGTTCCCAGAGTGAAAACGATGCTAGCTGTTCATCTGATAGTTTCCTTGTGACTATGCCTGACTTGTCCCAGTACACTGTTCCTCCGAACTGAGTGAATGCCCATCCGGATATTTTGGAACCGGGATTTAGGCCCACTGTCGATATTGGAACTTCTAATCTGATCCACTTGCCTTTTTCCGGAAGATCACCCATTCTGAAATTGGTATGGTCTGTCTTACCGACATTGTGTCCCTTATTGGCACCCCAGAAGGCTCTATGGTCCCATGATCCGTCATTGAATTGCAACTGAATGGTCTCGGGTGGATTTTTCGGATCAAGATACACATGAGCAAATAGAGTGTCTCCTTCTTTGGTATTTAATGGAGGATCCGCTTCCTGAAAGAAGTGCTGGCTAAGGCCAGTGGCTGTGCGGAGCGTTGAGGTTTCTCCACTAAGGACAGGGTGCCCTTCCGATTTCTTGACGAATTTCCATGACTTGTCTCCTTCATTCCCTAAAGGCTTGGCCTTAGCTGGTATCGAATCATCTATCCAGACCAGCTCTGAAGTTGAGTCTAGGACCTTAAGTTCTTTGTCTGCATGAGGGTCCTGATAAATGATGGTTTTTGTAATTTCCGGTATCTGATTTTGCGCATTAGCAATCTTGTCCTTTAGAAAAGACATTTCGGCTCTCTGAATTTTTGATGGAGCTTTCATTGATGGAGGAGGCAGTAATTTATTTCCGTCCATTGCCTTTTCGGTAAGACTGTAGAAGTAGGAGAAGAGTTGGTAGAATTCCTTTTGAGAGAGCGGATCGAATTTATGATCATGACAGTTTGCACATCCTGCTGTGAGGCCTAACCAGACAGTAGAAGTTGTTTCGACCCGTTCGACGGCGTACCTCACATAATATTCCGCGTCTATGGATCCTCCTTCTCCAGTAGTCACATTGCACCGGTTGAAACCCGTCGCTACTTTTTGTTCTATGCTTGGTTCTGGGAGTAGATCACCTGCTAATTGCTCAATAGTGAATTGATCGAATGACTTATTATTATTGAACGAGTCAATGACCCAGTCCCGGTAAGGCCAGACAGATCGCTCATTGTCCAGATGCAATCCGTGAGTGTCAGCGTAGCGTGCAGCGTCTAACCATATCCGTGCCATTTGTTCACCGTATCTGGGCGATTTTAAGATTCGGTCCACTAACTTTTCGTACGCATTATCAGAATTATCTGAAAGGAAACGATCAACCTCATCCACGGTCGGAGGCAGTCCTGTCAGATCGAAAGTGATTCGTCTTATGAGTGTTTCCTTAGTCGCTTCTTTCTCCGGAACCATTCCCTCTTCTCCGAGCCTTAAGTGAACGAACTGATCAATGGGATTTTCTACTTTCCATTCGTTATTTGTAATTTCGGGGACTTTGGACTTTACTGGTTTTTCGAAGGACCAGTGCTTGCCCCACTCGCCTCCTGATTTTATCCAGTCCTTGATTCTATCAGTCTCTTCTTTGGTGAGCTTTTTTCCTGAATCGGCCGGTGGCATTATCTCATCAGGGTCACTAGATGTTATTCGATGATAGATTTCACTCTCAGAAATGTTTCCAGGAACCAGCCCAATGGACCCGGACTTTAATTTGGCCTTGGCGCCGTCAGCCTTGTCCAATCTTAGCCCGGCCTTTCTTTTTGCTTCGTCAGGCCCGTGGCACTCGAAGCAATTATTTGAGAGGACCGGTAGAATATCTTTTGAAAAATCAATTTCCTTACCTTGGAGGATTTGATTTGAAGCTGAAGTGAATAAAAAAATGAAACAACTAACAGACAATAGTTTCATAATTCGCGGGATATTATATAAAAAAAACATTAATAAGAGTTTTAAAGTATCAAAAGAATTCTTTCTGGGTCAATCGTCGATAGTGTTTAATGAGCCACTTTTTTGATGCGCGGATTTTTGTTATTATAAATTAATCTAAATTTTGTAATCGGCTAGGGGATGGTCCCGATGTTAGTAATTAAGAAATTATTTTAATGATTGCATTTTTTTAAGTAATTCGTGCCGGCATAATAAAGTTTATAATATAGAAAATTGAAGGAATTCAGACAAAAGTTTAAATCATCAATATAATGAAAAGGATACTCTATTTATTGCTATTTGTTGCTTTGATTTTACTTATTCCTTTTGCTGTTCAGCGACTCATACAGTACCGGCAATTACCAAAAAGCATCACAATAATCACCGGAAAAGAGGGTGGACGGTACAAGGGCATTGCCGAGGCGCTTGGGCACAAGATAGAGACCGAACATGGTATCAAAGTGCATTACATGCCTTCTCCAGGTTCCCAAGCAAATATGCGTTTCATTCAAAATGGTGAAGCTGATTTTGCTTTTTTTCAGCCTAACGTAATCAAAGACACTTCGGATTTTTCCGATGTCAGAATGATTGCAAATGTTTTTCCAGAGGTCGTTTTGACTCATGTGAAAAAGGATCTTGGATATGATCCTTTTATCGGAGAATTGAAGGAAAGAGAAAATACTACCATTGCTGTTGGGGAGGAAGGGTCCGGGTCCACTGTGAATAGTGAGGCGATCCTTAATCATTTTGATAACAGTTCGTTAATTGGAAACCGTGTCACAAAAGAATATGACGAAATAATAACAAGTTTCGAGTCAGGAAGTATTGACGTGGCCATTGTTACTACAGAAGAGAACGCTCAGATACAGAAGAGGATCGCGGAAACGGGCAAAACTAAACTAATTGAGTTGCCTTTCGCTGAGTCTTTCGTTGCTAATAATCCTGAATTCCATCTTCATGAAATTCCGAGTGGATTCTATAGAGTCTTTCCAGAACCTTATCCTGTTCAAAAAACAACAACGATTGCTGTGAATGCGCAGTTGATTACGAATTCCTCTGTCAGTGCTTCGATGGTTACCGCAATAACTGAGGCTCTGATGGATCCGGAATTTCTTTCAAACAATAGACTCAATGATTTGAGAGGTGGGGGTAAGGAATATGCAAAATCAAATCCCTCAATGCCATTTCATTCAGGAGCAAATCACTTTTATGACCCAGAGATCAAGCCCTTACTGAATCCGGACTTTGTTGATTCTACTGAAAGTTTAAGGTCCTTTTTTGTTTCAATTTTAATTGCTCTTTATCTGATCTTCAGGTGGTTAAGAAATAGGAGTCAGATGAGTCAAGAGCATCACCTTGATAAGTATGTTCGAAGGCTATTGGACATTGAACAAGAACAGGTAGATCTTGATGAGGGAGGAATGGATGGCAATGAAATTCTGAAGCTCGAAGAGCTCCTTGATGAAGTCACAAGATTGCGAAGGGAGGCCCTCATTGCATTCAGTGCTAATGAATTTCGCGATGATGCTGGAGTTGAATGTTTCTTGATGCTATCAAGTTCAATGAGTGAGAAAATTAACGCGAAGCTGACGCGTCAAAGATTATGTGCTCAGATAGCGGCACTGCAGAAGGAATTTTCCAATTCTTAGGCAAAGTAAACTTCACTCATTGGTCCGGTCAAATAGCAGTTGAAGAGTTGCTGGTAATTTTATGTAATCATGTGTTATCAGTTTTCCTATGAAGTTATTTCTTTGTTTTGCTTCTTTTTGCTTTTTGACTCCTTATTCTTTTTCAGGAGAACGCAATGTCATTGTTCGTGGCCAGTATATTAATTCATTGAGCCAATTTCTCGGAAAGGAAAAAGCTTCAACTAGAGATGGTCGGGTCGCGTTCATGGGGGGATCGATTACTCAAATGAATGGTTACCGGCCAATGGTCTGCAATTGGCTCGAGGAAAGGTTCCCTCAAACTAAAT
>SHBV01000026.1 GCA_004211885.1 Verrucomicrobiaceae bacterium
CGGGTAGCTCTTGAATTCCAGGTAAGTGTCTCGGGGTTATTCTTTCCAGCGACAAATTCTCCATTGATGAAGGCAGCGTATCCATCATCATATTTCATGTTCAGTTCCAGTGAGAAGATTTTGTTGAGGGCTTCCTGATTGGGGATGTTAAATGGAATACGGATCATGCAGGAAGCATTGGCTCCCAGCATGGAGGAGAGCGGAAAGTTGATTAGAGGCTGATAGTCACCGGCAATCTTTTCAAAACCGATACCGGTCTGACCGATTTGCCATTGTGAATCGTTAAAATCAACGTTAGTCCAATCCAGACCCAGTCCGCTGTCCTCTGACTGAACGAGAACATGAGCAGAGGTCTTTTCAGGAACAAGAAGATTTTCTTCAGGTTCGGTGTCTGAGATGCGAGGATCTGATCCATCTAACGTATAGTAGATGGTGCCGCCAGCATTCGGGTTGTTCATTCCTAATGGAAATTCAGAGGGGACCTGACCCCCGTGCTGAGAAAAATCAGGCGATTCAGTTTCAGGATACAATCCACGGGCTCGTAATTGAGATAAGACGACTCCGGTCCGTCTTGGAAAGTATGTGTTAAATATCCATTGCTGATCTTTTAAATAATGTTCATCTCTCGTGTATAAATCAAATTGTGATGAATTCCATCTCCCAGAATCGACGTCTCGTCTATAGTCGCCCCAGCGTGCAGATTCAGCGATGATTGGTAAGTTCATGTCATTGGATCTTCGTAACCATATTGCTTTTGTTCTATCAGGGCTTAGAGATCCGCCATTGAACATGTGCTTTCTAATACGATCAGCAAACTTTAACCGATACCATGCATTACTTTTAAGGTTTTGATGAATTCCTGACGGGCGTTGATTGCCGTTTTTATTGGTTACGTTAGTGTTTAAAGCATTGCTTATTGGGGCTGGATTATTGATGACTCCTGCATTGTTTGGAGAAAGGGCAAATTCGCTGTCCCATGGGAAGAAACGGAAAGGTTCTCCCTCAGGTCCGTTCCCTGCGGCTCTCCAGTTATGGCCGTCCCAGTCCCGGTTCCCTATGTAAAAGTTAAGTAGCATATAATCGATTAATGAATCGATATGAAGATGTTCACGGAGTTCTTTATATTTTTTTGGTGATGAAATGTTATTCGAGCTAAAGGTAGCCATTCTGTTATAAGCTGAGGTTGTTCCATTGGTGGCTGAATTTGAATTAATTGCATCGTAAGGTTTTGATGAAGTTCCGAAATAAGCCTCCATATAGTCTGCATCGGGTCTTTCATGTATATGATAGACTCCCCAGTACAAACCATTGATATAGAGGTGAGTCCAACGGCCGTGAACTCCTATGTTTCCCATGTCCAGAAAAAGATCATTAGCAAATTGATCCCGATTGTACTGAGCATGTTTTGCTTGGTAATAGTGTCTGTGAGTCCATCCAAAATTAAATCCTCCACGAAGTTGTAGATAATCAAATTCTTCTACTGCAGAGATTCCATAGGGAGAGTTTCTAAAAAGGGGATGCCTTAATTTTGCATTTCCATATTCTTTACGGAATCTGAGACTGAAGCTGTGTTTTGGAATGTCTGGATTCCGACTGCTTCCACCCTGAATGCGCATGCCCGAATCGATTTGAAATTCATCTTCATTTTCATTATTCGGTATAAATTCTACTGAGACAGATCTTTCCCAGCCATCTCCTTGGCTTTTAGGATTTTGATAAAGTCCTTTCGATCCATAGAAGTCCTCCTGTTTGATGGCGATTGAGAGGCTGGGGAATGCTTCGAGTGCGGTTATGATCTTATCTGAATAATTAGGATCATTAACAATTTCCGGGTCCATTTCATAGTCAGCTGGCTTTCCTGCCCACGATCTCGGAAGTCCAGGACCAACGTTGGGCTGCTTTAATGTGCTTTGAGGGAAAATGTATGAATGGGTATCGATATTGGTTGGTGCAAAATCATCTTTAAATGCAGCGGCTCTTACAATTGCAGTGCTACTAATAGATACAGGTTCAATGAAGGCTTTGCCATTGGAGGGGTCCGGAACACTTCCGTCCATTGTATAGTAGATACTGCAACCTTCAGTTTCACTGACAATATTAAGTTTAAAAGGTTCGTGATATATTCCACGATCCACACTGAATTTTGTATCTTTCACAAAGCCTTGAACGGATTCGCCCTTGTTAGGACTTCCGGGTGAGGGTTCAAGAAAGTAGCCGGATTTGTTATAAGATATATCCTTTGGGATAGGTGGATAATGAGTGGAGAATTGCTGTATTGCCTCCTCACCATCAGGTCCGATCAGCGCTAGGTATTCACCTTCACTTTTCAGCGAGAAATTGGTGTGCGGATTTCCCTGAGGATCAGTGTGATTTGGTTCTTCTTGGCCAGTCGCAAATATTATCAAGTATCCATTGGGACCGATAATTGTTTGATCGGGAAAAATCCATTTGCGTAAATTGGATTGATCGTCAGTTAAGAAATAGCCGGTCAGATTGAAATTAGTCGGGTTCGGATTTTTTATTTCAATCCAATCTGAATAATTGCCATGACCGTCCTGTATTATGCTCTCATTATCAGCCATGATTTCCGAAATGATTACATTTTCTGCTTTGACCAATTGAAATGGAGAAATGAGCAGAATTGTAACCTGTAAGATAAATCTTATGGTCTGCATAAGTGAGGACAGTCTATGCACGTATCAAGATACTTTATTTTTGTGATGAGCGCACGGTAAATCCGGTCGAATGCCGTCGAGTGCTGAACCATGATGCAAAAATAATTAAAGTTACTGAGCTAGATCCCAATCCACTTCTGCTTTTTGAATGTGGCCAAACTTATCATCATATTGGATATAACCATTCTTTGCTCCAAACTCGTGCACTAGTTTTGTGACCTTCACATCGTAACAGCAATATTCTGCCACTTCCCTATATTTGCCTTCTCTCCACCATCGTATTGCATCTAGGCCCTGAGCCGTCTTGCCGGTTCCTAGTGTCGCGGAGGCGACAGATTCAAGTTTAATTCTATGGCCTATTTTTTCTTCAATGCTGACCATCAGATCCAGACTGATGCACTGGTCATTTAATGAGAATGGATGATATCCTTCTAAGACAGGATAATCAAAATTTATATGGTTGTACCCTATGACCAGATCAGCTGCAGCTAATTGCTTTATTAGTTCTTCGACTTTCTTTTCCGGGTAGGCGATATACTCATTGGTTTCTGTGCTGTAAGTGACGCCGACTGACATTCCCATGTCTCCTTTATTATTCCAGCCGCCCACATCATTGGCGGAACGGATCGTTTCAAGGTCAAAGTATACGTAGTTCTTAGGCATCGAATTTACAATGTTTAAGGGCTCGCATTGACCGGAGATTCTAGTGACGAGAAAAGTAATCCAAATATATTTTGGGTGATTAAAATCATTAAAATAGCGCCCATAATTCTAAAAACGGAAAGGTCTCCATGATTCACTTTTGTTTGTTGAGTATTGTCCCACGAGGTCGTGTTTCTTTTTGTTAGTGAGAAGTAAGAAATGATGGGACATATAAAAACGAAAGGGAATATTATGAGGCCGCATCCCCTGAAGCAGACATTAAAAGATCTAAATAGAGCTGACTTAGGCCCAATTTTTTTTCCTTTTGCATCTGAGATTTCTGTATTGAGTATCCATTTTCCTAATGTTGTGGAAAAGAAACTCAGTATTAATGTTTCGGTGATGATCCATGATAAACAAATAGCTGAGGTTATTGTAAGTAGTGTTATAATACTAGGTTGAGAAACTTGATTTTGTTCTAAGAGATTTTGCAGAGCCTCTGGTCCCATATAGGCATTTAATTTCTCTTCTCCGAGATAAGCTCTAAGAAATATTAGACCTGGAAAAATAAGAATGGGGAAATCAATGACTCTGGCCCATAGCCGTATCCAAGGTTTAGGTCCTTGGCTCTTTTCAGCCATGTATGTCTGATCAATTGTTTCACGTTCTTCCTCTGTAATGATAATCGTTTCATGGCTTGCATCAGCTAGTGTAACTTCGATGCTTTTCCTGAAAGGATCACAATCACGTAAGGGCTTCCATTCTTCCATCCCTTTAATCCAGGCCATGCAATCGGCATTGATCTTGCCGGATCGCAGACGTTCGCTGACTTCGTAAATAGATAACGGTCCAATTTTTTGTCCATTGATGTGAAGGTGGATTTCCATGTTATCAGTGTCCTTTTACTCCCAAATTCATAGAAATTCACTTAGAATTATTAACTAATACTTATGAATTATTAGGATAAGCCGAGATAATATTTAATCAGTTTCTGCTATGGAACAATAATATTGAAATAATAAACTAATAGGCTTAAAATCAATAACTTATATAGTCACCTTTATGATTAAATATATCGCCGCATTTTTATCCCTATCCAGTTTCTTCTGCCATGGGGCAGTGACATGGACCGGTAATGTCGGAACCGATATTTTTGATGGAAGTAATTACAGTGGACTACCGAATGGTCTTGTCTTGGGACCTAACGTTACTGTTGAAGATGATATTACTTTTAGTAATGCGACGGTCACAATCCCGCAAGTTTCAGCTCAGCAGCGCTTTCAAGTGGCAAGTGGATTTACTATGACGGTGGATGGTTCTAATTTCAGTCTTACAGGAGGAAGTAACGATGGTATTGGCGGTGTTCCCGGATCAAAGCTTCCTGCGGGACCTGCAGGGCCCACATTAAATATTATCAACGGGTCTTCACTTGAGGCTTTCTTTATAGTTAATGGGGTTCAGATGTATGTGGATGGGACAAGCTCTGTCACATTGGGAGGAGGAGGAAATCCGGTCAATATATCATCTATTGATTTGGACACTGGAGCGACTCTTTCCTTTACAAGAGAAACCATTGCTCAGTTCAATGCAGAGCACTTGTCTAAGATTACCATCAATGGTACAGCTGCACAGGAAGGTTTGAATTTTACTATTGATGCTTTAGGCGCTGCAGGATCGACGATAACAGCTATTCCTGAACCCTCTGCCGGATTATTAGGAGCGATAGGTTGCATTGTTTTATTGTTGCGTAGACGCAGATAGAAAAAATGACAGATTGAGCCATGCGAAGGTTTCAAGGCATGGATTTTTTTACAGTAGCAAACGTCTGCTCATGAATAGAGAGCACTCCCTGAATAAATGAAATTCTTAAATCCTACTATAATATTAATTTCCGCATTTGGTTTATTTAAATCTTCATTAATGGCTGAAATTGTTTGGACCGGAGCAAACGGAGCTGACATTTTCGATGAGGCAAATTGGGACTTGAGTAACTCGCCAGTGGATATTATTGATCCGAACATTTCTATTGATGATGATGTGATCATTGCCAATGCAGTCGTTGAAATACCGCAACTCACAGGCCAGCAACGTTTTCAAGTGGGCAGTGGATTCACGATCACAGTCGATGACTCAGTAATACGTTCTACGGGGGGAAGTAATGACGGCATCGGAGGTCCTAATGGATCAAAGTTGCCGGTAGGACCTGAGGGTCCGATCCTGGATATAAAAAACGGTTCATCCGTTGAGGTGTTTTTTATTGTGAATGGCGTTCAAATGAATATCGACGGGACCAGTTCAGTCATTTTTGGTGGAGGAGGAAATCCGGTCAATAATTCGGTCATTAATATACAAGATGGGGGCACGGTTAGTTTTGAAAATGAAACGATAGATGCGTTCAATGCTGAACATCTTAGAAAGGTTTCGATTGATGGTGATCCGGCCGAAGAAGGGGTAAACATGTTAATTGAAATAGGTTTAGATGGTGTTCCAATAATTGTGGCATCTACGGATCCTGTTATTCCTGATGACGTTATCATCTCCTTCGAATCGAGCATGGAATCTGTTCAGGCCGGCGAAACGGCGAACTTATCATGGGTCGTTGGCACTAGTACTGTTTCATTGAGCCTTGACGATGGGAACGGGTTTAAGATGGTAGATTTTGACCCAGAAAATTTAGATGGGAATCTGAATGTCACGTTAACAGAAACAACCACTTTCACACTTAAGGGAATTAATGAATCTGGCACTGAAGAAGAACTCAGTTTGAAGGTGCTGGTTAAGACAGGGCAAGTTTCTGGAATCACTTGGACCGGAGCAGTTGGAACTGATATCTTTGAGGAATTTAATTGGGACCTGACTAATTCAGATGTTGAAATTATTGATCCTAACGTATCGATAGAAGATGATGTTTTCATTATTGATTCGATAGTTGAAATCCCGCAAGTCTCAGCTCAACAACGATTTCAAGTTGCTAGCGGTTATACAATCACCGTCAACAATTCTACGATACGGCTCACGGGAGGAAGTAATGACGGGATCGGTGGTCCTCCAGGATTTAGACTCCCTGCCGGTCCCGAAGGCCCTACGATGAATATAATTAAAGGATCATCTTATGAGTCTTATTTTATTGTGAATGGTGTTCAGATGAATGTCGACGCAACGAGCTCAGCTACCTTTGGAGGTGGAGGAAACCCGGTCAATATTTCGGCGATTAATCTTGAACCTGGATCAACCCTTACCTTTTTAAGGGAAACGATAGATGCATTCAATGCTGAGCACCTAAGTAAGATCACTGTTAGTGGAGTGCCAGCCGAAGAGGGGATTAATTATACGATCGAGTCAGATGGATTCGAAGGCTGTGTGATCTCGACAATTTCAGATGACCCCCTAAGGATAACTAATATTTCACGCGATATAGAGGGAAATATTGTCATTGAATGGAATGGTAAACCTGAAACTTTTTACGCTGTCGATTTTTCATTTACCTTGGAAGAGGGGAGCTGGGAGGAATTAATTGACTCTGTAACTGATGAAGCGGTAGATGATACCTTTGCTCCTGAGTCTAAGGTCATTTTTTATAGGATTCGCGAACAAGAATAGGTTCTTTCGGGGTTAAATTGGGCTCTTTAGTCTTAAAAAGAAAAAAACTTTTGCAAAATAAGGCCTGTTCGTTTATTGAGAACTATTCTCAATAAATACAATTAAACAATCTCTCTCATGAAATCAGTTCGCCAATATTTTATTCTTATAACAAAGATTGCCTGTTGCTTATTAATTTTTCAATCCGGCATAGTTCAATCGGATGAAGTGAATGTTTATTCTCATCGCCATTATGAGGCTGATGATGCTTTGTATGCGAAGTTTACCAAGGAGACTGGAATTAAGGTGAACATTGTTAAGGCTTCAGCTGACGCACTGATTGAACGGATCAAGGCTGAAGGGAATGACTCGCCCGCTGATATTTTAATTACGGCAGATGCTGGCCGATTGGTGAGAGCTCAATCAGCTGGCATATTACAGGAAGCTCAAAGTAAGATTCTTGATAAGCAGGTCCCTGCTAATATGCGTGAGGATTCTGGCCATTGGTACGGCTTTACGGTTCGCGCTCGCGTCTTAATTTATTCCAAGGAGAGAATTAAACCTTCAGATCTGGATACTTACGAAGATTTGGCGGATCCTAAATGGAAGGGCCGTCTCCTTGCTCGATCTTCTTCAAATATTTATAACCAGTCTCTGCTCGCATCAATAATTGCTAATAACGGAAAATCCGAAGCAATAAGATGGGCCTCCGCTGTTAGAAAGAATATGGCGAGACCACCAGAAGGAAGTGATCGTGATCAAATGAGAGCAGTTGCAGCAGGCATAGGAGATGTTGCTATTGCTAACACTTATTATGTAGGATTATTGGTAAATTCATCAAACCCAAAGGATAAGGAGGTCGCGTCTAAGGTTGGCGTTTATTTCCCTAATCAACAAGGTAGAGGCGCTCACATTAATGTGAGTGGTGGAGGACTTGTGAAGTGGTCAAAGAATAAGTCCAATGCAATAAAGCTTCTTGAGTTTTTGACTGGCCCAGCAGCTCAGGAAAAATTTCCTGTGACGACCTATGAATTTCCTCTTCGGATATCCTCAACGGATTCAACTTTGTTAAAGTCTTGGGGTAAATTCAAAGCTGATTCCTTATCTCTTTCCAGGCTTGGAGAATTGAATTCTGAAGCGGTAAAGGCTTTTGCTTTGGCGAACTGGAAGTAGTCTTTCGCGTAATCCGTTCCTTTTATTATTAGGACATTGCTCTATACCACTTAATAGTGGAGGCTAGTCAGGCGACTGTGTTTATGATTGGAGCTGGTCAAAATGTTAACCGTAAACGATTATCCACTTCGTGGTGGTGGATAAGTGCAGTTTTAATTTCGTTGGTCCTCATTGCGCCGCTTAGTGTTATAGCTAAATCTCTAATTTCAGAGCCGGGCGAGGGTTGGGAATTGATTTCAGAATTGTTATTGGCTGATTATATTAGAGGAACATTGATCATGATCATTGGTGTTGGTGCATTGACTCTGATCTTTGGAGTTGGTTCTGCGTGGGTCGTTACTGTTTGGGAATTTCCAGGTAAAAAGTTTTTTTCTTTAGCTCTTATGCTACCCATGGCCATTCCAACATATGTCATGGCCTATGGTTATTCTTTTGTTAAATATGACGTTAGAGATCCATTCATGATATGGATTCGAGGGCATTGGGGGCCTGAAGTAATGTCCCAATCTACGGAAATATTTAATCATTGTTTGGCTATATCGGTTCTATCTTTTGCTCTTTATCCTTATGTTTATATTGCGGCAAGGATTGGGTTTGCTGAAATCTCAGGTGCTTATATTGAGAATTCAAGACTCTTGGGTCGTGGCCTTTTACGTAGCATGTTTAGTGTAGGGCTTCCTCTGGCTCGTCCTGCAATTGTTGGGGGGCTTCTTCTGGCATTACTTGAGGTGGTAAATGAATACGGAGCGATGAAGTATTATGGGATAGAAACTCTAACTACCGGAATCTTTGTCAGTTGGACGGACTTAGGTGATAAGGATTCAGCGATAAGGTTAGCGGGTGTTGCAATGGTCGTTGTGTTTATTATTATTGTTTTTGAGCGTGCATTGAGGGGCAGAGCTAAATATCATGCACACAGGGCTTCATCCGGTAACTTGTCTGGGCCAACTAAGACAGCTTTCGGTTCCTTCATCGCATTTGCGTTGTGTTCAATTCTTTTGCTTCTGTCATTTATTATCCCCTTATTAAAATTATCTCTAAATGCTTTCTATGGGTGGCGTGAGATTGATTTATGGAGTCTCGTTAGTGGCCCATTAAGTGATAGTCTTTTGGTCTCAGGAATTGCGTGTGCCGTTATTATAGTTTCGGCATTAATTATTACTTATGCGAAGAGATTGTTTCCGAGCCTATTCATGAAGTTACTTGGAAAATTATGTATGCTTGGGTATGCTGTGCCAGGTGCAGTCGTCGCAATTTCGATACTGATCTATTTTTCTGATATAGGTAAATTGATAGGTGCATCAAGTAATGATATTTCTTTGACTCGAATTATGTTCACTCTGACGCCGATCGGTCTGATCGTGGCCTATGCAGTAAGGTTCATGACTCCTGCGCTGGCTCCTATAGAAGCAGGCATGGGAAGAGTTAGTTCCAGTATGGATGAGGCATCAGCTTTACTCGGTCGTTCTAGTTGGGGGGGGTTTTTCCGGGTACATTTACCGCTCCTGAGATTGCCTATACTTGGTGCTTTGATTGTTTTGTTTGTTGATGTGCTTAAGGAATTGCCTCTTACATTGGTCCTTAGACCGCCTAACGTTGAAACCTTGGCTACGACCTGTTACGGATTGATTCAAAAAGAAGAAAGGATCGCTGATGGATCACTCCCGGCTTTGATTTTAGTTGTTGCCGGGGCATTGGGGGTCTTGGCTTTACATGGTTTAATTCGTCGACGAACTGTATATTAATCAAGACCATGTCGGAGTCCCTAATAGTAGAGGAAATAACCAAAGTTTTTCCGCGGACCAAGCGCCCAGCATTGGACAAAGTATCAATTTCATTAGGTGATGGTGAAATAATGGCACTAGTGGGTGAGAGCGGTAGTGGAAAAACGACTTTGCTAAGAATTATTGCCGGGCTCGAACAGCCCGATAGTGGTAAAGTTACAATTGGAGGTGAGATAGTCTATGGAGCTGAGTCAAAAACATTACTGCCGGAGGAGCGGAATATAGGTTTCGTTTTTCAGGATTATGCTCTTTTTCCTCATCTGAATGTGGAGAAAAATATTTTGTATGGATTACACAATATTACCCGGAAAACTGAACGCAATGAGAGGGCCTCTTATATTATTAATTTGGCTGGGCTTGAAGGTTTAGAAAAGCGATTTCCACATGAACTTTCTGGAGGCCAGCAGCAAAGAGTTGCCCTTGCCAGGGCCTTGGCACCCAAACCTAATTTTATTTTACTTGATGAGCCTTTTAGTAATCTTGATCCTGTTCGCAAAGAGACACTCCGTGATGAGTTAAGAACGATAGTCAAAGAGAGTGGTATTTCTGCGCTCATCGTAACACATGATACGAGGGATGCTCTTGTTGTTGCCGATACACTGGTAGTTTTAAAAGAGGGTATATTGCAGCAAGTAGGTAGTCCTGAACGCGTTTACTTTCACTCCACAAGTGAATATACAGCAAGCCTTTTTGGGAAAGTTAATCGGATCCCTTGCCAATTATTGGAAGGTGAGAATGCGCCTAGTGGAGTATCAGAAATTCTGGTTAGGCCAGCTGATCTTGAAATAACTAAGGATTCTTCAGGTGATGGACACATTGTTGGAAAGGTTGTTTCTTCTAACTTCCGAGGAGATTTCCATGAAGTGACTTTGGAGTGTAGTGCTGGTCCGTCACAAGTTGATGGCGTTACTAATGTAACGATTTATGTGGGTCCCGAGCGTAGCCTTCAACTGGGTGATACAGTGACCGTTAAGCGATCGAGTCGCTCCACCTCTTAGTTAGTGGGTTTCATTGTTTGCCTAAACAAGATAAAATCGCATTACTTTTTAACAAGATGCCGTTAGCTCAAACCTTAGATTTATTGTTCAATTAAGACAGTGCCACATAAGATTTTCTCAAAGGGAAATGGGGATTTTCTATAAGGCATCAAAATTGAACCCGGCAGTCTAAAGTAGCGGTTATTCTTCGGGTTTTTGGGGAAGCGGTTATTATTATATAGTGCAAAATAACCGTTTCCCCTTTTAATTTTATAGGGTTACCTGAATATTAGTGAGCTCATCGGAAATAGAATTAGAACACCTATAATCTATCATATAGTTCTTGAATTCGTTCTAGATGAATCCCTTCGGGTTTAGTGCTGAGTAACCATTCTAGATCTGATTTTGCATTTTGTTCCTGCTTATTTTGTATATTTAATATTGCCCTACTTAATCGTTCTTGAGGGTCATTCGGATCAATTTCAACTAGCAGATTTACATAATTCAAAGCATCCTCGTATTCTTTATTATCTATTGTAATTCCTTTGAGGTTGTAAATCATCCTTTTGACAATTGATAAGCTGTCAGCTGGTTCATATTCACTTGCCCTACCAGTTCCTAGTTGACCTTTTACGATCTCATCAGCTTCTTCTGGGCTGATATGTTTTCCGTTATTAAATGGATCAATTATTTTTCGTTTTCCTTGTTCGTTGTAGAAAACTACAAAATGTCCAGGGAGGCCAAGACCATTTAGTTTCACATTAATTCTTGAAGCCAGTTCTATAAAAATCACGGAAAGTGTTATTGGGATTCCTTCTCTATCGTCAATGACTTCGTTCAGGTAACTATTTGACCGATTATAGTAATCTGTTCTACTCCCATGGTAACCGTTATCTTCGAATAGATATTTGCTAATGGCGTTAACTTTCTTTTCTTTGCTATCTGCCGGATTGATCTTCGCTTGGAGGTCGGTTGCCATGCGATTGATTTCACTATGGTAAGTCTCAATGTCGAGTTCTTGATTGTCATGTTGAGCAATCAGGAGAGCGCAGAGCGTAAGGTCTGATTTAGTTCCTTTATTTAGTTCATTAATTATTTTTTTTGTAATGTGCTCACGGTGTACCCGATCGTGAATTCTCTTTAATGAAGTTGTTGTATTTTGTAGTTCTTTTATTTTGTTTTTCAGTAGAGATTTGCTGGCATTTACATCAGTTTTTAATTGTGTTATAGCGACATCATCAGTTGGATTTTGTATTAACAAATCAATTTGCTGGGTTAATTCTTTTATTGTTTCGTTTGGAGTTATCTCAGGTGAAAGTTCTTTGCCGAGTTCGAAATGTTTAAATTCTGCCTCGGTTGAGCGAAATTTTGCTAACCCTACTTTTCCTCCGCGCAAAACGGCATCGTTCAACTCGCAAATTTTTTCTCCATTCAAGTAACCAATTATTTTTTTCTCCTCGACCCTGATTCTGATCCTATTCCATTCCTCAGAACGGTATGATTGGCTAGATACTTGATCTAATATTGACCAAGATAAAACGTCTGGGCCTTCAAAACGTGTTAATCGAATGTTCCCTTCACTAGGATAGAAGCCATAATGCTTATCTTTTCCATCTGACTCAAATATAAGACCAGCCGCGCCGCTCTGGTCATTGAGCTTAACTTCGACTTTTACTTCATAAGGAATTTTTGGAATCTCCTTTTGAAAAATACAAAGTGATCTTCCGCCGAATCCATTCCCGGGCTTTGTTACTAAAACTTTTCCGGCGCGTTGTTTCCAATTAGCGCCCATGACTGGTTTCCAAATTGCTGGATTTAATTGACCAATTGTCAGCCAATTTTTGATGGCTATCTTATTGGGTTTCTCAAGTAGTCGCATGAGACCTTCAATAGGAATGGCAAATCCAAGATTTTCGGTAATTGCCGACTTCATATTTAGAATCCCATGAACATTTCCCTTCCTGTCCATTAGTGGTCCACCGCTATTGCCCGGTTCAATTGGAATCGCAATTTGGATTAAGGATGATCCATCGATTTCTCTTAGCCCGGATATGATGCCGCGGACTACACTAAATTCTAGTCCTTGTGGATTGCCCATAGCAATAACTTCAGCTCCTTGCTTGGCAGTATTTGCTTTGGCAAGGTCTAATGCAATTAAATCCTTTTCTTCTATTTTAAGAATTGCCAGATCAAGTTTTCGATCCCAAGCAAAGATTTCCTTTACTTCATATTCTTTACCATTTGCGAAACGGACGGTTATTGGTCTGGATTCACCTATGACATGTGCACACGTGGCAATTAAACCATCCTCGGAAATTACAAAACCTGTTCCCGTTCCTGAGATTTTCCCTTGCCTTCCTTCCTGAGTAATAACAACGATAGATGAGCGTTTGTCTTTTGCTAATAATTCTGCTGTTTTATCTGCGGCATTTATTGCGGGTAATTCATTAATGCCGAAAGGGTCTTCAATTTCATTCTGTGCAATGCAAATTAAAGGAAATGTTAGAACTAGTATAACAATGACATGCTCCAAATATCTAACCATACATGATTCTAGACCAAGTAGTCGTTAAGTGCTAGCACAGACAGTAAGGAGCTAATATTTTACAATTTAGAGGCCGCTTCTAAGATTATTTCCTCAGTAATTTCCCAGTCAATGCATTTGTCAGTGATGGATTGGCCATAAGTTAATGAATCTACTGGTTGAGGGAATTTTTGGCTGCCGCTGACAATATTAGATTCCAACATTGCTCCGATGACATTGCTGTCTCCATTCGTTCGCTGGGCAATAATGTTTCTGAATACATCGGGTTGGTTCTCATGATTTTTGCCTGAATTGTCATGACTTGCATCAATCATTATTGCTGGCTGAAGTTCCTTATCTTCTAATTGCTTCGCAACATTTTTGACATGTTCAGTTTCATAATTTGGCCCGTCTTCTCCTCCGCGGAGTATTATGTGGCAGTGAGGATTTCCATTCGTGGAAACGGCAGAAGCGATTCCTTCTTGGCTGATGCCAAGAAAGGTTTGGGGGCTCGTTGCAGCCTTTATTGCATTTATTGCAGGTAAAATGGATCCGTTGGTGGCATTCTTAAATCCAAGAGGCATAGATAAACCTGATGCCATTTGTCGGTGTGTTTGAGATTCTGTGGTGCGTGCACCAATGGCTGACCAACAAATTAAATCGGCAATGTATTGAGGTGTTATTGGATCAAGAAGTTCAGTAGCGGTAGGTACTCCACAATCAATTACTTGGCTAAGGAATGAGCGAGCAATCCGTAATCCTCCTGGGATGTTATCGGTGCCATCAAGTTCGGGATCCATTATTAAACCTTTCCAACCAACTGTGGTTCTAGGTTTTTCGAAATAAACCCTCATCACTAAAAGTAGTTTGTCTGAAACTTTGTCAGCCAAACTAGAGAGCCTATCTGCATATTCTTTTCCGGATTCGAGGCAATGAATTGAACATGGTCCAAGAATGACTAGTAATCTTGGATCCTTCCCAAAGATTATTTCTTTTATCTGCTCTCTTGATTTTGCAATGAATTGGGCTTGTTCTTCTGTCCTTTGGATTTCATGGCAGAGTAAAGCTGGTGCAGGTAAAGGAACGTTAGAGTCTACATTTAGATCTGAAACTCGAGAAGTGGAAGAGGATTTCATAGAGATAGATTTTGACCTTAGATAATTAAACGAGTGCCAACTAATTGACGGAATATCATTCGAAGGAGGAAGAAGCGACTGGTTGTCTGGTCGTTTCTTTATTTTCTACAGGAATGGCTTTAGGTGCCGATTCCGTTTTTTTTGTTTCTCCCTTATTTTTTGGAGATTGGTCAGTTGATTTTGAAGAATCTTGAGGGGCTTCTTGCTTGTTTTCTAGATCTTTGATTCCAGCAAAAGATTCTTCATCTGAGGCATTTTCTAAAGCGAATTTTGCAGGCGCATAGAGCTCAGGATCAACTTTGCTAGTGTCTGAGCCGTTATCAGCATTAATAAAAACAATTAAAGGAATGCCAACAAGGAGTAGAGTCAGTGCAACGGCCAAACTCATAGGCGATGATTTTTCTATTTTCTCTTCTTCTATTTCATTGAAGTCTTTGTTGGCTGCTGCACCATTGAGATAAATTGCTTTCTGATCATGATATGGCAAGAGACCCTCTATTTCATGGATGTACTTCTTGGAATCTATTTTTAAAGAATTGCAATAAAGTTTAATGAAGCTCTTTGCATAAACATTATTTGGAAACAACGAATAATCATCGCGTTCTATTTGTTTAATGATCTTGGCTGGGATTCGAGTAAGTGTAGCCATATCCTCAATCGTGAGATCGAGACATTCACGAGCTTCGGTCAGTCTACTGCCGATACTGGTTTTCATGGTTCCTTAATCCCAAAGACATTGAATGCCACATCATTGTGGGGGGGATTAATAATCTCCGGGAAGATGATTCTATACGATCTAATTTGCCAAATCGACTAAAATCTCTCTTGGCTTAGCCCCATCTCCTGGGCCTATGATTCCCCGCATTTCCAGAATATCCATCATTCTTGCGGCTCGAGTATATCCGAGACGAAGTCGTCTCTGAAGTAAGGAAGTTGACGCTCGGCGTTCAACCTGAATGACTTCTAAGCATTTTTCGATAATTTCCTCATCTTCTTCAGAGACTTCATCATCTTCCCCGGATTTGCCGTTTATGCTGTCTTCAATTTCCTGTGCGAATATTGGGCTGGCTTGCTCAGAACAGAAATCGACCACAGATACACACTCTTCGTCTGTGATGAGTGCGCCTTGAGCTCTTTGTAGTTGAGCGCTTCCTGGTGGCAAATAGAGCATATCTCCCTTACCGACAAGTTTTTCTGCGCCTTTATTGTCCAAAATGACTCGACTATCTAATGAAGATGATACCTGGAATGCTATTCTTGACGGAATGTTCGCTTTGATTATTCCAGTAACAACATCTGCCCGCGGAGTTTGCGTTGCTATTATGAGATGAATACCAGCTGCCCTTGCTTTTTGGGCAATCCTTGCAATTGCCTGCTCAACATCTGCCGGTGCAGTTTGCATTAAGTCAGCCAGCTCGTCGATAATTACAACAATGTAAGGAAGTCTTTCAGGTATTTTTTCTTCCTCAGCACTATCAACAGAATCTATAATTTCCTTATTTCTTAGATGCTCTTCTTTACTGACTTCTGTAGTATTTGTTGAGTGCTCGCCCAGTATGTCTTCACTATGAGTTTGAGGTTTTGAGTCTTCTGATTCATTTATGGACGAGTCTTTACTTTCGACTTCGTTCCATTCTCCATCTTTTTCTCCTTCTTCGTATTCAACTTCAACTTCAACTTCAACCTCTTCATATTCCCATTCATCACCTTCTTCTGAATCCGTATCCTTTGGCCCTTCTTTATTCAAATCGAAGTCCAATTTAGATTGGCCACTAGAATCAAAAAATTCGCCCTGATCACTTTTGGACTCATTATTTTGCTCTCTATTATTGAAAGCGTCAAAGTTGCGAAGGTTAAGCTTAGCGAATAACTGATAGCGTCTTTCCATTTCATTAACAACCCACCGCAACGCAAGTAATACCTTTTTTGAATCGGTTACTACTGGAACGATTTGATGTGGTAAACTGTTATAGACCTGCATTTCGACCACCTTAGGGTCAATCATTATAAATCGAAGTTCATCAGGAGTGAACCTATAGAGCATGCTCGCTATGATTCCGTTAATGCAAACAGATTTTCCGGCACCAGTGGCTCCTGCGACTAGGAGGTGCGGCATTTTTGCAAGGTCACCTATGACGGTTTTACCATAAACATCTTTGCCTAACGCTATTGGAATTTTATGTTGAGGGTCTGTGAATCTTGGATCTTCAAAAAGTTCCCTCAGGGCAACTGTGACTTTCTCATTATTTGCTATTTCTATGCCTACAGTGTCTTTTCCAGGAATAGGTGCGAGAATATTTATTCTTTCCGCTTTTGTGGCGCGTGCGATATCTGCTTCGAGCGCTGTAATTCTGTTTACTCTTAGCCCTTTGCTGGGATAGATCTCATAGCGTGTCACTGTCGGTCCTCGGGTAATGTCGCCTGCGCTGACATTAACATTAAAATTATCTAATGTTTCGACTATAGTTTTCTGAGTCTGAATTAAAAGATTCTTATCGGTAGGTTTTCGTTCTGATTGACTTTCATAAGTGAGTAAATCTATATCAGGGAGTTGATATCCAGGGAACTCGACTTCTTTTGGTGTGGAAAATTCTGATCCGTTAACACGATCCACTGCTGATTTATTTGCAGCTAGTACTTCTGCTATCGAAGGTTTCCGCTCTTTAGCTTCTTCTGCAGATCTTACGGATGCATCATATATTTTTGGCTCAGCTATTACTGCTTCTTCAGTATTCTCTATATTCGCATCTTCTTCTGGTAAGGTATCCTCTGGAGAATCTTCTGTGAGTGGTGGATCTACTTTAGTCTCTTTTTTAGGTATCTGTTTCGATTGTTCTTTTTGATCTAACTGGATTGTTTTACCTATCTTTTTTTCTATTCGCTTTTGTTCTTTTTCAAGTTTCTTTTTTTGAATCAAGAGCCGATCATTTTCATTGGCCTTTGAGTAGATCCGGTGTTCATGCCACTTTTTCAAAGATCTATATGAGGCGATGAAAGTTTGTAATATTTGACCTGGATGAACTCTTGTTATTAATAAGGCTGCAGAACAGTAGGCCGTTGACATTATTAAAAAGGAACCAACGTTTCCAGTCATCCCGACGAGCTTGTCTCCAACATATTCCCCAATGATTCCCCCAGTCCCTGAAATGTCAAAGGAGCCAGATTGAAGGAACCATTTTTGGTAATGCATGAGGCAGCACCCTGACACTAAGAGTATGCCAAACCCTAACAGGCTAATTTTAGATATTTGCGACTTCTTGAGTAACCTAGCAGCTCCAAACCAGATCATGATTACTGGTATCAGATAGCTAATTACGCCAATGGTATAAAATGACATTCCTGCCCAAGTTGCGCCTGGAGGTCCTAAAAAGTTATCTGCGGGCCTAGTTGGATTGACTGTGTGGCTAAAAGGAACCCATACGGGTAAATCATCTATAGAAAATGAGATGAGTGACAAAATATAAAGAAAACCGAAACCTATTAGGCCAAGGCTTAATAAGTGAGAATTTGAGAGTTCAAATTCCTTGCGCCTTTTACGTTTGGTATTTGCCATTAAAAATTATTAAAACCTTTGCGGATTCACGCCGGTTTTATAAATTATCTGCGAATCCTATGGATAAATTAGGCGAAAATTAGATAATAATCAAAAAATATCTGATTTTCATAATAATTAACATTTCTTATATACTTGACTGATTTACTCTTAGTTTTTCTGAAATGGCCAGAACCTGGGCGAGTCAAAACTCGTTTAGCCAATGATATAGGAGCTGAAAAAGCAGCTGAAATTTATAGAATCCTTGTTCAGAGAGTCATCCAGCGAATTTCTCCAATTTATAGCGAATTAGAGGGTGTTTGTTGGGTTTTTGACCCAATAGAGAAAGAATATGAAATTAAGGATTGGATCAAAAAAGAACTGAATGATTTAGGTTTTACTGATTTAAAGAGGCATTGTTTTTGGTCTCAATCGGCTGGGGACTTAGGGGAGCGTCTCCGAAGTGCTTTCGAAAAGGCTTTTTCTTTGGGTTATGATAGAATTATAGGGATAGGTACTGATTGCATTGAGCTGGACAGCTTAACGATAGAACAGGCTTTGGTGAGTCTATCAAGTGAACGATCTATAGTTTTTGGTCCATCTTTTGATGGAGGTTATTACCTCATTGGAATGAGGAGTAATTTAGGTCTATCGGTATTTAAGAGTATTTCTTGGAGCACCTCGAAGGTTTTGAAGCAAAGTTTAGATCAAGCTGTTTCCGTGGACTTGGACTATACCTTATTAGATGAATTTAATGATGTGGATACTTTGGAGGATTGGGACTCTATAAGGTTCTTGATTGAATAAATGTTAATGAAGATATTACTTTTTCAGTATTGAGATTCATAGTCTTATGAGTCATCCTGTTAGTCCAAATCCAACTATTTCATTTAATGTCTTCTATTTCCAAGTTATCCCGTCGCAAGTTTGTAAAATCTAGCGCATTGAGCGCTTTCGCATTTCAGGTTGTTCCTAGTCGTGTCTTTGGTGCCAATGAACGTGTGGCAGTCGCAGGGATTGGAGCAGGGGGAAAGGGTGCCAGTGATATAGCAGGAGCAAAGGGAGCAGGAGCGGACATCGTAGGCTTGTGTGATGTTGATGCGGGTCGGCTCAATGGTGCTGTTAAAAAGTATCCAGGAGCTAAGGGATTCTCTGATTACCGAAAGTTGTTTGATGAGCTTGGCAAGAGCATCGATGCGGTTACCGTTTCGACTCCTGACCACATGCATTTCCATGCCGCATTGACTGCAATCAAGATGGGAAAGCATGCATATGTGCAAAAGCCCTTGACTCATTCCATATGGGAAGCAAGAACGCTCACGCTTGAAGCTGCTAAAAATAAGGTCATAACTCAAATGGGTAATCAGGCTCATGCTGGCGAGCCGATTCGTCGTGCCGTTGAGCTTATAAGGGCAGGAGTCATTGGCAAGGTTAAGGAAGTTCATGCTTGGACGAATCGCCCTATTTGGCCTCAAGGCGTTAAGAATGCTCTTCCGGCTCAGGAAATTCCAAAGAGCATGGATTGGGATCAGTGGATAGGCCCTGCACCGATGCGTGATTATAACGCTGGCTATGCTCCATTTAAATGGAGGGGCTGGTGGGACTTCGGAACAGGGGCATTAGGAGACATGGGATGTCACATTATGGATATGCCTTTCTGGGCCCTTGATCTTAAGCATCCATCGGCCGTTGAGGCTAAGCAGCGAGGTAACTCAATTCATTCGGGGCCTAATAAATCCATTGTCACTTATACTTTTCCAGAAGGAAAGTATAACCATAAGATGCCATACGTTTGGTATGATGGGGGTCACATGCCTGAGGCATCTGTCTTTGAAGGGACGATAGTCAATCCATCTAACGCGAAAAAATTTGATCTAATAATAATAGGAGATAAGGGCAAATTTCTCTTTAATCGTAACAGTCAGAAGTGGAAAACTACTCCCGAAGATCTTATTGAGAGCGCGGATCCGGACAAGACAATACCAAGAGTAAAGAACGAGGATCAAGAATGGATTGATGCTATTCGCGGAGTCGGCAGCGAGCCCCTTTCTGGATTTGCTTATTCTGGTCCTTTCACGGAGACGGTACTCTTAGGAAATCTTGCAGTTAGGCTTGGCAAGAGAATCGAATGGGACGGTCCGAACCTTCGTGCTACAAATGTGCCGGAAGCAGCGTCTATTATTAAAAGAAAATACCGCAAGGGCTGGGAAGTTTAATTGAGATTAGATTCGTCTATATTTCTTATCAGGCAGAAGAAAATTGAAATTAAGATATATTTTTTTAGGGCTAGCTTGCATCTTTTATTTTCCTTGTTGTAAAACTCAAGATAACGAGTTTGGCATCCCTCCTGATCGAACTTCAAAGGTTCCACGTTTATTTTCTGGAGAATACTCTCGTAAATGGCAAGAGACTCGATCTCGTTGGGCCGACCGTGAAGATAAAAAGTTCAATCAAATGTTTGAACGAATTAAGGGTGATCGGTGAGTAAAAGAGCAGTTTCAATTTAAACTCATACAAGCTCCATGGCTTTATGAGCAACGCCAATTGCCGCAGCATAGTCACCTCCAACGGCCCAATCGAATCTGGTAGTGACTCCGTGTGGAGGTATAGGTGAGTTCACATAAAAAGATGGAGCCCTTTCTTCGAAACCGAGTCTCACATTTTCTAAATACCAGTCTCGGAATCCAGTTTCTGCCAAGCCTCCACCAATCACAATTAATCCAGGATCTAGTTCACTTGCTTGGTCACCCATTGCCCATCCTAATATGTGTGCTTGTCTCTGAAACAGGGACCTTGCTAGTGGATCTTCCTTTTCACAATAGTCCCGTAACTGGAAGGCTTTCTCTTCAATGCTAATTTGTTCTTGCGCGAGTGGATGACTGGAATTCTCGTCTTTATCCAATTCAATTTTGAGACGCCTCCTTAGAGCGACTAGTGAAACCCAAGCCTCAAGAGAACCTGGTCCCTTGCCCGCACACTCAGGGAGGCTCCCGTCTTCTTCTCTGAAAGGGACAGAAATGGCACCCACTTCCATTGCTAATCCATTGCAACCTTCATATAGTTGTCCTTTGCCAAGAACAAATCCTCCGCCGAGCCCGGTCCCCGGTGCCACAAAAAGTAGAGGCCCATCGTGGCCTGGGCGCAGGATCCATTCTCCGTAAGCGGCAGCATTACCGTCATTTGTCATATAACATGGACGGTGAATTTCTTTAGAAAATTCGTCTCGAATATTAGTGCCTACCCAGTCTTCATTTAGATTGGCCTGTCCCCATATGACTCCGTCAGATGATGGGGCCGGAACATCTATCCCAGCGGCTGTAATATTTGAAGATTCGATTGAATTATCAGTGCATATACGATCAATGGCAGCGCGTAACTGCTTGAACGTTGCTTTGTATCCGTCGCTTCCATGTGAACGTACTTCTACACCACTACCAATTTGTCTGCCACTCTCATTGAGCAGTGCAGCTTTGACTGTAGTGCCGCCGATATCTAATCCGACGAAATAAGCCGATCCTTCCATCGGTTAATAATTCTTTATTAGTGCTAAGCTTGTTTGATGATTGTTTTATCGACAGATAACAAATCATCACATGCCTGTCCTACTCTGTCAGCCATAGCTTGTTCGCCTGCTTTAAGGTAAGAGCGGGGATCGTATACTTTTTTGTTACCGATTTCTCCGTCAACTTTAAGAACCCCATCGTAATTACTGAGCATGTGCCCAGCTATGGGCCTGGAAAATGCGTATTGAGTGTCGGTATCCACGTTCATTTTTACTACTCCATAGTCAAGAGTTTCCCTTATCTCTGACAAGAGGCTCCCAGATCCTCCGTGAAAAACGAGATCAAATTCTGCTGTCTCTCCATACTTTTCCTGAACAGCGCTCTGACCTTCCTTTAAGATCTCTGGTTTTAGTTTTACTGCGCCAGGCTTATAATGGCCATGCACGTTGCCGAAAGTGGCAGCGAAAGTAAAGCGTCCCAGATCGGCCAAGGCTTCATGAACGGCAACCATATCCTCAGGTGTTGTGTAGAGATCTTCGTCAGGAGTATCTTCTGATCCAGCAGATCCATCTTCTTCACCCCCTACGACGCCGGCTTCGACTTCAAGGATAATTTCGTGCTCGGCACATTTCTTTAAATAGGTTTGAGAAATAGCCATATTTTCATCTAATGGGAGAATAGATGCGTCGAGCATATGATTTTGGAATAAATTATTTTCACCTTTTGCTCTTCTGGCTGCAGTGGCCTCGATCAATGGATCTAAGAAGGATTCCGCTGTTCCGGGTTGGCAGTGATCAGTGTTAAGACCAATAAGGACATCATATTGTTCCGCCAGAGCATGGGCTGCTTCTGCAAGAATAATGGTGCCCTTCGTTGCGTCTTTATTATTTAGTCCCGAGGCAAACTGTCCGGCACCAGTTGAGAACTGAATAATACCATCAGACTTATTGTCTGCGAATCCCTTTAATGCTGCGTTTAGCGTCGGAATACTCGAGCAATTAATAGCTGGATAGGCGTAATCACCCTCTTGGGCGGCGTCTAACATGGTTGCGAATTGTGATGGGGTTGCTATAGGCATATTGGGCGCGAAGTTAGTGGTTGGTTCCTTATACGTCAAGGTCAGGTAAATGCATAAGCTTGCGCATCGCAAAAAGATGGCTAATCTGCACGAATTTGCTAGCAAAATTGAAGTAGAAAGACTCAAGATCCAATAATATGTCAAAGAAAATTGCATTCTTAACTGCTGGGGGCATTGCTCCTTGTTTATCCTCATCAATTGGCGCTCTGATAGAGCGTTATAATGAACTTATTCCCGATGCTGAACTGATAGGATATCTGAACGGGTATCAGGGCTTGCTTCTTGGTAAGTCCATTATCTTTAGCGAAGAGGTGAAAAAAAATTATGATGTTCTTTTTAATTTTGGCGGTAGTGCGATTGGAAATAGTCGAGTCAAGTTGACCAATATTAAGGATTGTACAAAGCGTGGTCTCGTTAATGAGGGCCAGGACCCTCTGCAGATTGCAGCTGAGCAACTAAAAGCCGATAATGTTGATATCCTACATACGATCGGGGGAGATGACACGAATACGACTGCCGCAGATTTGGCGAAATATTTGGAAGATAACGGTTATGGACTGACAGTTGTCGGGCTTCCCAAGACAGTTGATAATGATGTTTTCCCTATTGATCAGACGCTCGGTGCATGGACCGCAGCAGAACAAAGTGCATTGTTTTTTGAGAATGTTGCGAATGAGAATACGACTAGTACACGTCAGCTCATAATTCATGAGGTGATGGGTCGTCACTGTGGATGGCTCACAGCTGCAGCAGCTAGTGATTATAGAAAGCGCTTAGATAGCTATAGATGGTTACCTGAGATCAATGTGTGTAGGGAGAGATGGGATGTGCATGCGGTATGGGTTCCGGAAATGGAGCTTGATCTTGAATCTGAACTTGTTCGACTCAATCAACTCATGGACGATAATGACTGTGTAAATATTTTCTTAAGTGAAGGAGCGGGAACTGATGCCATAATTCGTGAGAAGGAATCGGCAGGAGAGGAGCTAAGAAGGGATGCTTTCGGACACGTTAGGTTAGATGAACTGAATCCCGGAAAATGGTTCGCCTCGAGGCTCAAGGATTCTCTCTCAGCGGACAAAGTGTTGGTGCAAAAGAGTGGTTATTTTGCTCGAGCAGCAAGACCAAATGATAGGGACCTTGAATTAATCAAGAGGAGCGCTGCTGCTGCTGCTGAGGCGGCATTGGCGGGTGAGAGTGGCGTTGCGGGTCTTGATGCTGACAATCAGGGAGAAATGTCCATCATTGATTTTTCAAGAATTGCCGGTGGCAAGCCATTTGATATTGATGAGCCTTGGTTTGGCGAATTGCTATCGGCTATCGGTCAACCCAAGACCGGCAAGGTAGCGGGGCATTAATAACACAAGCTTGATTAATCGAGAGACTTATACCAATCCCAGTGCTCTTCTTTTAGTTGATCTATTGTAGGTATAGGATAAAACAGTAATTCTTTGTGATGAGCTATCCAGAAACCGGTCCGGTGCTGAGTGAAAGGAATTCTCCCGAAAGCAGCGTCCAAGCTAATTCCTTTGAGGCCCTTTTCTGGTCTTGATCTTGCTTCGAGAATTTGTTCGCGGAGTTTATGTGCGTGGACGTTAGGTATTGGTGATTTGTGAAAAGGATCCGATTCAAGTTCCGTAAGAAATTCATCAATATCAAAATCGATCTGATTGAAAAGAACTTTAGGTGCCGATTTCGGTTGGTCCGGATCAGTGATATGCTCACCAAATTCTAAGGGTGTCATCCACGAAAGGACGATCGATCGCATTGGGGCAAGTTCTTGAAAAGTTCTTAGATATCCTGAGTCATGTTCTTTTTCATAAGGAGCACTTTCTAGCTTCAGTACCTTGCCTATGGCCGAAGTGACATAGAGTTCTTGGAATGCTGAGAGTTCAATGTGTTCAAGTACTCTATAAGTTGCCAAAAATTTAGTTCGTTTTGGTGCTCCTGATGCGTCTGGCTTAACTTCATCAATGTATTTGTCTATGTTGAGGAAATCATGCCTATAATTAATATCGATCTCAGCGAAGATGACCTGACCATGAAAGTAGCGTGAACTACCAAGAGTATAGTGTTTCCCAAATTCATCCGGTGGCAGGTTCGAAGCTACTAGAGCGTAGTTCGGCCACATGATGACGTAGAGGTGTTTCTCGACGGCATTGTCCATAATAATCGGTTCTCTTATATACTACTTATGTCAAGTAGAGGTAATTTTTTAGTTATTATTGCAATAAGCGGCTATTCCACTAGCAATTTCTTGGGCGAGGATGTCCCGGAACCAGTTCGAAGAGCACCGGGCTCCTTCCCAGCGGTTGCTGATAAAGCCACATTCGACGAGAGCCGCGACACCTTTAGTTTTTGTTAAAACCGCATAGTGGTACTTTTTACTACCTCGATCATTTGTATTAATGCGTTTGGCTAAACGGTTCTGAATGCTTCCTGCTAGTTTTTTGCCTTTTGAGCTTATATAAAAAGTTTCAATCCCCTTCACTGAGGAATTTGTGTGTGCATTAAAATGAATGCTAACGAAGATTGAGTCTGAATATTTGTTGGCTAGGTACGCTCGGTCTTTAATTGATACGAACCGATCCGATGTACGAGTCATTGCAACTGTAATGCCTTTCTTTTTCAACAGTCTTTCGACTCGTTTTGCAACATCGAGGGTCAAAGTTTTTTCGGAAACACCGTACCAGTGAGCGCCCTTGTCTTTTCCTCCATGCCCAGCGTCAATGATAACCGTTTTTGCATCTGCAAAATTCACACAAACTAGCCAAACGATAATAACCGTTTTTGCGAATGAATTGAAGTAGGGGTTAGTGTGCAAATCTTATTATAAATTAAATATAATAAATATTTAAGATAACCTAAATATAATAATGGGCAAGGTAGAGATATGATGCGGATCCTTTGATTTATAATAATATTAGGTTTTTGCCCTAAGGAGTTTGAAAAAGATCAACGATGGAGTATTAAAGATCCACACTATTAGGATTGATTAAGCAAATGTTTTTACTACAGGCAGACTTTCTTATTGATAGCGGCATTCCATTTTCTCTTTTCTTGGGAGGAATAGGGCTCGTAGTTGCTATTCTCTTGATTCGTTCAGTTGTTAAACAGTCCATTGGCACAGAGTTGATGCAAAAAGTGGCAGGTGCCATTCAGGACGGAGCCAAGGCTTACCTGAACCGTCAGGTGAGGACGATTAGTATCATTTCTTTGGGCATTGCTTTGGTTCTGTTTCTTATGTCGCAGGCCGAAAAAGTTCATGGCTCAATGCCGATTGGATTTTTAATAGGAGCTGCATTTTCGTTGGTAGCGGGATACATAGGAATGCGCATTGCTGTTATGGCAAATGTCCGAACGACTCAGGCTGCCACTGAAGATGAACATAAGGCGTTAAATATTGCTTTTAATGGAGGAGCAGTGACTGGCCTTCTAGTAGTTGGTTTGGCGCTCCTGTCAGTGGGTGTCTTTTACTTAATTATGGGACGAGTTAGTCCTGATAATCCTAAGGCGGTAGTGGATAGTTTGGTGGGCTTGGCTCTTGGTGCTAGCCTCATTAGTGTGTTTGCCCGATTAGGAGGTGGTATTTATACAAAGGCCGCAGACGTTGGTGCTGATTTAGTTGGTAAGATTGAGCAGGGACTCGATGAAGATGATCCTCGTAACCCCGCAACGATTGCAGATAATGTTGGTGACAATGTTGGTGATTGTGCTGGAATGGCCGCAGATGTTTTTGAAACTTATGCAGTGAGTCTAATCGGAGCATTATTGCTGGGGACTTTGAATACTTCTCTTCCAGAATCTCAGGTGGTAGCATTGACCTTGCCATTTCTCTTGGGTGGAATAGCCATCATTGGTTCGATACTCGGGATACTATGGGTAAATTTTCGTAAAGGGGGAGCTGCTAGGCTTTTAATGGAAGGTGTTTTCGTGGCTTCCTTGTTTTCAGCGATAGTTTATTGGCCGGTTTGTAATTGGATTGTGCCTGAAGGAGGATTGCAAATGAAGAGCGATACATATTATGGTCCACATTTGTTTGGTTGTGCCTTAGTAGGGATCGTCATGACGTTTGCGATTGTACTGATCACTAATTATTACACTGCGACGCAATATGGACCCGTAAATAAAATTGCTAGGGCCTCCCAGACCGGACACGCGACTAACATCATAGCAGGTCTTGGTGTGGGAAATATGGCAACGGGACTTCCTGTGGCTCTTATCTGTGCTGCGATATGGATTAGTCATTCACTAGCTGGTCTTTACGGGATTTCAATTGCTGTGATGGCTATGCTTGCTTTGGCTGGTATTATCGTGTCGCTGGATGCTTTTGGACCGATCACAGATAATGCTGGAGGCATTGCGGTGATGGCTGATTTGCCCGTGATCGTTCGTGAAAGGACTGACGCCCTTGATGCTGTTGGTAATACAATGAAGGCAGTAACGAAAGGTTACGCTATTGCATCTGCAGGTGTCGCTGCGTTGGTTTTATTTGGGTCTTATTTTTTGGAATTAGAAGCTCATATTAAACAGACGGTAACCTTTTCTCTTAAGGAGCCCGAAGTGATTATTGGAATGTTCATTGGTGGTTTATTGCCATTTATTTTTACGGCTTTGAGCATGGATGCGGTGGGACGTGCGGCCGGTGCTGTGGTTGCAGAAGTTAGGCGTCAGATCAGTGAGCGTCCTGGAATCATGGAAGGTAAGGATGAGCCTGAGTATGCAAGGTGCGTGGACATTGTAACGAAGTCAGCTCTTCGCGAGATGATAGTTCCAGCTCTTTTACCCGTCGTCGTCGTTTTTGTTGTCTCTGCCATTCCGGCCCTATCTTACAAAGCGCTTGGTGGCGTTCTTGTGGGCACTATCGTAACGGGTCTGTTTGTGGGATTATCAATGACTGCGGCCGGAGGAGCTTGGGATAATGCGAAGAAAATGATTGAGGATGGAGCTTATGGAGGAAAGGGATCTGAAGCTCATGCTGCTTCTATTACTGGTGATACGGTCGGAGACCCTTACAAAGACACTTCGGGTCCTGCTATCAATCCTATGATAAAGGTCACTAATATTGTAGCGATCCTTGCCATTAATGTCTTTTTCTAAAAAGAGTTTTTGTTAGATTTCCCTAACCACCGAATCCTCTCCCGCGGCCCCATTGGCCCCGACGTCCGAATCCGCCTTTCTCAAGCCTTTCATTATATTTCTCTGTCTGCTCAGCATTTAGAACGGAACGGATTGCATCCTCTTTTGTAATGTCTTCGGCATTTGCTGATTCAGGTAAGGTCGCTTCAATTCCTTCGATGGCCATGGACTCATCATACTCTGAGGACTTTTGTACTAGTATTCCAAAGACTTGGTCTTCTTGCTCTTCAGAAAGTTCTAAGCTCTTGTTTATTCTGTCTAATTCTGAAGTTGCCTGTCTCTGGACACGGCTTGTTTTTTCTACGAGTTGCTCCCTTTCATAGGTCGCATATTGATCATCATTGAGCTCCGCTCTCATGATTTCATTAATCTTTGGTTCGTTTTGTGACCAGAACTCCCCCTGTGATTCCATGATCTCACCAAAAGAACGATTCTCATCATCGAGCTGACTTTGGAATCGTTTTGTTTCCTCTTTTACCATACTGACCATTTTGCTTTTAATTGATTCAGTTTGGGTATCAGAGAGTCCAAGCTTTTCCCTTTGATTTTCTATTTCAGAAGCGATCATCCGGTCAGCTCCTTGGCTCATGGCGCCCGCAAAACCTTTCATTAATTTTCTTGCTTCTGGACTGTTTAAAAGCTGAGCGAATGCTTCTTCTGGTCCAGCAGGTTCTTCGTCTTCAGGATCTTCTGCCTCTTCAGTTATTTTAAAGGGAGTATTTTTCGGTTTGCTTGGAACGTTACTGATCAGATTCGGTTTACTCGGATTTGGTTTACTTAGATTTGAACTGGTCACATCAGAGCTCTTCGTATTTTCCTTCGTAGAATTTACATTTCCAGTGTCTTTATCTGATTTGAAAATGGCCATGACGCCCAGTCCTAAAACAAAGGACAATGCCATAAACATGATTAATTGAGTCTTTTTCATAATTTACCTTATTTTTTAAAACTATAATCTAAAACATCTACGATCGTTTAAAAAGGTAAACGTTCAATAGCTGAAAATTTGTCTTTTTTATCTAGCTAGGTCTGATTGTTAAGAGATCTTCTATATTATCTTCTATAATTTGATCAGATAAACTTGTAATTCGTTGTTAATTGCATTATTTCTCGCGCCCATGAAAATTGACACTCTATGTTTGCACGGTGGTCATGCGCCGGACCCAACGACTAACGCGCGTGCAGTCTCGCTTTACCGGACATCTTCTTTTGTTTTTGATTCGACTGAGCACGCGGCCAATCTTTTTGCTCTTAAAGAATTAGGAAACATTTATACCCGGTTAATGAATCCTACTACTGACGTGTTGGAAAAACGTGTCGCATTATTGGAAGGGGCACATGAGATGGCTGGCCTTGGACTCGCTTCTGGTACTTCAGGAGTTTTTTATTCGATTATTAATCTGGCGTCTGCTGGTGATAACATTGTTTCAGCGCGTAACCTTTATGGGGGTTCTTATACTCAGTTTAACGATATTCTTCCTTCTTTAGGGATCGAAGTCCGTTTCGTTGATTCTCAGGATCCTGCCAATTTTGCAGCAGCGGCTGATGATAAGACTCGTGCATTCTTTACTGAAACAGTATCTAACCCAGCCCTCGAAGTTGCTGATTTAGAGGCGATAGCATCTCATGCTAAGGAGTGCGGCGTTCCGTTAGTTGTTGATTCCACCTTTTCGACTCCTTACCTAACGAATCCACTTGCCCATGGAGCTGACATTGTCGTGCATTCATTGACCAAATGGTTCGGTGGTCATGGTACTGGCATTGGTGGCGTAGTCGTTGACAGTGGTCGCTTTGACTGGTCAGCTGGCAAGCACCCTCTATTCGATGAGCCGGACACATCTTATCACGGTCTTAGATGGGGTCATGACTTGCCTGATATGCTTGCTCCTTTAGCCTATATTTTAAGAATGAGGACAGTGCCTTTACGTAACCTGGGTGCTTGTATTTCACCTGATAATTCTTGGATGTTCCTTCAAGGCATAGAAACTTTGCCTCTCAGAATGGAGCGTCATTGCGAGAATTCAAAGAGGGTCGCTGAACATTTATCGGGTCATTCCGCAGTGGAGTGGGTACGCTTTCCGGGTCTTGAATCAGATCCTGAGTTTGAGAAAAATCAAAAGTATCTCAAAGGTAAGGGAGGAGCGATTGTTGTTTTCGGTATTAAGGGAGGAGCAGAAGCGGGCCAGAAGTTCATTGAAAGCTGTGAGTTATTTTCTCATCTAGCAAATGTTGGCGATGCTAAGAGCCTCGCTATTCATCCGGCTACTACAACGCATTCTCAATTAAATGCTGAACAGCAGGCAGAGGGTGGCATTACTCCGGAACTCATTCGTTTGTCTGTTGGTATTGAGCACGTTGATGATATTTTGGCTGATTTGGATCAGGCCCTTTCAGTAGCGACTAGTTAGTATTACTTCGACAGCACTTTGACCAGTCACGGTCAATTAGGTGAACAGTTCATGAACTGCTCTGGACTTGCGGGTAATGCTCGTGAGTCTCCGTTCGGTTCCAGCATTTGGATATGTGAGTCTCTCATGATCTAGGCCGAAAAGATGTAATAATGTGGCTTGAAAGTCGTTGACGTGGACCGGATTCTCTTCCGGCGCCCATCCTATTTCATCAGTGCTTCCGTAAGTTAATCCTCCCTTAACGCCACCGCCCGCCATGAGTACAGTGAAAGCGTTCGGATGATGGTCTCGTCCCGTGTTCGCTGCCCGTCCTCTACGGTTTTCGCCTAGTGGAGTCCTGCCAAATTCACCGGCCCACACTACTAAAGTTTCATCAAGGAGTCCTCTTTCTTTCAAGTCATTTATGAGTGCAGCGACGGGCTGGTCTGACATTCCGGCATTGAATTCAAGTTCTTCATTGAGGTTCGAGTGATGGTCCCATGAGGCATGAATAATATTGATGAAGCGAACGCCCCTTTCGACCATTCGCCTTGCCAATAGGCAGTTCCTAGAAAAATCGGCATAAGCGTTCCCGTTACCTTTGCCTCGGCCTCCGCCCTTAGGGAGTGCTCTATTGACTCCGTACGAATCTAAGGTCTTTATTTTTTCTTTTGATAGATCTACAAGCTCAGGGGCCGCAGATTGCATTCTGAAGGCCAATTCATAGTTGGCAATCCTACTTAATATTTCAGGATCCTCATTCGTGTTGTAGTGTTTTTTATTTAGCGACTTGAGTGTATCGAGACCTGCTCGCTGAAGCTCATTGGGAAGTCCTTGTGGATTCTCAAGATTAAGTAATGGGTTGCTACCATTGCGAAAACGGACCCCAGCGTAATTTGATGGAAGGAAGCCGCTTTGCCAAAGAGTAGCTCCTCCACTCGATCCTCGGCCAGCTGTTAATACGATGTATCCTGGAAGATTTCTGTTCTCGGTTCCTAGTCCATAGTTCAGCCATGATCCGGTTGAGGGGAGGCCGAACCGCGCTTCGCCGCATTGCATCTGTAACTGGCCTGGGTGATGGTTGAACTGATCAGTATGCATGGAGCGGACCATACAGATATCATCAGCGCATGTAGCGGTTCTTGGGAGGAGGTCAGAGAACCACATTCCAGATTTGCCATGCTGCTTAAATTTTCTTGGAGATCCCATCAGTACGGCTGATTCTTTCTGAAGAAAAGCGAAGCGTTTTCCCTTAAGTAGTTCAGGGCTCATCTTTTGACCATTCAGTTCATTGAGTTTGGGTTTGTAATCAAAAAGATCGAGTTGTGAGGGGGCCCCGGCCATGAATATAAAAATGCAATTCTTCGCTCTCGGGGCAAAGTGAGGTTTGGGCTCAAGAATTTTTTGTGAGGAAGAATTTGCAGCAAGTTCCTGAGAGAGCATGTGGTGCAGTGCAATGCCTCCAATTCCTGATGCTGATGTCGTGAGAAATTCACGTCTCGTTTCTTTTGTAAATTGAAGATTTGGGCTCATTCGCGGCTGATGGTTTCGTCAAGGTTGAGGAGAATGCGTGTCACTGTTATCCAGGAAGCAGTTTCATTGTCGTTTATCATCTCCGAGGAATATTCACCTACCATTTTTTTTGCTTCTTCTGGATTTGCTGAATAATAGGCTCGGCCTTTTTGAAGGAGTTGTATTATTTCATTGATCTCTTGAGGTGATGGATGCCTTGAAACACAAAGAACAAAAGAGGATTTGATCCGATCCTGATCGTTGTTACATGATTTGTCTGAGAGTATTCTTTTTGCAAATGCTTGAGCGGATTCATGAAACACTTCATTGCCCAGTGTTGCCAGAGCCATGATTGGGGTATTGGAATTGTTGCGCTTTGCTATAGTGACATTGGCATTGGGGCAATCAAAGGCGATCAGGTTAGGATCGGGTGCGGTCCTTTTGAAGAAGGTGTACATTCCTCGTCGATAACGATCATTTCCGTCACTGGTCTTCCACTTAAAGCTCCCCGCAAAACTTTGTTCGGCTACGCCTTTTGGTATTGGCGGGAATACGCTCGGACCTCCGACCTTATGTTTTAGTAGTCCTGATATCGATAAAAAAAGGTCTCGAATAATTTCTCCTTCGGCCCGGAACCGGTTCTGTCTATGGAGTAATTTATTATCAGGGTCAATCTGGTCAGGTCTTTTTCTTCGGGCCGTGGATTGCTGATAGGTTTCGGACATGACTACGTATTTAATTAGACTTTTTCTGCTCCAATTCATATCGATAAACTTCTTTGCTAGATGATCAAGGAGCTCGAGTTGAGTTGGAGTTTCGGATCTTGTGCCGAAGTCTGCTTTTTGATCGGTCAGACCTTTTCCAAAGAGTCGATACCAGATATCATTGACCGCGACTCTTGCGGATAGAGGATTCCTTTCATTAACTAGCCACTGAGCAAGGTTCAGCCGGTCTATTTTTTTGTTGTTGGATATTTCAATGGGAGGTAAAGAGTCTGGAGCGAGTGGTAAGATTTCTCCTTTTTCTTTAATGGGTTGCAGGAAATCTCCTCGACGGAAAATATAAGTTTCACGATCCTTTTGTTTCATTACTCTCACTTTTATTGTGCCACCTTCAAACCCTTTAGGAACATCTGCTTCGCTTTCATCTGTATCATTGAAAAATGCATAAAACTGATAAAAATCGCGCTGGCTGATTGGGTCATAAGGATGGTCATGGCATTGAGCGCATTCAAGAGTGAGCCCTAGCCAGACCGAGGCGGTAGTATTAGACCGGTCAATTGTCCTTTTGGTTCGATCCTCTTCAGCGTCTACTCCTCCTTCTCGATTATATAAGGTTTGACGGTGAAATGCGGTCGCGAGGTGCTGCTCAGGCGTAGCGTTTGGTAAAAGATCTCCCGCAATTTGTTCAGTAGTGAACTGATCAAAGGGCATGTCAGCATTTATTGAATCGATGACCCATTTTCTCCAGCGCCAAGCATTGGGCCTGTCATTATCCTTTTCATAGCCATCCGAATCAGCGTACCGAGCCCCATCGAGCCAGTGCCTGGCCCACCTTTCACCGAAGTGAGGAGAGTTGAGTAGTTTTGTTGCGAGTCTTTCATATGCATCATTTGTCTGATCTGATTCGAAAGACAATATTTCTTCAGGCTCAGGTGGTAATCCGATAAGATCTAATGAGAGCCTTCTAAAGAGCGTTCTCTTGCCAGCAGTTGGGCTGCGCATTAATCCTGAATTTTTGAGGTTTTCTTCAACGATGCTGTCAATTGTTTGATTTGATTTTTGAGTTTCTTTAAGAGAATTAAAGGACCAATGTTTTGGCCATTTTGCTCCTTCCTTAACCCATTGATGCAGAGTTTTTATCTGCTCTTTTTTTAACGGATTTTTGGGTGGCATCCTCTCTTCTTCGTCAGTGTGAATGATGCGCCTGATCAATTCACTTTTTTCTAGATTTCCAGATACGATAGGAATGAGTCCAGATTCAGAAGCTCTAAAAACGCTTGCTTTATTGATTAGATTTAGTCCAGCTTTTGCTCGAATTCCACCATGACACTTTGTACAATGAGCATTCAGAATGGGTCTAACGTCACGAGCAAAGTCAATTTCTGCATTCGTTTTTGCCCATGAAAAAAGAATAAGGGCGGAGCATATAGCGGTTGCGGCTTTCATCCTCAAGTGATTTAACTTATAGCAATGATAATGGATCGATCTATTTTTTTGATAATTTCTTTTTATGATTATTGATGCACATATGCATATATGGAAGCGAATAAAAGGTTCCGTCAGAAATGAGCAGCCGGTCCGGCCCCTCGGTTCAGGGAAGATTCGCATAGGTGATCAGGAAATGTTGGGCATGCCGGCTTCCTTTGTAGATTGCTCTGCTTTGGCTGAATATGTTTTAGCTGAGTTTGATGCGGCTGGAGTCGCGGCTGGGGTCGTGGTTCAGGAATATTTGGATGGGCCTCAGAATGATTATATTTTAGATGTAGCATTCAATTATCCGGAACGCTTTTTTATGCATGCTCTACCGAACTTCTTCGAGCCGGACAAGGTATATGAAGAAGTTGGGAATCTATTTGATCAGGGTTTCAAAGGGTTGAAAGTTTGCGGCGGACATTTGTTAGGCAAGGTATCTTTGGACGACCGTAGATTTTTTACGGTTTGGGAAAGGATGGAAAATGAAGAGTTAGTCCTGGCCATTGATTTTTCTGAAGGTGAAATCCAAGTCCCCGAGTTTGAGAATGTGATGGAATCATTTCCAGACCTGAAGGTGGCAATTGGCCACTTTGGAATGCCTAACCGAGGGGGCTGGCCTGGTCAGTTAGAACTGTGTCGCCACAAAAATGTTTATATAGAATGTGGAGGTATTATTTGGCTTTATCGATCAGAGGGTTATCCATTTAAGAGTGGGCGTGATGCGATAAGATTTGCGGGACAGAAAGTGGGATATGATAAAATAATGTGGGGATCTGATTGGCCTCGTACTATGGTGGATTTTACGTATAGGCAGAGCCTTGATTTCATCCTTAATGATGAGGACATAGGTTCTGAAGACAAGGCCGCTATTCTCGGAGCGAATGCGGCAAAGCTTTACGGATTTAAAAAATTAAAAAGCGCTGATAGGGTTTCTCTCATAACGGAGGGTTAGCTTTTCCCAAGATCCTCTGATCTGAGCGTAGCGGCTTTTACTGCCTCAATTAAGGTTGCTCTCAATTTTCCTGACTCCAGTGCTGCGAGTCCTGCGATCGTTGTTCCTCCGGGGCTAGTTACCTGATCGCGAAGAGAGGCAGGATGCTCTTCTGTTTGGATTACCATTTCTGCAGCGCCTGCAACTGTTTGTGCTGCTAACAACAAGGCTTTGTCCTTAGGTAGCCCAACGAGAACTCCGCCATCGGCAAGAGCTTCGATGACTGTATAAATATAGGCAGGACCGCTTCCACTTAGTCCTGTGATCGCATCTATTTGCTTTTCAGGAACCTCCAGCACCTTTCCTACTGACCCAAGAATATTAGTTACGAAATTAGCGTCGTCATCAGTTGCTCTTGTTCCTCTAGAGAACGCGGATGCACCTTTTCCTACGAGAGCAGGAGTGTTTGGCATCACACGAATAACACGAGCCCTTTCCCCAAGAGATTTTTCAAGATCCAATAATTGAAGTCCTGCAGCGATTGAAATAAATAGCTTACTTTGATCTGGAGCTTGAAGAGTCCCTATCATTTTCAGAGTGTCTTGAGGTTTAACGCAAAGCAGTACTACCTCAGATTTATTTATCAAATCATCGTGTGATGACGTAACCGTCGCTCCTATTTCATTGCCTAGTTTATTTGAAGCAGAATCAATAACGTCAAAAACGCTCACCGAGTCTCCTGTAATCGCACCTTCTTTAATCGCGCCCTTCACAAGAGCCGATCCCATTTTGCCGCATCCTATTATCCCTAATCTCATTTTGTGAATATAAGGTATTTGGACTTCGGTGTCGAACGATAGGATTAGATAAGAAATATTATTTAGAATAGTTCTTGATAAAAATAAGCCTCGCAGTACTGGTCTGATGAGTGCCAGTACATAAGAAAAAACTATCTGAAAAGATTGATCTTGGAGGAGGTCATCGTATGACCCCGCAAAGACAGGTCGTTTATGATGTTCTGATGAGTAGCCGAGATCATCCAACGGCCACGGAAGTCTTTATAAGAGTGCAGGAAAAGATGTCATCAATATCCTTGGCGACAGTATATAATTGTTTAGATACTCTTGCCGTTGCTGGCATTGTTAAGCAAGTAAATGTGGACAGGGAGCCTTCCAGATATTGTGGAAACCTTGCGCCGCATGCGCACTTTCATTGTGAAACATGTGCTACCGTAATGGACATTGACTTAAAAGATGGTGTTGAGCCGTCTGGATCAGTCAAATTGCCTCGCGGTGCTAAGATTCAAAAAGTTGAAGTCGCGGTCAGGGGTCAGTGTCCAGAATGTGTCCGTACTAATAAAAGAAAAAATATTTCATAACAATACTAATCAATTTTTGTCTAAATAAATGTCCAGTTTGGAAATCAAGGATCTTCACGCAAGTGTAAATGGGATTGACATTCTCAAGGGTCTGACTTTGTCCGTTCCCATGGGAGAAGTTCATGCAATTATGGGGCCCAACGGTTCGGGTAAAAGTACACTGGCAAAAGTCATGGCAGGTCACCAGGATTATGAGGTAGAGTCTGGAGAAGTTCTTTTAGATGGCGAGAGTCTTCTTGGAATGGAGGTCGATGAGCGTGCTAGGGAGGGTCTTTTCCTTGCTTTCCAGTATCCTGCAGAAATTCCAGGCGTCAGTAATGCTAATTTTCTTAGAGCAGCGAGACAGGCAAGGTTACCTGATGGTGAAGAAATTGATGCGGTGGCCTTTTACCAGGAAATGTATGAAAAGATGGCTCAGTTGGGAATAGATAAAAAGTTTACAGGGCGTGCCGTTAACGAAGGTTTTTCTGGAGGAGAAAAGAAGCGTAACGAAGTGCTTCAAATGATGATGTTAGAACCAAAGTATGCGGTTCTAGATGAGACTGACAGTGGTCTTGATATTGATGCTTTGAAAATTGTTGCCCAAGGAGTCAACGCTATGCGTTCAGGGGATCGTGGTTTTTTAGTAATAACCCATTATCAGCGACTACTTGAATACATTGTTCCTGATCATGTCCATGTTCTTTATGAGGGTAGGATTATACGTAGCGGACCGAAGGAATTGGCTCTAGAACTTGAAGAGAAGGGCTATGATTGGCTCAAGGAAGGGGAACTAGTTAAAAATTAGTACTTGGAAGAAATGAGTAAAGATTCAAATTCTGGAAATACTATCGAGATTGACAGGGAAGAGGCGAACTTTCATTACGACGTCAATTATAAACATGACGCCGGAATGGGCTTGTCCGAAGATACTCTAGATTACATATCAAATGTTAAGGGTGAGGATCAGTGGATTGCGGATTTTAGAAAAAAGGCGCTGAGTGTTTTTCATAAGAAAAAGATGCCCACGCACTGGGCCAGTGAGGATCTTGATTCTATCAACTTTGATGAGATACGCTATTATTTATCTGCCGGTGAGGCTCCCAAGCGTAGCTGGGATGATGTGCCTGATGAAATGAAGGAGACGTTTGAGCGTCTCGGTATTCCGGAAAAGGAACGTAGTTTTTTGGCTGGTGTAGAAGCTCAGTTTGATAGTGAAGCGGCTTATTCGAACGTCAAAGATGCGGTAGCAGAACAGGGTGTTATTTTTGTGAATAGCTCTGAAGGTTTGGCTGAGCATGCTGATATTTTCCGCAAATGGTTTGGCAAAGTGATTCCTACAGGCGATAACAAATTCTCGGCTCTAAACTCCGCAGTCTTTTCGGGTGGCAGTTTTATATATGTCCCGCCAGGCGTTAAAGTGAAGCATCCATTGCAGGCCTATTTTAGAATTAACGCTGAGCAGTTTGGCCAGTTCGAGAGGACACTTATTATCGTGGATGAAGGGGCCGAGCTCACGTACATGGAAGGGTGCACTGCTCCGAAATTTGAAACTAACACACTTCACAGCGCAGTAGTCGAATTGGTTGCAATGAAAGATGCCAAGATTCAGTACATAACCGTTCAGAATTGGAGCGCTAACGTATTTAATCTGGTAACGAAGCGGGGCCTAGCGCATGAGAATGCGGAGGTCAGGTGGATCGACTGTAACATCGGCAGTCGGTTAACTATGAAGTATCCCGGAGTAGTAATGAAAGGGGCAGGAGCGAGAGGAGAAGTTATTTCTATTGCTTTGGCTAATGATGGGCAGCATCAAGACACTGGAGCGAAGATGATACACGCTGCAGATAATACTACGTCAAATGTTGTTTCCAAGTCCATCAGTGTAGGTGAGGGTCGATCAACCTATCGAGGCCAAGTACATATTCCTAAGCACCTCAAAGGTTGTAAGAATAATACTGAGTGTGATGCATTGTTGATTAATAGTAAGAGCCGCACTGACACTTATCCAGCCATAACGGTCCGGGGAAATAAGCATTCTACCCAGCACGAAGCGAGTGTGAGTCAGGTCAGTGAGGAGCAGATATTTTATATGAAGCAGCGGGGTTTGAGTGAAGCAGAAGCTATGAGTCTGAGCGTGAATGGATTTGTTAATGATTTGGTCCGAGAGTTCCCAATGGAATATTCAGTCGAATTGAAACGTTTGATTGATCTTGAAATGGAAGGGTCCGTGGGGTAGCCCAATTATTTCTTTATCGTGTTGTTAGAAGAAAATCCCTCAGTTCGTTCCTTTTTAGATTCTCCTGAAGAAGCAGGAGAGGATCTTCCTGATTGGTACAAGAATTCCAGAAGAGACGCATGGATGACTTTTCAAGAAATTGATTGGCCCAAGCGAAGTGATGAGGCTTGGCGCTTCGCAAATCTAAAGAAGTTATCACATGAGAACCTCTATGACGCCAAAGAAGTTGAATGCAAGGATATTGACCGGCTAGTGGCAAGTTCATTGTCATTAGAAGAAAATGCTGGGCAGATTTTCTTTGTTAATGATCGTGTCATTAAAAGCCCTTCACTTGATGAAGAGTTTTCTAAGAAAGGAGTCATTTTTAAACCTCTTTCACAAGCCCTTATTGAGCATAGTGAATTGGTGCAAAATTATTTTATGACCCAGGATCCTTGTCTCGGTTCTGCGAAGTACGCAGCACTGCACAGGGCTCGCCTAAGGAACGGTTTTTTCTTTTATGTTCCAGACGGCGTTTCATTGACTGTTCCCGTTGAAGTTTTTCATTGGGTTTCAGGAAATTCGGCTTCTATATTTCCGCATAGTTTAATAGTGGCAGGTTCAGGTTCTTCAGCCATGGTTGCTGAGTATGTTACTTCAATAGACGATGAAATTAGTTTTTGTTGTGGTGTTTCTGATATTCATGGGGAAGAAAATTCTGAACTGATTTATCTGAGAGCGCAGAATCTCAGTGAGGAAGCCCAGTCAATCCATTTATTGTCCACACGAGCTGGTTTGAATTCTAAGCTTAAAACATTTAATTTGGATTTGGGTTGTGAGTGGGTCAGGAACGAGTCTGTAAGTCGTTTAGTGGGAGAAGGGGCAAGTAGTGAAATTTTGGCAGTCAGCGTACCAGAGAAATCTCAGGAATTTGATATGCGTACTCTGCAACTACATGAGCAGCCAAATACTTCGAGTAACTTATTATACAAGAATACTTTATATGATGATTCGAAGACTATCTTTGCTGGTATGATAGTTGTAGAAGATGAGGCGCACCACACTGATGCATACCAGACGTGCCGGAACTTACTAATGAGTGATACCTGTGAGGCGAACTCTATGCCCGGCCTGGAAATAAAAGCGGATCAGGTCAAGTGCAGTCACGGAGCAACTTCCAATCCCGTTTCAGAAGATGAACTTTTCTATTTGCAGACCCGAGGAATTAAAGAGCCAGCTGCCCGGCAGTTGTTGACTTTTGGATTTGTTAAGGAGGCCGTTGATCGTATTGGAAATGATTCTCTTGAAGAAGTGGTCTTGGGTAAACTTGGGCGTCGCTTTAATAGGATCGGGACCAGATGAACAATCCATCATAATATTTTTTGCTATATTTCTCTAGCAAATGAAATAATAGCATGTAGATAAATGCTATGCCTTTATTAAATACTAAGATAAGTGTCCTAAATG
>SHBV01000027.1 GCA_004211885.1 Verrucomicrobiaceae bacterium
AAGCAGAGGAACCCCAAGCAGAGGAACCCCAAGCAGAGGAACCCCAAGCAGAGGAACCCCAAGCAGAGGAACCCCAAGCAGAGGAACCAACAGGCCCAGTCAAAGTTGTTGAAATGAGCCCTCCTGTTGCTACTGAAGAAGAGGTCATTGGTCAATTACCGGAGCAACAAGAGGATGATTGGATGAAGGATGCTTACGAACAGGTCGCGGATGCAGACAGAGCTGCTGAGGTAATGGGTGCGTCAGGGAATGAAGCTTCTTTTGCCGAACCAAATGCGGAACAGTCAGTTGAGCCTGTTTACCAAGCGCCAGTTGAACCTGTTTACCAAGCGCCAGTTGAATCTCCTTCCATAGCTCCTCAGGTAGCGCCGACGCCGCAATTGTATGCCCAGCATCAGATGAATCCGTATCAGAATCAGAACGTTCAACCTTATCAACAAACATATCAGAACGTCCAACCTTACCAACAAGCATATTCTGCTCCACCTCCAGCAGGAGCCTATCCTTATCAACAGGGTATGCAACCCAATCAACAAACTCCTGTGAGTCAGCCAAGGGGCATTCCTGGGCCCGCATGGGGAGTCATTGGTTTAATCGTTGGTGTTGCTATGGCTTTGCTTATTTTTAAGTTTATGCCGATAAGTATAGCTAAAAATTTCCGCCCTGATCTTGTGGAATGGGGTAACAACAAAACACAGAAGTCAAGTGAGCAAAAATCGCAGCCGAGTGAACCAGATGCTGTCCCGGATACAGATCTGGAATCTGAATAATACTTAGGGATTACTTTTTCTTTGTTAAAGCATCTGCAGCTGCTAACACTTTTTCTGTGTGCGTTTTTGGAGAAACTTTACGGTCGATCCATGCTATTTTCCCATCCCGAATAAGGAAACTTTCTCTGGCGCATATCTTTGGTGTGAAGAGTTTGACTCCAAAAGCTTTTACTAGCACTCCTTCAGTATCGGCAATTAGTGGAAATGTGTAATTATTTTTGTCTTTGAATTTCTTTTGATCTTCAGCTTTGTCCATGCTGATGCCGATGACCTTGATTCCTCTTTTTTTCAAAGATGACATGTTATCCCGCAAACTGCAGGCTTGGGCAGTTCATCCCCCTGTATTTGCTTTCGGATAGAAAAAGAGCAGGGTCGTTCCTTGCTTGTAATGCTTAGCAAGATTAATGGCTTTACCGGTTTCGTCATTGACGGTTGGGGCTGGAGCATTGGCTCCAACTGCAATGGAATCTGCGGCAGTGACTTTAGGGTGTATAGATAGAGCAACGAGTATTATAACTGTTTTAAAGATGAGTGGTGCTTTTTTCATTATTAGACAATTTGTAGAATTTTCATCCCTATAGTAAACAAAAAAATAACCTTAAATATGAAATCCATTAAAGCATCGTGAAAATACGGTTTGAGGCACGTAATTTTTTATTTAAATGCTATGTTATCTTTCTTTCTATTTCCTGTGAATTGAATCAAGTTTGTTTGGAAAATTAGATCTTTGATTGCTATTATTTTACTTGTGCGGTTACTCCCAATAACATTTTTTTTCTGTTCTCTCTTATTAGTTCAAGGTCAAGAGGGTTCCGCTCCTATTGAAGGTATTCGGAATAACGATTCAAGATTACATGCCTTGATGGGTGGAGTTGTGGTTAGTTCTCGCGGAGATCTTAAAGCGAATATTATTCTTCGTAATGGTCGCATTGATTCGGTTGGTCAAAATGTTATAGCTCCTGAAGGGGCTAGAGTATGGGATATGGAAGGTAAGCGTATTTATCCTGGTTTTATTGAACCTTGGTTAGAGGGGGAGATGGCGGATAAATTTACCGGCAGCCATTGGAATAAGAAAGTAATGCCTGATCGAAATGCGGCATCATTGATAAGTTTGGATGATGATAAATTAAAGTTGATGAGAGGCATGGGTTTCAGTGTTGCTCATACGGTTCCAAAAGATGGAATCTTTAGAGGTAAGAGCGCGATTTTTTTACTTCGTGATGGGAAGAGAGGGGATCAATTGCTGAATTCATCAGTGAGTCAAGTTCTTGACTTCGATCATGGTGGTGGAGGATATCCTTCATCTTTGATGGGATCCATTGCTTTGGTGAGACAAACTTTATCTGACGCAAAATGGTATCATGAGGCAATGGCGAAGCATCTCAATGATCCGTCCAGTTCTTTGCGGCCAGCGCACAGTCGAGCCTTAAATGAATTAGAATTGGGTGACAAGTTCATGTTCATAGCTCGAGACGAGCTTGATTATGACCGTATAAAAACACTCAAAAATGAATTTAAATTAGATATTGTTGTGAAGGGTAACGGATATGAATATCGGCGGCTCAGAGCATTAAAGGAGTTGGGATGTAATATAATAATGCCTTTGAATTTTCCTGCGCTTCCTTCAATTGACGACCCGACAAAAGCTTTGGATTATTCACTTGAAGAACTGCAGCATTGGGAATTTTCCCCCTCAGGTCCTGCTTTAGTGTCTACGAAGGGATTGAATTTTTCTTTTAGTTCACATGGTTTGGATGATCCATTAAAAAGCTTCTGGAAGAGGATTCGAACTGCAGTTAAGCGCGGAATGGATCCTAATGATGCGCTCCAAGCATTGACCTCAATCCCTGCCAAGACACTAGGGATAGATGATCGGTGTGGAGATTTAGTGGCTGGGAAATTTGCAAATCTTGTAATTTCAGAGGGAGATCTGTTTTTGGATGATCAATCAAAAATACATGCAACTTGGGTTGATGGGATTCCTTACCTTAAGGAATTGAGTCCGGAGTTGAATGTTTCTGGCCGTTGGGAAATTAGTGGTTTTGGAGACAAAGCGTCAATTGTATGGGAAATACCTGAAGGTAAAAATATCAAGGTAAAATACGGAGATGGTAAAGAATTTTCTGGTGAATGGAAATTAGGGAGGCTTCTTCTGTTCCCACCTTCAACAATCTTTGGAGGGAAAAAAGGTAATGCTCGTTTGTCTGCATCCTTCAATTATGAAGAGAAGACTTTGAGCGGAGTAGGAGTACTATCATCAGGAAAGACGCTTTGGTGGAACGCTAAGCGTGTCGAAGGAATTAAAGACAAAAAGAAAAAAGAAGAGAAGGAGTCAGAAATTGGAGATGATGTGCCTGAACTTGAGTTTTCTTCTTATCCTGCTGGAGCTTATGGTGTAAGAAACCTTCCTTTAAAACTTTCTGAAAGGGTTCTTTTTAAAGATGCTACAATTTGGACTAGTGCTAATCAAGGAATCGTCAAAGAAGCTGATCTATTAATTGATAAAGGACGGATTGTCTCCATTGGAAAGGATCTTGCTCTTCCTGAGGGAGTCAAAGAAATAAATGCGGCAGGGAAGCATATCACTCCCGGACTAATTGATTGCCATTCCCACAGTGCTATTAGCAGGGGAGTGAACGAAGGTACTCATGCCGTTACTGTGGAGGTGCGAATCGGGGACTCTCTTGATCCTACGGATATTTCATTGTACCGACAACTTGCTGGTGGTTTGACGACTGCAAATTTATTGCATGGCTCAGCTAACCCTATGGGGGGACAGAACCAGGTTATTAAATTGCGTTGGGGCGCGGATCCTGACGGCCTAAGGTTTGTTGGGGCCAAGCCCGGAGTCAAATTTGCTTTGGGTGAAAATGTTAAGCAATCAAATTGGGGTGATAACAACACAACTCGTTATCCTCAAACTCGCATGGGCGTCGAGCAGATCATGAAAGACACCTTCATTGCTGCTTCTGAGTATCGAAAAGATAAAATAAAAGCAGCTAAAGAAAATCGCCCCCATAGAAGAAATTACCGATTAGAGGCGGTTTTAGAAATATTAGATGGTGAAAGAATTGTTCATATTCATTCATATCGGCAAGACGAAATATTAATGTTTGTAAGGCTCGCTCAAAAGTTTGGCTTTGTTGTGGGAACTTTCCAGCATGTGTTAGAAGGATATAAGGTAGCTGATGCTATTGCTGAGATTGGAGCAGGAGGTTCCACTTTTAGTGATTGGTGGGCATACAAATTTGAAGTCTATGATGCAATTCCATATAATGCGGCTTTGATGAGCAAGGTGGGGGTTGTTACTTCATTTAACTCTGATGATAGTGAGCTTGCATGTCGGATGAATGTTGAGGCAGCAAAGGCAGTCAAGTATGGTGAAGTTTCAGAAGAGGAGGCCCTAAAATTTGTTACCATTAATCCTGCAAAACAACTTCGGATTGATAGTAAAGTTGGCTCATTAGAGCCAGGAAAGGATGCTGACTTTGTTATTTGGAATGGGCATCCACTCTCTACTTATTCTAAAGCTGAGCAAACTTGGATCGAGGGGATGATTTATTTTGATATTGAGAATGATAGAGTGTTACGCAAAAGAGCCATCAATGAAAGAACGAGATTAGTGAATAAAGTAATTTCGCAGAAAATTAAAAATCCAGAGAATGATTTAAATAATGATAAAAGCAGTAATTTAGAAGAAGAGACTACTCAGTTATCGAAAAGGCCGAGATGGTTACCAGTAATGTTAAAGCCTTGCACTACAATTACTAGAGGATTGTATCATAATGGGAAGAGTTTACACACCTGTACTAGTGGGAAGTGCTGCCAGTCTAACTAAGATGAGAAACTGTTTTATATTGCACTTAATATGGTTGGGGCATTTGGCAATTGCATTTGCGAATGACAATATTCCATCGCCGGAACCGACGGGGACATTAGTTTTTCGTGGGGCGACCATTCATCCTGTCAGTTCTGATTCCTTTATTGGGTCAATGTTTATTGAAGAAGGGAAGATAAAGAAGATCGAAAGAGCTGATTCTGATAAGCCAATCAAAGGAGATAAATCAGTGAAGATAATTAATTGTTTGGGACGGCATATCTATCCGGGGATGATTGCATCAAATACAGTCCTTGGACTCACAGAAATTAGGGCCGTTAGAGCAACTAGAGATATGATTGAATCTGGAGATATTAATCCGAATGTGAGGGCTGAGGTTACAGTAAATCCCGATAGTGAATTACTGCCGGTTACACGAAGTAACGGAGTCCTTCATGTTTTGAGCGTGCCTCAAAGTAATGGATTAATTGCTGGGCAGTCAGCCTTGATGAAGCTAGACGGTTGGACTTGGGAGGAAATGACAGTAAAATCTTCTGTTGGTATGCATATACGCTGGCCTAATATTCCTGATCCTGGGAGGGCTCTAAACGCAAAACAGAAGAAAGCTATGAAAGAAGCTTCCGATAAGACGAAATTGCAATTAAATAGGCTTGAAGAAAGCTTCAATAGAGCCAGAGCTTATTTAAAGGCAAGGAATGTAGGAGGCTCATTGCAAAAGACGGACTTGAGATGGGAGGCAATGAAAGATGTTTTGTCAGGTTCTGTGCCGATATATGTTCACGTTAATAGATTATTCGAGATTCAAGAAGCTGTTAAATTTGCTATTGAGCAAAAGGTAAAAATTGTAATAGTTGGAGGTTCCGATGCTTGGAGAGCGATCCCACTGTTAAAGAAACATAATGTTCCAGTCATTATTAGTCCTGTAAATTCTCTTCCCGGAAGGCGTTGGGAGGATTATGACACGCCGATGGTCAATCCAGTTAAACTTCAACGCGCCGGTGTAAGATTTTGCATCACGGGCCGTGGAAGATCTATGGATGCGCCTCATGAGAGGAATTTACCTTATCAGGCTGCTAGGGCAGCTGCATTTGGATTGCCTAGAGAAGAAGCGCTAAAATCAGTGACTCTTTATCCGGCGCAAATTCTAGGAGTTGATGACAGGCTCGGATCTCTAGAAGAAGGAAAAGATGCTACTTTCATAATAACTACTGGAGATCCTTTAGAGGTAACTACGAAAATATTTGATGCTTACATTGGTGGGCGGCCAATAGACATGTCGAACAAGCAGACTCGATTATATCAAAAGTATAAAAAGAAATATCTACAAAAGAAATAGAGATTAAGTGCAGTTCTAATTAGAGTGAAATTTTTTTACATTCTGCATTTGATTGGGACCCCTTTTCAAGAATCCGCATGCATTCGACGCCATCAGAGAAATTTGGATGTATGGGTTCTTTATGTGCAATTGCGTTTAAAAAATCTGCTGCAGCGTGCGCAAAGGTGTGTTCATAACCGATGATATGACCTGGGGGCCACCAATTTCCTGCATATTCGTGGGCTGGATCTGTTGCGAGGATTTTTCTAAAACCCTGTTCTTCTTGTGTGTCAGAAGATGAAAAGTATTCTAATTCATTCATTCTTTCTAGATCGAAAACGACGCTTCCTCTGCTACCGTTGATTTCAAATTGATTTCTATTCTTTCGTCCGCTGGCATATCGTGTGCATTCGAATGAACCTACGGCACCATTTTTGAATTCAACTGCCATCAGTGAAGCGTCATCGACAGTGACTTCTTCCTTATTTGAATCGTCCGATGGGCGCTCATTAACAAACTTTGGTTTAATGCAAAAAATTGATGAAATTTCACCAATGAGATAACGTGCAAGATCAATGCAATGCGAGCCAAGGTCAATGTGTGGTCCTCCGCCCGCATACTCATGCTGTAATTGCCATCTCATTGGCGCCTCAGGATTGGCAAGCCAGTCCTGTTGATAAGTGCTTCGCCAATGATATAATTTGCCGAGTTTTCCATCTTCAATGAGTTTCTTCGCGAGCCTTACTGCAGGGCATCTTCGATAATTATGATTGAGGTAATGTGTTATGTTGGCTTCTTCTGCAGATTCAAGCATCGATTCAGCTTGTTCTAGATTCAGGGCAAAGGGTTTTTCACAGAAAATATGCTTACCATTTTTAGCGGCAGCGATTGCCATGTCATGATGCAGATATGTTGGAGTTGCTATGTCAATGATGTCGATATCGTCTCGAATAATAACATTTTCCCAGTCAGTTGAGATTTCTTCCCATCCCCAGTTATTGGCAAATTTAGCAAGTTCATTCTCATTACGACCACATGCGACTTTCAGTATTGGTGTAGCATTGAGGTCAAAGAATTTCTCTGCTTGTTTCCAGCCATTCGAGTGAGCCCTTCCCATGAATTGATGTCCTATGATCGCAATGTTTAGAGGTTTGGGCATGGAGTTATTGTGAGTAATTAAATTATTTAAATAAAGCCGAGTTCAATGAGAATTGTTATTTTGTGTAATAAACTTCTGGGGGGATTTGTTGAGAGTTTATGTTTGGCCCTTCATAGGAAACATCTAGCTTCTGATCGCCGCTATTCTCAAAGAAGGTAATGCTAATTGGATGCATTCCTGCCCTTAGGCGTATCAGGCCAACCGCGCTTATCACTCCATGGAGGCCATCATTATCCACAAGAAGTTGATTTCCTATTGATAGTTGACTCCCATCATCAGATGACAGCTTAAAAGTGTATAGGCCTTCATCTTTAATTTTTATAAATCCAGTAAAGCGCAATCCGTAATCTTCACCGTTTTCAGAAACGAAAGCTTGTTCTGTAGGAATTTTAACAGTGCCTTCCTTTACTGTTTCTAATGAATTAAAGTCCGGTAATTTATTCCATTTGCCAGAAAATGCTTCGAAATGTATTCCTGGTTTCATTCCTTCTTCAGGTACAGGCTCTAGCAGTTCTAATTCTGATAGGGTTAGACTTAACGTTGCCTTTTCTTTTTCGCGGATGTATTCGATTTCGAGCGTTTCTTCAGGGCCCTTATCAATTAGGGCGAATAAATATTCAAACCCATTTTTGATTAAGGATTCATCAATTTTCGTTATGATGTCACCTGTAACTAATCCCGCTTTTTGTGCAGGTGATCTATCTGCTACTGATAAAATCTTAGCAGTTGATTCATGCATATCAATTTTGACTCCGATCCAGAATCCGTACCGCAATTCTGGGGATAGCATTCGTGGGAAAACTTCCCGAATTCTGTCGATGGCGATTGCAAAGTTTATATTCTCTGAGCCGAGTTGCTTTGATGTGATGGTTCCTATTTGTTCCCCTAGCGCATTAATTAAAGGTCCTCCGGAATTCCCACCGCTCACGGCGGCGCTAGTCTGTATCATCGAAGGAAGGAATGCTGCTCCTGTAGAAGTGGAGCGATTAATGCCGCTTATTATTCCTTTGGAAACTGAATGATTTAAACCTCCAGGGTTTCCAATCGTTAAGATTGGTTCGCCAAGCATTAGATCATTGCTTCGGCCGATTGGAAGAGGTTGCAAAGGGCTCTCGGTATCAATTTTTATAATTGCTAAGTCTTCTGAGCTCATTTTGGCAATTGTCTTAAATGGTAAAGGGGTTTTTCCATATAAAATTGCATTGCCTTGTATGATTCCACTTATGACGTGCTCATTAGTTAAAAGATAGCCTGATTCATGGATGACAGAGGCGCTTCCAGCTTGCACGTTGTAGACTCCAGGCGTTCCTGATTCTTTAAATGTCTGAATGGAGGCGACCGAAGGGAGTGATTTTTTGATGATCTGTACGGTTTTAGTGATCCGTTCTGGAGCCGGATCTGTTACTCCTTCCTGGCCTGGACCCCAAATCATGCATGTAGTGTGCACAACAAAAAATATGAGGATTTTTTTTGTGTGAGAGTGACAGTACATAATTTTCTTAGGGAATTAGATGATTCTGTGAGGTGTGGATTTGTATATTTTACTTCTTATTACGATTCCTTTTGTGTAATTCGTCAATTGCACTTTGTTCAGCTTTTTCATCAAATTTAGGGTTTGGCTGGGTTGGGACGGGTGCCTTAACTTGATGTCTCCATTTGCGTAGGGATGAGAGCAAGGACGAAACTATTTCAGGTTGATCAGTTGAAAGATTCTTACTCTCACTAATATCATTTTCCAAGTTGAAGAGTTCGGTCCGTCCGTCTTCGAAATATTCGATGAGTTTCCATTTTCCTTTCCTAATTACGCCGCAGGGTCGTGCCCGGAATAGGGGGTCAGGTTGTTCATTGTATCTTTGATAGCTTTGCAAATAGGCTGGGAAGTGCCAATACAAGGATCTCTCCCTAATTTCTTTTTCTTTCAATAATGGAACTAAACTAATTCCATCCAAGTTGTGATTTTCGTTGATTTGCCCTCCTGTGATTTCGCAGATCGTGGGGTACAGATCTACTGCCGTGATTGGAGTTTCGCACTTGGATCCGGAACGGACTACTTTTGGCCAGTTTATGAAAAAAGGAACGCGTATTCCTCCTTCGTAGTAAGTTCCTTTGTAACCTTTGAGCGGATGCATTGAGGTAGCGGGTCCGTATCCTCCATTGTCAGAGTAAAAAATGATGACTGTTTTTTCTTTTATGCCTAGGGAATTAAGGGTGGTTATAATTTTCCCAACTCCATCATCAACACTCTTAATCATTGCAGCCATGGTCGTATCTTTGTGCAATTTTCCAGAGGGTTTATTCTCAAAGTATTCCTTGTCTTTGTTCTTTGCTTGGATTGGAGTGTGAACTGCAAAATGGGTGAGGTATAGTAGCCATGGGAGTTTACTTTTTTTATTGATGAACTTAATAGCTTCTGAAGTGAGAGTGTCTGTTAGATATTCGTTTTTATCGACCTTGGTGAGTCCTTTAATTTTCCCATGTGGCGGGAAGTATCCTTTTGGTGGGCTTCCTGATTTGCTTCCACCAATATTAAGATCAAAGCCATGAAGCGTGGGATCGGAACTTAAGTGCCATTTTCCAATGGATGCAGTGGCATAACCAGCTTCTTTAGCGACTTTAGCCCAAGTGGAAATCTCCGGACTTAATGTGTTGGTCCCGGCAATGTGAATGAGTCTGCGGTATACTGATTTCCCCCTTGGTCCCGTTCCTACATTATATATTTTGTGACGGGGGCTGTATTGCCCTGATAAGAGACAGGCTCGAGAAGGAGCGCAATTAGCAGCACCTGCATAAGCGTTTGAGAAAACCATTCCCCCCTTTGCCAGGCTATCTATGTTAGGAGTCTCATAAAAATCCGATCCAGCGTAGCTAGTGTCCCGCCAACCGAAGTCGTCGAGGTAAATGAATAAAATATTAGGCTTATCCTCTTTTGCTTTTGACAGTACAGAGAATAAAAGAAGAAAAGATGCAATTAGGCGCATGTATAAGATCGAGCTTTTATAGCTCTTTTATCTTAATGTTGCGCCACTGGACTGTTAAAGGTCCTGCATTTTTTCCTATGCCATGTACCTGTAAGCCAATTAATCCTGTTGAATGTGTTTTATAGATTGCTTCATCGGTTAAATCTTCAATTTTATTGCCGTTAATCCAAGTTTGAATTCTGTTTCCTTTAGCAATGATTCGGTACTTGTTCCATTCACCATCTTTGAAGTGTTTGTGGGGCTTGAGACGTTCCTTTGGAGTTAACCAACCTCTTCCCGTTGCCTCACCATAGACATATCCTGCTTCTGCACCATTTTGTCCGCTCGCTTCAATTTCAACTTGGGGTCCATTTACGCGGCCTCCATATTTGCTGGAAGGGTTCTTTAATTGTGAACGAATCTGAACTCCGGAATTGAGTTTATTATTACATTTAACTTCGAATTCGAGTTCAAAGTCAGAATAACTTTTATCAGTACATAAGAATGTGTTGCCGCTCCCTTTGGCAGTAGTTCCTAATATCGAATTTTCATGAATTTTGTAGGTGGCGTAACCACTTTTGATTGACCAGCCATCTAAGTTCTTAGTGTCTTGATCGAAGAGAGTTGTAAAAGATTTATTTGGTATCCCTTTTATTTTATCTTGTTCGAGATTTTTTGATATCCACTTTGCAAGGGTTGAACTGCCGTTACCATAACCTCCTGGAAGAGGTCTAAAGTCTCGAGTTTGAATCTTAGGTGGATCGCCCCAATGCGCCGGGAATTTCTTTTTGTTAAAGGCTTCGGCGGTGAAGGTTAATAGAATCAATCCGAAATATGACAGGCAGAGGAGAGTTAGAGTCTTCATTTTATTGTAACAATATTAAGCTGTAAATGGTCTTTAGGTCTATCTAGAAAACATTTCAATTTTGGGAGTGGATAGGCGCAGAAACAAATGTAATTATCAACTTATGCAAATTACCATATTATAAGTAAAAATTATTATTTTATTTAATTGTATTATGCCGCAACCCTCATCTGATAATCAACATGAAGAAGCCGATTTGTTTTTAGGTGAAGAGGCGACTTCATTTGATGGCCTGTCTGCCGCCAATGAAAATTTTGAGGACAATGAGGATGCTTTAATTATAAAAAAATCAAAAAAAATAGATACCGATAGGAGTTTAGATGACACTGAAGAAGTAAAGATTTACAGAGGGAAGGTGTCGGATGATGAAGGTACTGACGCAGTCTATGGTGATTTAATAGAATCGATTGATTCTAATGGTTCTGGTAAAGAATTGAATGATTCTGAAGACCTTAATTTGGGTGTAGATATTTTTAGTTCTGTGAAACTTCCCATGGGGTTGGTTCTTGAGCCTCTGTATCAGAAAAAAAAGAGTACCTTTAAATTTAAAGCGATAGTGTTTATTGCGGTCAGTCTTTTTGTGTTCATTGTTTTTTTATTATGGGGTGGAAAAAATGATGAGTCTGGTGACTCTGACGCTAATTCGAGCGGGTCATTAAAAAATTCAGCGGGTCACCTTCTAAAACCCTTAATCCCTATTGAAGGCGAAAGTGCCGCAGACATTCAATTTCGCGTTAGAGATACACTTGAAAAGTTTTTTGGAGTCACGAATAAAGAAGAGCTGTATGGCGTCATAAGGAAGAACGTGAGCACTTTAGATCGGGTGGCTGATTATTATTCAAGGAACGAATTTTTAGTTCCCAGACTAAATAGTGTTGATTCAGTTTTAAAATTTGAAGACCCATCTAATTTTTGGATTGCAAATATCACAGTTCAAGATCACATCCGAGCCCGCTCTGTAATATTGGAAGACTCTGATAGTGGGTTCCTATTGGATTGGGAGGAGTTCGTAAGATACAGCCCTATGAGTTGGAAGGATTTTATTGATAATAAGAGCCTAGAGGCAATTAATTTTCGCGTTAGGGCAACTCTTGAACTGAATCCGGGTTTTGCGTTCCCAGATAGGTCAAAATGGACATGTGTTCGCATAGATGACTGGAAATCAGATGATATTTTATTTGGCTACGTGGCAGCTGGAACTGAATTGTCACAGAGAATTAAAAAAGTTTTATATGATGAATGGCAGAAAGATTGTGTCCTGAGGCTTCAGTTCCCAGAGGATGCCAAGGGGGGAATTAATCAAGTGCACATTTTAGATTTAATTAATGATAGCTGGGTTGAATTTGACTAATTGGCCTGGTTGTGAATAATCTTTTATATCTGGAATAACTGAGGCTTCATTATTTTAGTTTATAAATTTAAATCACTTAAATAAAATGGGAATTGAAGATTCGGCAGTGATTAAAGGAGACCCCGTTAAGCAATTTTCATTAATGCTGGAAAATCGTATCGGTGCTATGCACTCGATGATTAAATTATTGAACGATTCAAAAGTTTATGTGCTTGGTTTTAGTATACAAGATTCATTTGATGTGACTATTCTTAGGCTGGTTGTTAGTGATCCAGATCTTACTGAAACGCTGTTTATCGAAAGGGGAATTCCTTATGTTGTTAATGAGATTGTTGTTGTCCAATTGAGCGAAGGGTCGACTTCTCTTGCTCCATGCCTTGCGGCTCTGTCTGCTGCCGAGACTAACATACATACTAGCTATCCGCTCAATATCAGTGACGAGGGAAGGTCCCTAGTGGCTTTGACTGCAGAGGACGCAGATTTTGCTTCTGTGGCTCTACAGAATGGCGGATTTAAACTTTTATTTCAAGGTGATTTGAGCCGCTAGTGAGGTCACTTATAGAGTTGCGATTTTCGCCACTTTATGTGCCGTTTTTACGTGGCCATTTTTTTTGGCGGCCTTTCGCATGGATAGCCACTTCGCACCGTTCTCCTTTAATATATTTTGAATTGTTACTTCTAGATTTTCAGGGTTTGTTGTAATTAATCCTGCTCCGTAATTAGCAATTAATTCTGCGTTACCTTCTTCTTGTCCAGGTATCATAGAGTCTATGATCATTGGGCAAGATGAGGCGAGTGCTTCTTGAACTGATGCGCCTCCGGCCTTGCCAATTACTAAATGATGTTTGTTTAGCAGTTCAGGCATATTGTTTGTCCATTCTATGATTCGGGTTTCATTGTCTGCTTCAGTATTGACTGAGCTTCTTAACCTTTGCGCATGTCTTCCTAGAACGATTGTTAATGAGATGTTGTAGGCTGAATCTTTCTTTATTTTATGAAGTGCCTTGAGTGTTTTTTTGACGTGTTTTGTTTTTGCCGATGGAGTATAGAGTATTTTAAATTGGGTTGGCGTTTTTCTTTCCATTGGATTTGATGAGTAATTTTCAAATAATGGAGATACCGGGAATCCAGTGATGTGAATTCTTTTTTCGGGGATTCCATTTTCTAAAAAGAAATCAGCCGAGATTTGATCCAATACTAGAAAATTTCCTGAAGTTTTGTTCAGCCATGCTCTATTGATCGACTTTGAGTCAGTTACCATAGTGATAAGTTTGAATGGTAGCGGCTGAGATCCAAAGATTCTCTCTATTAGATTTCCGTACAAAGGATAAGTGCTTATGACTGTTTTGGGTTTTGTTTTTTGTAGGTAGGCAGCAGTGCCACGGGTGACGGTAGGCATCAAGTCGAAGGACTCGTCTCCAAATGAAATGTTATCTGCTATACGGTATAACTGTTTCCATATACTAGGATATCGAGTAGTAATAAATCGGTAACCTTTGGTTAGGCACTGCATTATTGATGGGTGAATTGTATTGAGTAGATCTAGGGCTCCGCTATTGGGAATCTTTAAGTCGTTTAGTGCGGTAACAATGTTTTTAGCGGCGGTATTATGGCCATCACCAAAGGATGCGGTTAATACAGATACAAAATTATCTTTTTCAAAAGAATCCACCCCTTTATTTACATTTTTCTTTAAGTTGTTCCGTCGACTCTGGGGCAATGTATCTATCTTAATTGTTTAAGGGCAGAACTAATAGACCTGACTAATAATTCTGCATGGATTTTTGTAAAAATAAAATGCTATTATATTATCTATGAATGTCGATGGTAAAGCTTACCGAACGGTTTGGGCTGATAATGAAAGCTCAAGTCTTTCTGTAAAAATAATTGATCAAAAAAAGTTGCCGTTTTTCTTTGAGTTTAAAGAACTTTTATCTGTCTCTGATGTAATTAGGGCAATCGCTGATATGCATGTAAGAGGAGCTGGATGCATTGGTGTTACGGCAGCTTACGGGATGTGGTTAGCTGCTAATGAGAGTCGGGGAGATTTAATTCAACTAAAGTCGTTCGCGGATTCTTTAATGTGCTCTAGGCCCACTGCAACAAATCTTGTGTGGGCAGTTGAGAGGCAATTAAGTGTGTTGATCAATGCCGATCCCGCAGATTGGACTGAGATTGCCTTGAAAGAAGCTGAGTTAATCTCCGACGAAGATGCTAATTGGTGCCGCAGTATTGGGGAGAATGGAAAGGAACTGCTTTTGGATATAGCTAAAAATAAATCTGATGATCAAACGGTTAACATACTTACGCATTGTAATGCTGGTTGGCTTGCTTTTGCTGATTGGGGTTCTGCTACTGCCCCTATTTATGCAGCGCATAGGGATGGTTTACCAATTCATGTTTGGGTTGATGAGACACGTCCATTGAATCAAGGTTCACGTCTTACTGCATGGGAACTTGGCCAGGAAGGGGTTCCTCATACAGTGATTGCAGATAATGTGGGGGGACATCTTATGAATATAGGAAAGGTCGATATTGTTATAACCGGTACTGATAGAACGACTCGATATGGGGACGTTGCTAACAAAATTGGAACTTATCTTAAGGCTCTTGCGGCCCATGATAATGGAATCCCTTTTTATGTTGCCTTGCCTTCTTCTACTTTTGATTGGACTGCATCGGAGGGGGGGCTTGAAATTCCAATAGAAGAGCGTAACCAAGATGAGGTCAGAAGTATCGAAGGATTATCTGCCGAGGGAGAACTGGTTGGCGTTGAGCTTGCTATGCCCTGTGTTTCATATGCGAATTATGCATTTGATGTTACTCCATCTAGGCTTGTTACGGGCCTTATTACCGAACGTGGTGTGTGTGATGCCTCAGAAAAGGGAGTTATGGAACTATTTCCTGATAAAAAACAACTTTGCAGTAGTTGATTTAAATTGTTTTTTATCGTGGTTCGACAAGTACATAACGACAAGCTATATGAAATGTAATGGCATTAGGCAGATTTATTAGTTTTGAAGGTTCTGAAGGATGCGGTAAGTCCACGCAGATCAAGCGCCTATGTGAACGTCTCCAAGGTATTGGGCATGAGGTCTTACTTACAAGAGAGCCTGGAGGCACTGAGTTGGGTGAATGTATCAGGGATCTATTGCAACATGCACCTGAAGGCGAGAACATGACTTCTGAATCCGAGCTTCTTTTATTTGCTGCTAGCCGCGCACAGCTTGTGAGGAGAGTCATTAAGCCAAAAATAAATGCAGGCGCCTATGTTCTGGCTGATAGGTTTCATGATTCTACGACAATTTATCAAGGCATTGCTCGAGGCTTAGGAGAAGAGATTGTTTCGGTGATGAATGATTTTGCGGTTGGAGATTGCTTGCCTGATTGTACGTTTTTATTGGATATAAGTGTAGTCGAAGGTCGTGAAAGGATTCGAGCTAGGTCTGGTGGCCAAGAGGATCGAATGGAACGAGAGCCTGATTCTTTTTTTGAGAAGGTGCGCGTAGGCTACCTCGAACTTGCAAATAATAATCCGGAGAGGTTTGTGTTACTTGACGCTTCTAAACCCGCTGATGAATTAGAGTTAGAAATATGGGACAACCTAAATAAAAAATATGGCGTTGGATCTTGATAGCGCTTTTGAATATTTGAATAAATCGTTTTCTGCAAGGAGGCTTTCGCATGCTTACCTTATTACCGGGCCTGCTGGTAGTGGAAAAAATGAATTAGCATTGCGTTTGATTTCGCTGGTTAACAAATTTCCTCAAGAAGAATCCTTGGCTAATGTGATCTCTGAGAATGTTCGGCTAGTTCAACCAGAGTCAAAGTCACGGAGGATTAAAGTTGAGCAGGTACGTGAGCTCGAGGAAATGTTTCATCAGAAAGCAAATAAGGGCTCATATAAGATAGGAATTATTGAAGATGCGGAAAGGCTAGGCGAGCAGGCGGAGAATGCATTTTTGAAGACACTGGAAGAGCCTCCTTTGAATTGTTTGATGCTATTGATAACAGCGTTTCCTGAACAGCTACTTGATACTATTCTTTCTCGCTGCATAGAGGTTCCTCTGATGCAGGCTGATTCAAGTATAGCCGCTAATGAATATGGTGATCGGCTTAGGGATCTTCTCCAAGGGATTCGTACGAACGGCCAAGTTTCAGATGCACTTAAAATGGCTAGAGCTTTTTCTGATATACTAAAGGACGCTAAGGAGAAGTCAGAGAAAGAGGAAGACAAGGAGAGAAAGTTGGAGTCTGAATCGTTTGCTAAGACAACTGATGGGCGTTGGTTAAAGGATCGTGAAGATTATCATAAGGCTATTGCTCAGTCGCGTTATTTAGGAATCCGTTCTGACTTACTTGAAGTGCTAATTTCATGGTTCGGTGATGCGCTTCGACATAAAAAAGGATACACAAGACTAGACTTTTCACAGCAATCGGAATTTACATTAAATTTATCCAAGGGATTTTCAGCAGATGAATTAATGAAAAAAATTAAATCTTTAGAAGGATTGAGAGATGATCTTGGGACTAACGTTCAAGAGTCCCTTGCAATTGAAGTGAGCTTTCTTGAGGTTTTTGCGAATCGCCAAACTGGCTAAGGTGCAAGGATTATCTAATTGACCCTAATTAATTTGTGATGCGAATATTAATTGCTTCAGATAAATTTAAGGGAACCATGAGTGGGTCTGAGGTTGGAGAGGTGATAGGAAATGTTTTGGGGGATCATGAATGCCGAATTTTTCCTGTGGCCGATGGTGGGGAAGGAACAGCTGAAATAATTGGCAATGCACTTGGGGGCGCGTGGGTTAAGTCTCAGGTAAGGGGTCCATTAGGAGATATAGTGGATGCTGGTTTTTTTCTTATATCTGATGATTGTGGTGGTGGAGGTACTGCCGTCATTGAAATGAATTTAGCTTCGGGTCTCGTCGCCGTTCAGGGTAAGAGACTAGATCCTTGGGCCGCTTCCACTTATGGTACCGGGGAATTGATTATTGAGGCTAGAAACTTTGGCGTTGATAGGATTGTTTTGGGTATTGGAGGAAGTGCTACAAATGATGGCGGAGCAGGGATGGCCCAGGCTTTGGGAGTTCGTTTTTTCAATGGTGAGGGACTAGAGATTGATGAGATTCCTGAGCGGTTAATGGAAATTGAGCAAATTTTTCCAGAAATTAGATTGGACCTTCCTGAAATTATCGTTGCCTGTGATGTAAGAAATCGCTTATTAGGGAAGGATGGATCTACTAGAGTGTATGGTGAGCAGAAGGGGATAATTCAAAAGGATATGGAAAGGCATGAAGCCAGGCTGTTGAGATTTGCGGATCTTGTGGAATCTGAAATGGGTAACACCTTCAGAGAAGAGCCAGGTACTGGCGCCGCAGGTGGATTAGGTTTTGGCCTCATGTCTTTTTGTGAGGCGGAATTGCGCTCAGGTTTTGATTTAGTTGCAGAGATTATAGATTTGGAGGGAGTTATGGCACCTTATGATTTAATCATAACTGGAGAAGGGTGTATGGATTCTCAGTCATTGATGGGTAAGGCGCCTTACGGGGTTGCAAAAATCGCTAGAAAGCTAGGTAAGCCAGTAGTGGCAATATGTGGCAGCGTTCATGGGTCGAAAGCCTTTGAAAATGATTTTGATATTGTCCTATCACTGGTTGATGACAAAACAGACATGCAACAGTCTATGTCTAATCCTCGGGAGGTTTTAAAAAACAAGGTTGATTCTTGCCGACAAATGATTGAGCAATTGATATTGTGAAAAAATCTATCGTTCTTTTATTTGCAGGTCAAGGGGCTCAAGAAGTAGGCATGGGTTACTCTTTATCTGAGGCTTATCCTAAGGTTAAAGAAATCATAGCAATGGCAGATGAGGAGCTGGGTGCTGAACTTTCCAAGGTAATGTTTAATGGCCCGAACGATAAGTTGACTCAAACTTCATGGTGCCAGCCCGCTTTGTATGTGCATGGTTTAGCATGTTGGGAAATGCTCAAAAAAAATTGTCCTTCATTGAATCCTGTGGCTGCAGCTGGATTGTCCTTGGGTGAATTCACAGCATATTCAGCAGCAGGATCATTTAGTTTTCTAGATGGATTAAAACTTGTGGCGAAGAGGGGAAAGTTCATGGATGAGGAATGTGCTATGACAGACGGATCAATGGCAGCTATCATAGGTGGTGGTGAAGAGTCTGTGCGAGAACTTGCTAAGGAATATGATGTTGATGTTGCAAATTTAAATGCTCCTGGGCAAATAGTAATTTCCGGTTCTCGAGATAATATTCTTTCTGCCGTAAATAAGGTGAAGGATTTTGGATGCAGAATGGGAAAGGTTCTAGAAGTAGCGGGAGCGTATCACTCTAGATTGATGGCAGGAGCTCAGGACAAACTGGCAAAAGAGCTTGAAAGCTTTGATATTGTCGCACCAAATTTTCCTGTCATATCGAATGTTGAAGCGGAATCTATTGTTGATAACGATTCGATTCGGGCCTCACTTGAAAGGCAAGTTACTGGATCTGTTCGGTGGCATGAGTCTATGGAATTTATTTTAGATCCAAACCCCGAAGTAACTTTCATTGAATTTAGTCCAAAGCCTGTTTTGGCAGGATTAATGAACAGGATTAGGCATGAAACAGAAGTGCTAACGGTGAGCGACCCTGAATCTTTAGAGGAAGTGACAATAGCCTTATCTTAAGGTTAATTGAGTGAACGTAAATCACCTTCGCGTTTTGTGATTCCCTCCTTATCGAGTCGCTCCAAGAATGGGATTACAATTCTTCTAGTCGTTGCAAGTATTTTGCGAATATCTGCAGCGGTCGATGGTCCGTTGGAGGTTATGAAGCTTTTTACTTTTTCTACGGAATCTTTAAAATGAGAGGATAGGAGTATTGCCTTATCGTCTAGTTGAATAGCCTCTCCAGTTTCTAAGAGGAATTTTAGTGCTGATGAATCATCTTCATTTTGTACTAATTCTTTGGGGCTAGGTGGTTCTAGAGGATTTAAATTAAGGGCATCGCGTATCCGCTTGCCTGCTAATTGTAATTTATCAGGGAGCCGTGGGTTATGATCTTTTCTTCGGATTATAGTTCCACTCCTGATGTATTTGCCGGTTTCGAGAGCCTCAACTAATACTTCAAAAAGCTTGGAATCAGGCAGATGTTTTTTCATGAAGCTTCTTAGCATATTAATATCAATGCCTGGAAGTTCTGGGTGTTTATTGTGGATAGTATCAATCCTCTTAGCGGCAACCTCTATCAAATCGAGCCACCATTTTTTTTCAAATACCCAAGGATTTGAGTTTATCGTGTCTATTTGTTCAAGAGCATCATTAATATGAGTTTTTGAGAAGCATGACTGTGTTAATATTTCAGAAGCGGGAAGGTAGTGATCGCGAGTTATAAGAGATTGCAGAAATGATTTTGCGCAGTTTGTTGATGAGGATCGGGTTTCAAGAAAAGTTTGTTGTTCTCTAGATCTATAACTGCGGCGAGGTGGGGTTGGATCGAGGACAGTTCCTCCGGCAATAGTGAATCGTTTTGACCAGTCTCTTAAGACGAAGTGATCGCCTGCGTGTGTGTAAGCTGGTTTGTCTAATCTGATCTCAGCGAGTGCCTTTTGGCCTGGTTCGAGTTGTATATTGTCAAAAAACAATAGTTTTCCTGAAATGTTAGAGCTGCAATGGTGAAATCGAATGCGTTGAGCGTGCTTTACCGATCCAGCTTTAGATTCTCTTTGAATCCTTTCAACTACAACATGAATGCGACGAGAAGGAGATCCTATTTTTTCAATTGTGATTGTGTCGCCGCGTTTGACTCCATTTCTTGATTTGCCTTTTCCAATTTCAACGTCAGGAATGTTGAGTGCTGTTCTCATGCCGGGCAAAGCTTCAGGAATTTCGTGTTGATGGTTTTGAATTGCGCGGATCGTGGTTTCAGTTGATTGAGGCTGGATGATAGCTTTTTGGCCTTTTGTAAACTTTCCTCCGGACATTGTACCAGTTATTACTGTTCCTACGCCTTTAGGCGAAAATACACGGTCCACAGATAGCCTTGGCTTTTCAATATTAGGAGGAGGGCTAACCTTTTTTATTTCTTGGATTAAGGCCTCTCGTAATTCCTCAATGCCATCTCCAATAAGCGCGCAAACAGGAACGATGGGAGCATTTTCGAAGACGCTACCTTTTAGTGACTCTGAAACCATTTCAGATGAAAATTCAATGTCATCAACGGAATCAGATTTAGTTAGAGCGACTACCGCGTTACGAACATTTAAGTATGTGAGAACATGAAGGTGCTCTTCTGACTGTGGCATCCACCCATCATCAGCGGCCACTACAAACATTGCTACATCTACAGAACCAGCACCAGCAACCATATTTTTGACAAAATCTGCATGACCGGGAACATCAATGAGGCCGAGGCTGTAATTCTTTTCAGGATTCTCAGAGTCATTTAATAGGAGGTGAGCAAAGCCAAGGTCAATGGTCATGCCGCGTGACTGTTCTTCGGGAAGTCTATCGGGATTAGTTCCACTCAAAGCTTCTATTAGGGTGCTTTTGCCATGATCAATGTGCCCGGCAGTCGCAACAATGTAATTTGTAGTACTGCTCATTTTATCTGGGCTTGCCGAATCAATTCGAGATTCATTATACAAATTGGGCAAGATGCATATGTTGGTAAGTTGAATTTTTTTTCAGCTAAATTTTTGGGTGGCTCTGCAGTTTCCTGAGTCCACCAGTATGGTTTTTTAAAATATTTAGTATATTTTTTTGGATGTCCAAGTATGCCGTTACTGAGAAGGATTACATGCAATGATTCGTGACGTATTAGCCATTCCGGAATACTGCCATCTGCATGAGCAAAGTATACTGCGGCTTCGTTCTCTGATGCCTTCCAGGAAGTTAGACCTCCTTGAAATTTGTTGCGAATCTTTGCTACAGGCATGCCTCTCCAATCTTCATATTGTGCTGAGATTGGATCATGCACTTTGATGGAGTCACCCTTGAATCTCTTACCTGTTTTAGTTTCCAAGTCTCTGATCTGTCCCTTGATCTGAGAAACAAGCCATTGGTTTGGCTTTTCTTTTCCCTTTGGGGCTATGAATGCAGGCTCACTGTATGGGTATTGGCATCCTATGAGAGCGAATACAATTAATAGAGTTAGGGCTGATATTTTTGATGTCATTAAAAAACAATAATGGTGCTAACCGTAGCACGAGAATTGGTAGTGAAAAGTATTGGAGTATGATATCATTATTAGTATGAATTAATAATAAAGAGTGACCATGAATTTTGCATGATAAGTTTTGTGTTTTATATTAATCGGAAATGCTACTTAAGTTAATTTTAAGATATCTTTTGTATTAAATGTCTCAGAGTGCCGTAGTTAATTTTGCTCCTGATCCGGGTTCTGTTGAAATTCGTGAAATTGATTGTCCTGAACCGGGCATTGATGATGTTATTATACGAGTTGAGGCCGTTGGGGTTTGTGGCAGTGACATCCATCAGTTACATTCTACTCATAGTTGGCCAGTGAATTATCCAGTCGTTCTGGGGCATGAATTTGGAGGTAGAATTACAGAGATAGGGAAAAACATTGAAGGATGGAATATTGGTGACCGTGTCGTTAGCGAAACAGCAGCAATAATTAATCCTGACAGCCCCATGTCTCGCAGGGGTTTATATAATCTGGACAAGGACAGGAAGGGTTTTGGATATGGGGTTGATGGTGCAATGACTAATTTTGTAAAGACTCCAGCGCGATGTTTGCATAGAATTCCCCGAGGCATCCAAATGGAGTGTGCGGCTTTGACGGAACCCTGCTGCGTTGCCTATAATGCGGTGATTAACAACTCAAGAATTAATCCTGGCGACAGAGCCATTGTTATCGGGCCTGGGCCAATTGGAATATTGTGTGCGGTTTTTGCAAAGATGAGTGGGGCTGATGTAGTGTTAATTGGTTTAGATTTAGATTCTGATAGATTAGAAGTGGCTCGTTCTGGATTTGAATTAGAGACTATGGTTGGAGACGCTTCTGAATGGGCGCTTTCCGTCGATGGCTTGGGCGCGGATATTATCATTGATGCGGCAGGTGTAAGTGAATCATTGAGAACAGCTATTGATTTGGTTAGGCCCATGGGAATCATTACTAAAGTTGGTTGGGGGCCGGAACCTATAAATTTTTCTCTAGATCCCTTAGTTCAAAAGAATGTTACTTTACAGGGTAGCTTTAGCCATAATTGGCCCATTTGGGAGCAGGTTTTACAATTGATGAACAGTGGTGAACTGGACATCAGTCCAATCATTGGGGGAAAGTGGGCTTTGAATGAGTGGGACTCAGCCTTTGAGGCAATGCAGTCTGGGAAGGTAGTTAAATCAGTGCTTATTCCGGATTAGTATTCTTAATGTTATGACAGCTATGTCAGAGCCAAGAAATAAATAATGAAACTAAAAAATCAATCATACATTGTCACAGGAAGCTCTATGGGAATAGGTGAATCGATTGCTCGCAGAATAGTAAAGGAGGGAGGTAGTGTTTTGATTCATGGCTTGGAATCTTGCGAAACTAAGGAAGTAGCGCAATCGCTAGGAATGCCGCATTGTGTGGGGAATCTTGCTTCACCTGATCATTGTGAGGAAGTGGTAAAGGTCGCAATAGAGGAATTTGGACAATTGCATGGATTGATAAATAATGCGGGGGCTGTTTTGAGAAATCTTATTGAAGAAACCGATGCAGAATTTTGGGATGCGGTAATGAATGTTAATGCGAGGGCCCCGTTACTCTTGATTAGGGCGGCTCTAGAATACTTATCTGCTTCCAAAGGCTATGTGGTTAATATTGGTTCGGTCAACGCATATTCAGGCGAGCCTAACTTGCTTGCATACAGTGCGTCAAAGGGAGCTCTAATGACAATGACTCGTAATTTAGGAGATACTCTGCATCGTGATTATGGTGTCAAAGTGAATCAAATTAATCCCGGTTGGGTCCTTAGTGATGCTGAAAAACAACGCAAGATAGAGGAGGGAATGGACGCTAATTGGTACGAACATTTGGGTAAAGAAGAAGTTCCTAGCGGAAGAATGATAACGACAGACGAAATTGCAGCGACTGCAGTACATTTTTTGAGTGAAGAATTTGGTCCGATTAGTGGACAAGTCATCGAATTGTCACAATTTCCATGCATTGGGCGGAACGCTCCGAAATGTTAATTTTAGTATTTACTGGACTGAAATAAATTGAATAGAGCATGCCGAAATTAGCAGTTTTCCCAAAGGCTTACATGAATGCTTTGTGCGTGGATGGTACGATGTCCGTGCAAGAATGGTTGAGTGTCGCAGAAAGCTTGGACGTTGAAGGCGTCGAATGGTACGCGGGATTTATAGAAAATGAAGAAAGAAAAAATTGGGCAAAATTTAAATTACTTGCTCATGACAAGGGTCTAGAAATTCCCATGCTGTGTTGTTCTCCAGACTTCACTCATCCTGACCTGTCTTTTCGGAGGGAGCAAATAGACAAAGAAAAGGGATGGATTGATATGGCAGCCGAATTGGGAGCGAGTTACTGCAGAGTTTTGTCCGGTCAGAGGAGGCCTGATGTTTCTATGGTTGAAGGTCTCAAATATGCGGCAGAGTGCATTGAATCTTGCTTGAGTTATGCTGAGCAATGTGGGGTCTCTTTGATTATTGAAAATCATTACAAAGATGACTTTTGGGATTTTCCCGAATTCGCTCAACATATGGAGGTCTTTTGTGAGCTTATTGGAATGATTAAGCATCCTCAATTCGGGGTTAATTATGATCCCAGTAATACTTATCTTGCTGGGGAAGATCCGATTGAGCTCTTGCGTAGAGTCAGTACAAGAGTAAAGACGATGCATGCTAGTGATCGTTATTTAATTGAAGGTAGCCTAGAGGATTTAAGGAAAGAGGAATGTGGATCGAGCGGGTACGCGAAGCAGCTTCGCCATGGCCAGATCGGAGAAGGTCTAAATGACTATGATTCTATCTTTAAAGAGTTAAGGAGAGTTGGTTTTGATGGATGGATTAGCATAGAAGATGGGGTAGATGGGGTCGAGCAACTTCGACGAAGTGTTGATTTCTTAAGGAATAAAATATCAGATCATTTTCCGAGTTAGTTTGGGCGTTTAATTCAATTCGGATCTTTGTCCTTATTCTATCATTTAATGTATCGATCATGATTTAATTATTATCGATGATATTGAGGCTGTCTCTAATTGCTATTAGTGTTAGTTTTAGTGGCAAATATGATTTTAATTTATAATTTTCGAGATATTGTGAATTCTATTGGGCGCATTTTTAGAAAAGAAATTATAGGCTTTGAAGCTCGTAATAGCCTTTCCTTGGGCCTGCTTGCTTTTGGTAATGGATGGCACGCGAATTATAATAAATTTCCTCGGAGGGTTTGGCATAAAATTAGTAAACAGTTCCATTCAATCATTATTTGATAATAATGATTGGGTTATTAAAAAAATTAGGAGAAGCCCCGGTATCAAATGACAACTGACTCAGACAACTCTCCAAAACTTTGTAAGGCGCCGCGCTTTTATAAGCAATGGAAAATCATAAGAGACCCATCCAAATTCATAAATGTCCTAATAAAAGAATTTGGCGATTTTATATACTACAGAGGGATAATTAATTTTTATCTTATAAATAATGCATCGCTGATAAAGAAGGTGCTAAACGAAACGCATCGGAATTTTGACAAAAATACAGTTATTTATAACCGATTTAGGAATGCTTTCGGTAACGGGTTAGTCACAGCTGAAGGTGCTCACTGGCGACGCCAAAGAAAATTAATCCAACCGTCATTTAAGCCTAAATTAATTGAGGGATTTTCTCAAATTATGCTCAATTCTACTAATAGAACTATTGAACGTTGGGATAGCTTTTGTGAGTCAGAGACTACATTTAATCTTACGGAGGAAATGAACATGTTAACACTTGAGATTGCTGGCAAATCATTATTAAGCGACGGTTTTAATAGTGCGGCTAAGGATATAATTAGGTGGACTCATGTTATAAATAAATACAGTGCAGGGATTCCGTTTCCAATTATTAGCAAAAACTGGTTTCCTAGCCGGCTTAATATCAAGTTAAGACGTGTGTTAAAAGAATATAGATCTTTCATATTAAATGCGATTGGGGATCGGAAAGGTAATGATCTTGGGGAGGATCTGTTGTCCGTATTTTTAAGCATGAGGGACGAAGAGACTGGTCAAGGCATGGACGAGGATGAAATAGCAGAGGAGGTCCTTGGTATAATTGTTGGTGGGCAGGAAACTTCCGCCACGGCTCTGGTTTGGACTCTCTACGAGTTGAGTCTGAATCCTGAAATTGAAGAGAAATTATTAGATCAGATCATGAATGTGACGTCTGGAGAGCAGATCAATTTTTCAAGGATTGGAGAATTAAAGTATTTGAAGATGGTGATTCAGGAGTCGATGCGGTTGCACCCACCGTTTTGGTTTGAAAATCGAAACGCAATGCATGATGTGGAGCTAGGTGGAGTGCGTATCAAAAAGGGTTCAATGATTGCGATTAGTCGCTATGCGTTACATCGTAATACAGATTATTGGGATGATCCGGAAACGTTTAATCCTGATCGATTCGATGAGGAATCTTCTAATAACAATAATGCATCGAGCTCATTCGCCTATCAGCCATTTAGTAGTGGTCCTAGGGTATGCATTGGCCGTCATTTTGCGATGATGGAGATGATGATTATCCTGTGCTCGATATTGCAAAAATATAAGTTACGAGTGGATCCTCATTACAATCACAAAGTTGCAACAAATTTGACAATGGAGCCTAAGGGTGGGTTACCGGTCATTCTCGAAAGAAGATAGGAGTTGGGCTCGCAATTAACTTATACAGGTTACAATTAAGTGATTTACATTAATTTATTAAAAGCAGAGACTCGTAAGTATCAATTAGAATGATCTTTACATCAAAATTATTGATAACTGCTATCTCATTATTGTGGTTAATATTTTATAGATGGCTTATTGTTGTGCGTTGTTGGGAATAATGAATATAGATGAATAAGTATCCATACATTCCAAAGGCGATGAATGATCTCTTCAAGAAAGAGAAATCGCGGATAGATTATCTTTTTCTTAGGCCGATCCTATTAGTAATATATTTTTTTCTTAGGATAGTAATCTTTCCGATAAAGTTTTTGATTCATCGGCGACCGTTAGGATTTGAGGGTCGATCCATAGACTGTTTGCTGGCTTTCGGATTAAAATATCTTGCAAGTCATGAAGCAGCTGAACTTTTAATTCGCCACATTCAGATCGAACCATTGACTTACCGTTTCCTGCTTAAGAACTTTAAGGATAAGGAGGAGGGTAATGCAAAGGGAATGGATGGTCCGGATTATGAAGAAGCTGTGAGTAATCAAAAATTAAACGGCATCGAAGGAGACTTTAGCGTTCTCTCCTTTAAAGAAATGATAACTAATAGCATGACTATAGGTCACGATGAGCTGTCCTATGAAGTGGCGGACCGTTTTGATAGGGAACTCTTCTTTAAGAATCTTAGCCAACTACGAAAGGAAAAGCCTGAAGATCATAATCAATACAGTAAAAAGATTCTAGAATTTAATAAAAAGTCTTCTTTTCAAATTCTTGGATGCACAAATGTTGTGATGCTGATTGTGATAGTCATCAGTATTTTAGGTGACCTTAAAACAACAGTAAAAGCGCTTAATTCATTTGGGTCAGATTCTGTTGTGCTATGGGCGATGAAGCACATTTATAGTGATAACAAGGAAGTGCTAACGGACCTTGATTTTTATATGCAGGTCTATAACAACAGAAGCCATTACAATAGCAGTGTTTTCTTTTCTGACCCCAGCCAATACCTTTACTATCACATAGTATTTCACGAGTTTGTATATACTACATTACTAACAAAGTCTCCGGACTCGGTATCATAGAGTTATTAATATAGTTAGAGAAAATATGAATTGTTATATCACAAGGACCGGAAGTTTTCTTCCAGGCGATGCGATTAATAATGAAGACATTTCGAGGTACATTGGAAATCTCGAGGGAGAATCAGAGATAAAAGAGAAGATCCTTAGGATGAACGGGATCAAGCAGCGTCATTATGCTCTTGATCCGAACCAGGACCCGACCCATGACGTGTATGGGCTTGCGGCTTTGGCAGTTAAAGATTGCTTGGATAATTGTGAGGATAAAGAATCCATTGGATATCTATCCACAGGCACTACCAATTCTCCTCTCGTTGCGCCGGGGCCTGCTAGCATTGTGCATGCAAGGTTAGCGCAAATGGGAATACTAAAAGAAAGTATAGAAATTAATTCGAATTCAGGAATTTGCACTTCTGGAGCTCAAGCAATTATCAATGCTTGCCGGGTAGTGGCCTTAGGGGAGCAGGCTTCAGCACTAAGTGTTGGGGTCGACCAGCCATCGGACATTTTAAAATCAACATCCATTGATGTTCCACCTGACCGTGGCTCCCATCTTGATGACATCAAGAACTCAAAGTGGTTCATGTCAGTCTTTCTGCGATTCATGCTTTCTGATGGTGCTGGAGCTTTTCTAATTCAAGATAAGCCCGCTACTGACAGAATGTCTTTTCAGGTTAACTGGACCCATTCAAAGTCATTTGCGAATGAAGCGCCTTTGTGCATGAAACTAGAAAGTCGTTCTTTGCTTCTTAGTCAAGACGTTAATGTGCTCAATGAGTTCATGAGCCAGTATTCACGAGAATCAGTGATTGGCGCCATGGAAACTAATAATGACCGGCTTGGAAGTTACAAAATAGTTTTACCTCATCTCTCATCATATTTTTTCCGTCGAATGATGTTGAGAATAATCAGGGAGCTATGCAGCGATTCTGGGGGGGCGGTCGATTATTGGACTAACTTAGAGACGGTCGGAAACACAGGCTCAGCTAGTATTTATTTAATGCTTAACGAATACGTTAATAGTCACGAACTTAATGAAGGCGATAAGGTTCTTCTTTTTGTTCCGGAGTCAGGACAGTTCAATTTTGTAATTATTAGTCTAACAGTAATCCGATAAAAATGGAGACCAATAAGACACGGAAGAGGTTGGCGATCATTGGTGCTGGTAGCGGGGGGCTGGTAACTTTAAAATTGGCTTTGGAGCAATTGCCCAATCTTGAGGTCTGTTGTTTCGAAAAAACATCTTCAACGCAAGGTGCTTGGGGAAAAACCTATAAGGGATTCGTTTCGACCTCGACAAAATATACAACACAGTTCTCCTGTCACCGTAAATTTGACTCTGGTGTTCGGGACGGTGTCAATGAGGAGTACAATGAGTTTTTCAGGGACAATGAATACGGAGACTATCTCCAGAGTTTCGTAGAGGAAAAGAATCTAGGAGATTTTATTTACAAGAACCATGATATTCAGAAGGTAGCGAGGAAAGCGGGCAAGTGGGAACTGTCAATGCTATGTGATGGAGAGAAGAAGGTACAATTCTTTGACTATCTCGTTATTTCTACGGGCCTAGCAGAAAAGCCAAAGGCAATCCAGTCTCCAGTTAAGACCTTGCTTTCTTTGAATGGAAAAGAACAGATCCGTGGGAAGAAAATAGTTGTGATTGGAGGAGGAGAATCAGCAACCGATATAGCTAACAGATTAGCATCTCCTGAACTCGAGAATCAGATTTACCTTTCCCTCAAGACGGGAATCCGTGTCAGTCCGAGGTACCACCCCATAAGAGGTGTTCCTTCTGATTTTCTGAGAAACAGATTTCTAATTTCAATACACGAAGACATTAGAAATGCTGTGGGGCAGAAATTTGTAGAGGCACGAATAAAGCATCAAGAAAAATTTGAACGGTTCTTCAGATCCAAATCAAAAATGAAGGAAGATGGTTCGTTAGCTGACAAAAGAAAGTACTGGGACACGAAGCTGACAAAGAGGGCAAAGGGGCATCTCTTTAATATGTTCCATAATAAAAGTGATGCTTTCCTGGGAGCAGTTGCTGAGGGCCGAATTCAGATCATTGGTAAGAACATCGATGATTCTTATGATAATTATTTTGATTTTGATAATGAAGAAGAGATAGAGATTTGTCCCGATTTTCTAGTTCCCATGATTGGTTATGAATCTCATATCCTTGAAATGTCCGAAGGTTCAATTCGAGTAAAGGACTTCTTTTTAGGGTGTCAACACGTTGACCATGATAGTCTATTTCTGGTTGGTTTTGCCCGTCCCATCATTGGGAATATTCCCACCATCAGTGAAATGCAGGCTCGGTACATTGTAGGAACAATAGGCGGACAATATCAAAGACCATCAAAAATTAATGAAGAGCATGCATTTGATCAGAATTTACTGACTAGGCGATACCCGAAATTAAATACCGATCAAATGTATCCTGTAGATATGGTTCCTTATTGTAACAGGTTGGCAAAGAAAATGGGCACGTACCCTTCCTTGAAAAAATTAAAATCGCTACGGAGGTGGATCAAAGTTTCATTGTCTCCATTTTCAACCATGCACTATGCTGACGAAGACTTCGATGGAGATTATATAGACGATCAGAGGGTATATTCACCATTAATCATCACTGCTCTTCTTGTTTTGATTAAATTTTTTGATATTCCTTATACCAAAATAAAGAATATTGCTGCCTCAGGAATCAAAAACCATTAACTGATCATTTTCTCTGAGATATATAGTTGATTCATTTGTATTTTTTTGTTGGTTAAAGTCTTGTGTAAGATTTATCCTTTTAGGAAGTAATAATAATAGATTCCTGATCGAATAGTGAATTTGAAGACACATGCCATAATTATAATTTTGATCTGTTGCGGGGGAGCTCTTTGTGCGGAGCCAATCACTTCAGAGCAATTGCAATTTTTTGAATCAAAGGTCCGACCCCTATTGGCGGATAAATGCTACAAGTGCCATTCGAATAAGGCTGAAAAATTAAAAGGAGGCCTCTATTTGGACCATGGAGCGACTATAATTTCTGGAGGAGACTCTGGCCCATCGGTAGTCGCTGGTGATCCGGACAAGAGTCTTCTAATAGAGGCGGTTCGTTATACCGATCCAGATACACAAATGCCTCCCAAGAAAAAGTTAAGTGATGAGCATATTAAGGTCCTCGAAGATTGGGTCGTGATGGGTGCTCCATGGCCCAATGAGCCGTTACCTGATCCTGAGAAAAAGCTTGGCCCAAAGGTCTTTGATTTGAGTAAGCGGAAGTCAGAGCATTGGTGCTGGCAGCCGGTCACTAAGAATGATCCCCCTCAAGTCGCCTATAAGAATTGGTCCTCGGATCCGATTGATCTTCATATTTTGTCAGCACTTGAAGAGAAGGGCCTCAGACCTTCTGTTCCAGCGGATAAGAATTCTTTGCTGCGTCGTGTCTATTTTGATTTGATTGGATTGCCGCCGAGTTCGGACGAAGTGCATGAGTTTTTAAATGACGAATCTAATGACGCTTATGAGAAGCTAGTAGATAGGCTTCTATCATCTCCTCACTTTGGGGAGCGCTGGGCGCGCCATTGGATGGATCTGGTGAGATACGCTGAGAGTTGTGGGCATGAATTTGATTACCCCATACCCTATGCAACGGAGTACAGGGATTATCTTATTCGGGCATTCAATGGTGATGTCCGGTACGATCAATTTGCAGTTGAGCATATTGCCGGTGATTTGTTGAAGGCTCCAAGAAAGAATCAAAAGGATAACTATAATGAATCAGTCATAGGGACAGGTTTTTGGCATCTTCATGAAGCGACTCATGCTCCTACAGATGTTAGGGGTAATGAAGTGGAGCGCGTTGACAATCAGATTGATGTTTTCAGTAAGACTTTTTTGGGGCTCACAGTTTCGTGCGCCCGCTGTCATGACCACATGTTTGATGCTATATCTACTAAGGATTATTATGCTTTGGCAGGTTATCTGCAAAGTTCTCGTCGTCAGGAGGCTTTCCTTGATCCGGGAGATGTGATTGGGTCTAAGATTTCACAAATAAAGAAACTCAAGTCAGAGTTAGATAGCATTCCTTTAGAGTCTTTTACTAAGAAGGTGTCTCCAGATAAGATAGCTCTTTACCTGATGGCTTCGAAGGATGTCATCAGTGGACTACAGGTGAGTGAAGTTCTTAAGAAGTATAAAGTTGCAGAAAAGACACTGAACCGGTGGGTCGAAGCGGTCAAAGATCCTAAAATTAAGGACCCTGAGCATCCGTTATTTGTTTGGTCGCAGTTCATTGATGTAAATCAAAATTTAACTCCTGGCCTTTTCGATAAGAAAATGGAAACGGTCAAACGAAGATTAGCCGACCAACAGAAACAGCACATCGACTCAACGAAGGATAGTATCAAGTTTGCGGACTTTTCTGAAAGTAGTTACAAGGAATCCGGATGGTTAGTTGAGGGAGATGCATTTGAGGATGCGCCAACTAAGCCAGGTGAATGGGTTCAATCTGATGGTAAAGCGGCCGTTCCTGGGCGCGCTAATGGCGGGAGGTTAGGAGGCAAGTTGCAGGGAGTTCTTCGGTCCCCAACATTTACAATTTCTCACAACCAAATTCACCATCGTCTCGGGGCCAGAAAAGGAGGCCTTCGCATTCGTGTGATCATAGACGGTTATTATATGGAGCCTTATAACGGGCTCTTATTTGGCGGGACAAGGGTAAATGATCCAAACACTGATGGTCATAATAATTGGATGACTCAGGGTAGAGACTTGAAAATGTATAAGGGTCACAAGGCGCACATTGAATACATTGATCATGGGGATGGTTATTTTGATATCGACGAGATTTGGTTTTCGGACCGCGGAGCCCCTAAGCCCGGGTCTTCTGCTATTGCATATAAAATAGCATCAAATGACAAAATACATTCCGTCCAAGACCTTGCCATTGCTTATGGCTGGTTGTGGAAGCGTTCGATTAATGAGGACCCATCAAAAATAGATGAAGACGGGAAGAAGTTCCTTGCTTGGGGGGTTTCATGCGGTGTCGAAGATAAAAATGATGCCGATAAATTGTTAAGGCTGAAAAAAGAAGTTTCTAAGCTTTGCGGTGAAGTTCCTGCTCCCCGCAAAGTTCAAGCACTTTGCGACGGGACCGAAGAAAATGAGTTTGTATTATTACGTGGTAATCACAGGAGACTCGGGGACGAGGTCCCTAGAAGATTTCTTACTGCGCTAGGCGGAGAGACTGAAGAAGTCCCGCTAGTCGGTAGTGGCCGATTGTCTCTTGCGAGACAAGTCACTGATGTCAATAATCCTCTGACTGCGAGAGTATTCGTTAATAGATTATGGCACCATTTATTTGGTAGAGGAATCGTTCCGTCTACCGATGATTTTGGAGTCTTAGGAAAGAAGCCTTCGAATCCAGATTTGTTAGATCACTTGGCTTCTTCTTTCATGGGGGATAATTGGTCCATTAAGGGGGCAATAAGAAGAATGGTTCTCACGCAGACTTACCGACAGTCAAGTTCCACTAATCCCGAGGGATCCAAAGCGGATCCTGAAAACATTCTACTTCACAGAGCAAACTTAAAAAGAATTCAGGGTGAATCTATTCGCGATAGTATCCTCCTAGTCTCAGGAAGAATGGATAATAAGATTTTCTGTGATGGAGGCTCAGTGCCGGTTCATGTGACGGATTTCATGACAGGTAGGGGCCGTCCCCGCGGAGGTCCTCTAGATGGGAAGGGAAAAAGGAGCCTTTATGTTTCAGTGAAAAGAAACTTCCTGTCTCCGATGATGCTTGCATTTGATACTCCTGTCCCATTCAGCAGTATGGGCAAAAGGACAGTCTCTAATGTTCCGGCCCAGGCACTCATAATGATGAATGACCCGTTCGTTCATGAGCAATCTGTTATATGGGCGAAGAGCTTCACTGATTCTAAATTAACTACGCCTCAGATAGTAGAGCAGATGTACATGAAGGCTTTTTCGAGGGGCCCCAGCAAAAAAGAATTAGGTGTAGCTTTGCAGTTTCTTGGTGCTGGTAAAGTTGATGAGGTGAAATTAACGGATTTTGCTCATGTGATTTTTAATACGAAGGAATTTATATTTTTAAGATAAATTATACTTATGCATTGTAATAGATTTAGACCGCAGCCTTTTAGTCGTAGAGACTTATTAAAGGGATCAGGAATAGGGTTCGGGGCCTTTGCCTTGGATGCTCTTTTGATGCAAGATTCATCAGCTTCTAATGGTAAAGGAATGATAGGTACTCACCATGAAGTGAAAGCGAAGAGTATCATTTTTCTTTACATGGATGGAGGAGTTTCGCATGTGGATTCGTTTGATCCAAAGCCTTTGCTAAAAGAGCATAACGGTAAGGACCCTTCTAAGTTCTTTAAGGTTGCTCCGACACAGTTCAATAATAATGGAAAAATTTTAGCAAGTCCCTGGGGCTTTAAGGAGTACGGCAAGAGCGGAATTCCGATCAGTGACCTTTTCCCTAACATAGCGAAGCACGCTGACAAGCTCGCCGTAGTACGCTCAATGACATCGAAATTCTCTGAGCACACGAACGCTAATTATTTTTTGCACACTGGTAGTGGGGTACAAGGTCGCCCAAGCATGGGTTCATGGGTCACTTATGGGCTAGGCAGTGAGAGTAAAGATTTGCCTGGATTTGTTGTAGTGAATGGAGGTCTAACGCCTCCTGGCGGGCTCGATAACTTTAATAGCGGTTTTTTGCCTGCAGCTTATCAAGGATCAGTCTTCAAGCCACAAGCGTCACCAGTCGCGAATATTAAGCGTCGCGAATCTGATTCTATTCATCAGCAAAGGAAACTTGATTTGGTAGCAAAACTAGATAAGGGAATGTCTAATCTTACGGGGGGTCAGGACGCGATTGAGTCAGCTATCAAGAATTATGAGATGGCATTTCGTATGCAAAACTCAGTGCCTGAACTGGCCGATTTATCGAATGAATCGGATTCCATGAAAGAACTTTATGGGATGAATCATAAGTATGACAAGACACGTATTTTTGCATCGGAATGTTTGATGGCGCGTAGATTAGTGGAGAGGGGAGTCCGTTTCATAGAGCTGACATGTCCTAATTGCGGCCATGATAGGTGGGACGCGCATGGTAATCTTAAGCGTAATCATGAAGATAACTCGAGGGCAGTTGATCAGCCCATTTCTGCTTTATTGGAGGACCTTGAGCAGAGAGGAATGCTAAAAGAGACTCTAGTTGTATGGGCAGGTGAATTTGGTCGAACTCCTTTCGCTCAAGGAAGTAACGGTAGGGACCATCATCCTTTTGCGTATTCAATGTGGATGGCTGGAGGAGGAATCAAGGGAGGGACAGTCTACGGAAAGACTGATGAATTTGGATATCATGTCACTGAAGGAAAGGCTGAAATACATGACCTCCATGCTACGATGTTGCATCTGCTTGGAGTCGATCATGAGCGTAGTACATATAGATTCAGTGGTAGGGACATGAGGCTAACGGATGTGCATGGTCATGTGCTTCATGACATCATTTCATAATTTGTATTATTTTAATGAGTGATCATTGCTAATGATTCGGTAGTTTGATAAAAAAGGTACTTCAATGGGCGCTAAACAGTCTAAGAAAGTTAAGTCTAAAAAGAAACCGAAACCGGTTGTTGAAATTAAAGGTCTGACAGTGCGTTATGACCGTGTTGTTTTGCGCAAGATTTCCTGGAAAATCAAACGCGGGGAACAGTGGGTTCTGCTGGGATCTAATGGTTCAGGTAAAACGACTCTCCTAATGTCAATGGCGGGATATGTGACTCCCACGAGAGGAGACGTTATTATTGGCGATGAGGATGTCGCTTGGAGTGAACTGCGAAAGAGAATCGGCGTCGTTAGTGCGAGCATTGCTCAGAAAATAGATCCTTCTGAAACGGTTTTTGAAGTAGTATTGAGTGGTAAGAATGCAATGATTAATCATTGGGGTAAGATTCCTAGGGAGGATAGAAAAGCGGCAAAGAAGGCGCTCAGGAAGGTAGAAGTAGAGCATTTGAGGAACCGGCCTTGGGGAGTCATCTCTCAAGGTGAAAGGCAGAGGGCACTGGTAGGAAGGGCATTAATGTGCAAACCCAAATTACTAATCCTTGATGAACCATGCGCTGGCCTTGACCCTGTCGCGCGAGAGGATTTTCTAGAATTTGTTAACAGACTAGCCTCCCGAAAGAGGGGTGCTCCAACATTAGTACTAGTGACTCACCATGTAGAAGAAATAATTCCTACTATTACCCATGCGGCATTACTTAATGATGGAGAGTTTGTAGAAGCGGGGCCAGTAGAAGAAACTTTAAAAACAAGTAAACTGAGGAAAACGTTTGGCGAAAGTGTTAGCTTGCGTAAATCGGCAGGAAGATATCGACTAAAAGTCGATTAATAAACTAAGAAAAAATATCAGATGAAGTTTTACTCAATAATATTATTTATTTTCCCTTTATTCGTTTTAGCCTCTCAGGCTTCAGAGCTAAAGGGTTCACGTCCAAATATCATCTTAATAATAACAGATGATCAAGGGTATGGTCCTATCGGCGCGAATGGACACCCATGGATTAAAACTCCAAACCTTGATCGCATGCATGGACAGAGCACTAGGTTTGAGAGATTTTTAGTCAGTCCTACATGTTCACCTACGCGTTCAGCCATAATGGGAGGGAGGCATCCCCTCAAGAATGGAGTCACTCATACCATACTTGAACGGGAAAGGATGTCCCTTGGTACAGTGACGGTTGCTCAGCACCTTAAAGAGGCAAAGTACAATACCGGAATATTTGGAAAGTGGCACTTAGGTGATGAGGCTAAGTACCAACCAAATAATAGAGGTTTTGATGAGGTTTTCATTCATGGGGCTGGGGGGATAGGGCAATCCTATGCCTGTAGCTGCGCAGATGCCCCAGGGAATAAATATTTTGATCCAGTGATTCGTCATAATGGAAAGTTTGTGAAGACTAAGGGATACTGCACTGATTTGTTTTTTACTGCGGCTCTTGGATGGATAAAAAAAATGAAAGAGGCGGACGAACCTTTTTTTGCATACATTACCACGAATGCACCCCATGGCCCATTCATTGCGCCTCCGAGTAACACAAAACGGTTCAAGGACATAGGATTCGGTAATGCTCAGGCAGGATTTTACGGAATGATAGAGAACATTGATGAGAATGTGGGGAGGCTCTCAGCACAAATATCTGAGTGGGAATTGGATGAAAATACGATGCTAATTTTCATGTCTGATAACGGGATGACGGGCGGGGGAAGTGGTCGGCGTGGGAAAGAAGTCGCTAAGGGCTATCCTTTTTATAATGCGGGGCAAAAAGGTCTCAAGGGAAGCGTTGAGGAAGGTGGAGTGAGGGTCCCATTTTTTGTTCGTTGGAAAGGGAAAGTTCAGGAAAATAAAAGCGTTCAAAAAATGGCCGCTCATATAGATATATTTCCAACATTTGCTGAGTTGGCCGGTCTCAAGATGAGTGAGAATTTAAAGAAGCAAGTCGATGGCCGTAGCCTCCTCCCTCTCATTGAAAATCCTGAAGTGGATTGGGCTGACCGATACTTATTCTCTCAGAGAGCACGCTGGAAGACAGGGTCCGAACCTAATGATCATATGTGGAAGGCGTTCTCTGTAAGGAATCAAAGGTATCGTTTAGTGGGGGATGCTCTGTTTGATATGGAAAAGGACCCTGGTCAGGAAATAAACATCGCGGAAAAGAAGCCTGCACTCGTTAAAAAAATGCGAGATGCGTATGAAGATTTCTGGAAAGAGGCTAGACCATTGATGGTTAATGAGAAGGCTCCAATGTCACCTGTAAGGCCATATCATGTCTGGTACCGGGAACAAATGGATGATGGGGGGATTCCTGTTTGGAAAGTTCCCCAGCTTTAGTTTAGCCAAATAATATAAAATGCTGAGTATTATTGACCTGAGTGAGGCTTGGCATGAAGATTTGGTGTGTCGGTAGTTCGATTTGTCATTCTATTAACTTCATTATATTTATTTTTCGGGTGTGAGAATAAATCTAGAAAAGAGGTCCGGAGTTCTCCTGTAAGTAATGATCTTGTCGATTTAAATAAGAGAAAGTTTGAACGAAATGACAGAGAATTTTCACGGGGAAGTTCAGGGATTGATTTTCACTCTAAGTCTTCTTTGATTCATAATGTTAGTTCTTCATGGAGTACTGAAGAAGTCACTGTTGAAATAGAGAGTTTATTTAATAGAATGCTTTTATCTGCGGACGATGCAGCGAAGATGATAAGTAATGATTTTCGTGGGATGGAATTAGTTCCTTCTTCTGTTGGAAAAATCTTATTAAAGTCCGATGAGATTTCGCTGTGGGAAGGGGCCGAGGAAGAACGTCATGTAGGCAAGACAAAGTTCATTCAGTCCTTATTGGAATTGCCCAAAAAATTCCCTTCGGGTAATTACCTCAAAGTGGTCGAAATATCGGGTCAGGAAAGGTCATTCAAGGCTTCGCTCATTGTTGATCACTTAGGCGAATACAAGGAGGCTCATGCGGAGTGGGTTTGTGAATGGACTAGGGGCTCTGATGGGGAATTGAAATTACTTGCCTTCGAGAGAAAAAACTATTTAGAGCTAAGATCTGACAAGGAGATCCTTTATAATGATTATACTCATAAGGTCTTAGGACAAACTCCTCATTATGATATCCAGATCAATAAAGGCATTTCTGAATGGGCTGGCCTAATAACCAAGTTCGGCGACTTGGCGATGACTGGTCACCATGGATTAGCTGTTGGGGATGTGAACGGCGATGGAAGAGATGACTTGTTTGTATGTGATGGGGGAAGTTTGCCAAATAGGTTATATGTTCAGAATGAGGATGGGACGGCAACGGATGTCTCAGTGAATGCTGGCACTGATTGGTATGAAGATTCTCGAGCAGCTCTTCTATTAGATTTAGATAATGACGGGGATCAGGATCTGGTCGTTGCTACTATAGCTATGATTGTTTTTGCGGAAAATGATGGGAATGGTCAATTCACAATCAGAGGAGGCTTTCCTGGTGCCCAATATCCATTCTCTTTAAGTTCATCAGATTTTGATTTGGATGGTGACCTTGACGTGTATGTTTGTATTTATGGAGAAGGGGACAGAGGCGCTGGGTCCAGAGGGTTTGATGAGCGGGCCCCTGTCCCTTTCCAGGATGCTAAGAATGGGGGCAAAAATGTTCTCTTAGTTAATCGTGGAGGATTTTCTTTTACTGATGAAACTGAATCTGTTGGCCTTGGGGCTAATAATAACAGGTGGAGCTTTTCTGCTTCGTGGGAGGATTATGATAATGATGGAGACCCGGACCTCTATGTGGCGAATGATTTTGGGCGTAATTGTATGTATAGAAATGACGAAGGGTATTTTACTGAAGATGCTAAAGCGTTAGGATTAGAGGATACAGGAGCGGGGATGTCCGTGTCATGGGGTGACTATGATAGGGACGGTATCTTTGACCTTTATGTTGGAAATATGTTTTCTGCAGCGGGTAATAGGGTAGGAGCACAAGATAAATTTGCTCCGGGCAGGGGCCTTAATGAAATACAGGAAATGAGGAAAATGTACCGAGGGAACACTCTTTATCGGGGCACTGAAGGAAGATTTTCTAACGTGACTAGGGATGCCCGAGTTTCGATGGGGCGATGGGCATGGAGTTCGGGATTTGTAGATATAAATAATGATGGTTGGGAAGATATAGTAATTGCGAACGGGTACATAACGGGTTGGAATAAGGAAGATGACTTGTGAAGTTTCTTTTGGCGTCAGGTCGTTTCGCCTAGTCCAGTCGATGAAAATGATAAAGTTAAGATTTCAAGTTACTCTGATTCTTGGGGCGAATTAGTTAACGCAGTTCGTAGAGGTAATTCATGGAGCGGGAATGAGAGGAATTCTATTTATGTGAACATGAGTGGAGATGGGTTTGCTAATTTTTCTCATCTGAGCGGGCTAGGTTTAAATGATGATGGAAGGGCATTGGCTGTGTGTGATTGGGACCGGGACGGGGACCAAGACATTTGGCTTCGTAACCGCAATGCTCCGCGATTAAGATTAATGTTAAACGAC
>SHBV01000028.1 GCA_004211885.1 Verrucomicrobiaceae bacterium
TTAGGCAGTTATTTGCTCAAGTCACTAACCCTGCAATCGATTCGATTCGGGAGGAAGTTATAATGTCTTTGGAATGTTATATTGGTCCTGAAAAGAATCTCCTTGAGACGACCGAAGGGCACGCTCAAAGGCTAAGGTTAGCTTCTCCTATCCTTAGCAACGAGCAGTTACATGGTTTGAAGAAAATGGACTGCAAAGGGTGGAAGTCTAAAATTATTGATATTACTTTTCCTAGATCAGAGGGTATCAAAGGTGTAAGAAAAACTATTGAGAGAATTTGCAGCGAAACTCAAGAGGCTATTAAAGCTGGTTATAGTTTGGCCATTTTGAGCGATCGAGCTCTATCTGATGAGCGTGTTCCTCTTAGTACATTGCTAGCTAGTGGAGCCGTTCACCAGTACCTTGTTAGGAATGCTTTAAGGACGCAAATTGGTCTTGTGCTTGAAACTGGTGAAGCGCGGGAAGTCCATCATCATTGCTTGTTGATTGGGTATGGTGCTGATGCCATCAATCCTTACTTGGCTTTTGAGGCTCTGTGGAAGGCCAGACGCGAAGGCTTCACAGATTCTGATGAGTTCGTGGATGACAAGTCTCTTGTCGATGCATATCTGAAAGGTGTTTCAAAAGGAATGTTGAAAGTCATGGCAAAAATGGGCATTTCTACTTTGCATTCCTATAAGGGGGCCCAGATTTTTGAAGCTCTCGGGTTAAAGAATGATGTTATAGAGCTTTGCTTTCGTGGAACGGCTAGTCGGGTTCAGGGCCTTGACCTTGATGAGCTTGCCGAGGAGATGTTAAGGCGTCATGCCCTGGGCTATCCTCCTCGTAATGAAGTTAGGCTGCCAACGCTCCCGAATCCTGGAGAATTTCATTGGCGAGCAGATGGAGAGAAGCACATGTGGAATCCAGAATCGATATCAGCTCTTCAGGTGGCTGCTCGGACCAATGATTTTGAATCATATAAACAATTTTCTGATCACATTAATGACAGCAATAAGGCACTTTGTGCATTGCGAGGCTTAATGAATTTTAAGTCTGGTGCGAACGGTGGATCAATTTCGATTGATGATGTAGAGCCTGCCTCTGAGATTGTGAAACGTTTTTGTACTGGAGCGATGAGTTTTGGTTCAATTTCTGCTGAAGCTCATGAAGGATTGGCAATTGCCTTGAATAGGCTTGGTGGAAAGAGTAACACTGGAGAAGGTGGTGAAGATCCGGCTCGGTTTGATCCTCTCCCTAATGGGGACTCTAAACGTTCTGCTATTAAGCAAATCGCTTCGGGCCGATTTGGTGTGACGATATGGTATCTAACAAATGCTGATGAACTTCAAATTAAAATTTCTCAGGGAGCTAAACCTGGCGAAGGGGGTGAGCTACCAGGCAAAAAAGTTGATGATAATATTGCGCGCATTCGTCATAGCACGCCTGGGGTCGGATTGATCAGTCCTCCACCTCACCATGATATTTATTCGATTGAAGATCTTGCTCAACTCATTCACGATCTAAAAAATGCGAACCGTTCTTCTCGAGTTAGCGTTAAGCTTGTATCTGAAGTTGGGGTGGGGACGGTTGCTTCTGGTGTTACGAAGGCCAAAGCAGATCATATTGTAATTGCTGGAGAGACTGGTGGTACAGGAGCTTCTCCCCTTACTAGTATCAAACATGCAGGTTTACCTTGGGAGTTAGGCGTAGCAGAAACTCATCAGACCTTAGTTCTTAATGATCTTAGAAGTAGAGTAGTTCTGCAAACTGACGGGGGCCTTAAGACAGGTCGTGACGTTGTTATTGCCGCGCTCTTAGGGGCTGAGGAAATGGGTTTTGCAACTGCTCCACTTATCACGATGGGTTGTATTATGATGAGGAAGTGTCATTTGAATACTTGTCCAGTTGGTATAGCAACGCAGAATAAAGAATTGCGGGAAAAATTTAACGGATCGCCTGATTATGTGGTGAATTATTTATTTATGGTGGCTGAGGAGGCTAGACAAATCATGGCAGATTTAGGATTCCGTACAATAAATGAAATGGTGGGAAGAGTTGATGCACTTGAAATGCAGGAAGCCATTGAGCACTGGAAAGCGGATGGGATAGATCTAAGCTCAATACTTACTCCTGCTGAAAAACCTCATCCGAATACGGGAACTTACTGCACGGAATCTCAGGATCACGGCCTTGAAGAAGTGTTGGATATGAAGTTGCTTGAACTTGCAAAACCCGCACTAGAAGGCAGTGAGCCAGTTAATATTGAATTGCCTATCATTAATACTGATCGGACTGTAGGAACCATACTGAGTAATGAGGTTGCTAAGGCTCATGGCGGAGATTTGCTTCCAGAAGATACTGTAAAAATAAAGTTCACAGGATCAGCGGGGCAGAGCCTTGGTGCTTTCTTGGCAAAAGGGATTAGTATTGAATTAGAGGGTGATGCTAATGATTACGTAGGTAAGGGTCTCTCAGGCGGCAAACTTGCTATCTATCCGCCAGTGTCTTCAGAATTTACCCCTGAAGAAAATATTATAGCTGGTAATGTATGTTTATATGGAGCGACTGGAGGTAAGGCATTCTTTCGGGGGCATGCAGCTGAAAGGTTTTGTGTTAGGAATAGTGGAGCCTATGCTGTTATCGAAGGAGTCGGCGATCATGGGTGCGAGTACATGACTGGTGGACGGGCCGTAATACTTGGTTCAACTGGACGTAATTTTGCTGCGGGCATGTCGGGTGGGGCAGCTTATATTTGGGACCCAGAAAATGAATTTCCTCCCAAATGCAATATGGAAATGGTAGAACTTGAGAAGGTCACTGATCAGGAAGATATAGAAGAACTTCGATCCTTAATTGAGGAGCATGGAAAACTTACAGGGTCTACGGTAGCTAATGTTATCCTAGATGACTGGGAAAATGCACTAAATGACTTTGTTAAGGTTATGCCAACGGACTACAAGAGGGTACTTGAAGAACGAAAAAAAGCTGAAAAGGAACTCGTTGCATAGACAACAAAAATAAAATTAAAATGGGAAAACCTACAGGATTTATGGAGTTTGAACGTGAGGCAGTGCCTTATCGTGATCCTCTTGAACGACTGAAGGATTATGGGGAAATAAATACTAGCCCATCTGAAGAGCATCTTCAAAATCAGGGAGCACGGTGCATGGATTGTGGCGTTCCTTTCTGTCAATCTGGCAATGGTTGTCCTATTGATAATCTTATTCCTGAATGGAACCACCTCGTCTATCAGAAGAGGTGGAAAGAAGCTATAGATCGTCTTCACAAAACTAATAATTTTCCCGAATTTACAGGTCGTGTATGTCCGGCACCTTGCGAGGGTTCATGTGTACTAGGTATTACCGATCCTCCCGTCACTATCAAAAACATCGAGAATACAATAATTAACCGTGCTTTTGAGGAGGGGTGGGTCACTTCGAATTCGCCAAAAGAACGTACCGGTAAAAAAATTGCTGTCGTAGGTTCGGGTCCGGCCGGATTAGCTGCAGCTGACCAATTAAACAAAGTTGGTCATGAAGTTACCGTTTATGAGCGTGCTGACCGGATCGGTGGATTGCTGATGTATGGTATTCCAAATATGAAGCTTGATAAGGGTGTCATTGATAGGCGAATTGCTTTGATGCGTGAATCAGGTATTAAATTTGTGACCTGCGCTCATGTTGGGAAGAAGAAAGAATTGGAAGCTGGTCATATGACCCAGATCATGGAGGAGAACGGTAGTGAGATTCAATACATTGACCCTAGTGATTTATTAAAAGAAAATGACGCTCTCCTAATTGCTACTGGAGCCACTAAGCCATTTGATCCTACTGCAAGGAATCCTGGCCGTGATTTAAAGGGAATTCAGTTTGCTATGGATTTTTTGACCCGTAACACTAAGAGTCTATTAGATTCTGAATTACAGAATGGCTGTTATACGTCTGCTACTGATAAGCATGTCATTGTTATCGGAGGGGGTGACACTGGGGCAGATTGTATCGGAACTTCTTTGAGGCATGGGTGTAAGGATGTCGTGAATTTTGAATTATTGGATAAGCCTCCGGTTGAACGTGCAGCGAATAATCCTTGGCCGCAGTGGCCAAGAATCTATAGGCTCGATTATTCGCATGCAGAGAATAAAGCTAAGAATGGTGAAGATCCTCGTGCTTACCATATTCTTGCAAAGGAATTTGTTAATGATGGTAATGGCCAGATTAAGGGAGTTAAGACTGTGGAGGTTGACTGGTCCAAGCCCACTGAAGGAGGGGCCCCATTTAGTGAGCTTGAAGGTACAGAAAAAGAATGGCCTGCTGACTTGGTTTTACTTGCTACTGGATTTGTTGGGCCGGAGCTTGAACTTGGAGACATGCTAGGTGTAGAGACTCAGAATCCACGAGGTAACTGGCAAACCTTCATTGGTGAGCATGGTGAATTTACTACAAATGTTGAGGGCATATTTACTGCCGGAGACTGTCGTCGAGGCCAGTCCTTAGTGGTCTGGGCAATAAATGAGGGTCGTGGCGCTGCTAGGGCAATTGATATTTACTTAATGGGTAATAGTCTTTTGCCTGCTCCTGGGATTACTCAAGGAGGGATCGCTGCGGCCAAGTAGCTGGCAGTATTTGTTTTGAACTATTTTGGCTCGGAAGATCTGATGCTATCTTGAAAGATATTAATTCAGATTTATTTTAGATATGCCACCAGATGTAAATGAGGATTGCCCTTTGTTGCCGTCTATTGAGAAACCTGTAAGCGCTAAAGATTCCAGAGCCATCGGACAGGAAAGGGGAGAGTCTTTTTACAGAATGTGTCTCAAATATGCGCAAACAAAATGGGTTAAAGGATTTCCAGCTCAAGCCCTTTTACAATTGAACCGGGCGATGTCTGCGGATCTTTCGGATAGCGGAGAATATTTGAAGCAGTATCCAGTTCCCTACGCTTCTGTTAAATGGATTTTGATGGATCGTCCTGATAAGAGAGGGCAATTTCTGGCAAATCCTCGGAGGCATTGGCAGCATTATGCAACGAGAATGTCTGGTCCGCGTGCTAAAATAAGGACTTGGCGGTCTTGGGCTTGTTTTGCAATTGCTTCCCGAGTTTTACCTGATTCTGAATTTCCTAAAGACACACAGCAAATAGAAGCAGAAGGAATAGATATACCTGATGAAAGTAAGATCGAAGAGATGCTTTATCTTATTGGTTTAGTAGGAGAATGCGAAAAATGGAAAAAAGTTATTAAAAGCTAAATTCCGAGAATTAGAGAGCTCTTATTCTCGGTTTTTTTCACACTTCTGATTGTTCCCTCTTGACGGTTATTGCTTAGCGGGGAATGATCACGGTCCAATGTCATCTGAAGCATTTCCAGAAATACAGAAAATTCAATACGAGGGTCCAAGTTCTAAGAATCCTCTCTCATTCAAACATTATAACGCTGATGAGGAGGTCGGTGGCAAGGCAATGAAGGAGCATATGCGTTTTTCAGTTGCTTACTGGCACGCGATGCGCAATCCACTAGCTGATCCTTTTGGAGGGGGGACTGCTCAACGGCCTTGGGATGATGGAAGTGATTCTGTTGAGAATGCCCAGAACAGGGCACGAGTAGCATTTGAATTCATGGAAAAATTAGGTGTGGAATATTATTGTTTTCATGACAGAGACGTTGCTCCTGAGCTTGATACTCTAGAGGAATCAAATATTGCTCTTGATGCCGTGACAGATGTATTAGCTGAGGAACAGGAACGTACAGGGATAAAGTTATTGTGGGGAACGGCGTGTCTGTTCGCTCATTTCCGTTACAATCAGGGCGCGGCTACAAGTCCCAATGCGGATGTCTTTGCTTACGCTGGGGCGCAAGTCAAAAAGGCTATGGAAGTGACCCATAGATTAGGGGGAACAGGCTATACATTTTGGGGAGGAAGAGAAGGCTATTCAACGTTATGGAACACTGACCTTAAGCGTGAGTTGGATCATCTGGCCAGATTACTGCACATGGCCGTGGATCATAAAAAGAAGATTGGTTTTGAGGGACAGTTTTATATTGAGCCAAAACCAAGAGAGCCTTCTACCCATCAATACGATTCTGATGCGGCAGCTTGCCTTAACTTTTTGCGTGAGCATGATCTCCTTGATCATTTGAAGCTTAATCTAGAGACAAATCATGCAACGCTTGCTGGGCACACAATGATGCATGAAATGCGTGTGGCAGCGTCTGCTGGTGCTCTTGGATCAGTGGATGCCAATACGGGAGATGAGCTCATCGGTTGGGACACTGACCAGTTTCCAACGGATATTTACCTCACAACTCAAATAATGCTGGAGATTCTTGAAATGGGTGGATTCACGACTGGGGGACTTAACTTTGATGCCAAGTGTCGAAGGGAAAGTTTTGAACCGGTTGATTTATTCCATGCTCATATTGGAGGAATGGATGCATTTGCCCGTGGTTTAAAAATTGCACATGCAATTCGTGAGGATGGGCGTCTCAATGAATTCGTTAATGATAGGTATTCGAGTTATGATTCCGGGATCGGAGCAAAAATTGAATCTGGTGAGGTCGGCTTTGAGGAACTAGAAGCTCATGTTTTGGCTAACGGTGAACCAGATCTTAAGAGTGGCCGTCAAGAAATGTTGGAGAATCTGATTAACGAATTTATCTAAGGAATTCAACTGAATCTAGACTGCGATTAAGGGAACCTATCTTCGCTTTTCCGTAAATTATTTGCGAAGATGTTTTTCAGAACAGATCCAAATCAACCGGGAACATTGCGTTTCCGTTTATTTGGTTTTCCGATTTCCATTCATTGGTCCTTCTGGGTAATTCCAATACTATTTGGTGCAGGAGGGGGAGGAGATCCAGTCGAACAGACACGGTTTTTATTAATACTGGTTATCGTTTTTTTTATTTCGATTCTTGGTCACGAATTGGGTCATGCATTTGCTTATCGAAGGTACGGAGGGAGGCCAAGTGTTTTTATTCATGGGATGGGAGGGATGGCGTCCGTGCATGGTCACTACACAAGAAAACAAAAAATTATAATTACTATTGCAGGTCCCTTATTTGGATTTCTGATGGCAGGGATTTGTTATGGGATTTTACTTTTACCGATTAACTGGCAATCAGCCGCAGGTGGTTATTTGGCTAAGTTTTTAATTTTGATGAGTTATCTTAATGCTTTTTGGTCATTCTTGAATCTTCTCCCCATTGTTCCATTGGATGGGGGGCAATTACTTGGCCACATTATGTATGAGAAGAGGCCAGTACTGCGGGGCAATATTGGAGCGTTTACTGCTCTTATAGCAGGCATTATTTTGCTACAGTTGGGATATATTTTCGCTATGATTCTTTTTGGCTTCCTGGCTTACCAGAACTTGCAGGCAGCAGAACGAGCCAAAAGAGGATATTGGTAATTTATTTTAATTTAGTGTATCGGTTATAATGATGAATGAGGAGCACCTTAAAGACCTAATCACATATTTGAAGTTTCCCAGTATTTCTACGGACAGCTCTTATTCTAACGATGTAAAAGATTGTGCAGAATGGCTCACCAATAAAATGATTGATAAGGGCCTTGAGTCTCAGATCTATGAGACGCCCGGGCATCCAATCGTTGTAGGTAAGAATAAGCACCGTGAAGGGCTCCCAACGGTCATGATTTATGGGCATTATGACGTTCAGCCAGCAGATCCGCTCGATCTTTGGGAATCCCCTCCATTTGAGCCACGAATTGATGAAGGTAAAATTTATGCTAGGGGTTCTACAGACAATAAGGGGCAGAACCTTGCCCACTTACTGGGTTTAGGTGAAATCATTAATGAGGAGGGTGAGTTGCCTGTAAACGTTATTTTACTCGTTGAGGGCGAAGAAGAGATAGGCAGTCCAAACTTGGGGCCATTTCTGGAAAAGTATCGCGACGAGCTCAGTTGTGATGTTATTGCAGTTTCAGATACTGGGATGATAGGACCAGGAATTGGTACTTTTACCTATGGATTAAGAGGCATTGCTTGCATGGAGGTTACTCTTCATGGGCCCTCTACTGATTTGCATTCTGGTGTTTTTGGAGGATCCATAGCGAACCCATCGACAGCCATAGCAAGAATCATATCGAGTCTTCATGATTCTGATGGTAAGATACAGGTCCCAGGCTTCTATGATGATGTCAGAGAAATCCAAGAATGGGAGAGGGATGCCTGGGCGAGTCTTCCTGTCAATGAAGCTGAGACATTAGAGCTCACAGGATCCAGTGAATTATTTGGTGAAAAAGGGTTCACTGATGCCGAAAGAAGGTGGGCTCGTCCCACTGCTGAGTTGAATGGTATAGGTGGTGGGTATCAGGGAGAAGGATCGAAGACTGTGATTCCGTCCAAGAGCTTTGCTAAGCTTTCTTTCAGACTAGTTCCTGATCAGGATCCTGAGAAAATACTAAAACTTGTTCAAGAGCACCTTGAATCGCACCTCACTCCTGGCACAAGAATAGAATGCGAGTTTGGGCATAGCGGCAAAGCTTACCTCATGGATCCGCAGTCTGATTATGGTAAAGCTGCTCAAAATGCTCTTAGAGAAACCTTTGGTTGTGAGCCGGCTCTTATACGTGAAGGAGGAAGTATCCCTATTGTTCAGACTTTTAAGGATGTCTTAGGGGCTGACACTTTGTTACTTGGTCTTGCCTTGCCGGATTGCCAGATTCATGCTCCAAACGAAAATTTTCTTATCAAAAACTTTTATGACGGTATTCGTCTTAACCGTCTATTGATTAAAGAAATAAGTAATTAAATTATTGCTATTTTATTTTTCCATTAGGAGTTGAACAAAACGCAATCCAATAGCTGTTAGCTTGGCTTTGTCTTTGTTGCCAGTGAGTCGCGACCTAGTGTTCCATGAGTGGGGCGTGGCTGAATAATCGACCCAGTTAATTGTGGGTGAGCTCACTTTTTTATTATGAGGACTGATGCTGAGTGGAATTCCTGACCGGCTCATTGTAATTTCCCATGATGGATTATTGGTCGCATCTGCCATGTTCTTGGCTAGCCAAGGGTAAGACTTCATGATTAATGGCATGCCTTTATTTGGAACTAATAGTTTCCAATAAGGTTTAGTTTTTTTAATGAATTGGGGTAAGGTTATTGATGGGTTCTTTTGGTGTTCTTTGTACAGTCCTGAAATATCAATCCCGGCAAGATTAATTCCATTATAGAGCCCATGTTTGTTCGGTGCGACATAGTGCCTGCGGTACCACCTTTCAAAGTTTCGACTGATCATCAAATTGAGTTCCAGATGCAAATGGGCTCGGGTCCTGTCGATTCCGTCACCAGTGTATCCAAGTGTAGCAATGCTTGTGCCTGGTCTTACTGATTGTCCGACCGTACAAGAAATATCTGCGAGGTGAGCATAAAGGCTATAAAACTTCCCATAACCCCAATCGTGTTCTATGACCACGTATCGACCGTAGTTACTTGCTCCTGCTGACCGGCTAGTGTGCATCACTTTGCCTGACGCTATCGAACATACTTTATCCAAAGGAACTCCTCTTGAATTTCTTTCGATTGGCCTAATGTCAACACCCTCATGAAATTTGGAATAAATTATACCTGATGTAGTTCTTTTTGGATTTCTCACATAACCATATTTTCCACCTTGCCAAGGTTTACTTGGCTGACCCTCAAAGGACCGGTTTGTGTACATATAGAACTGAGAAATGTCCGGACCAAATATGGCTTTGTTCGGAGTCGCTAATACTAGTTCGAGTCGTTTGTATTGAGCCTCACATATTATTGATAAACCGAACCAAAAAATTAATGAGTTTATTCTGACCAACATTGTCAAATGCGTCCTGATTTGCATGAAGTGTTTACTTGATTAATTCGAAAGCAATTCAGATCAATTGATGGCAGGTGGTGGATTTATAATGGGGCCTTCATTTTTTGGCGTAATTAATTGCAAGCCTGCATCTTTAAATCTTTCTATGTGTTTTTCATTAAATCCCTTCCAGCAAGTAAGATATCCATGGGATATGGGCCCATCGATTACAACAAAATCAATGGGATCATTTCCAAACACAGTAAAAATTTTCCGTCCTGTAGCAACAGTTGAAAGAGTTTGTAATTCTGTAGCGGCTTTCTTTTTTAGTTTGAAGGAGATGCCAAAACTTTCACCTTTCTCAGTGAGGAACGGATAAAATCCGTCTATATCTTTTTGTTTGAAAATGGGCTTAATGAGTACCTGATGCACTTTGGAATTGATATTAACCTTAACAGTGTTTTTTTGAGACTCAGATTCTGCGGATTCAAGATGAAAACTAATCGTTCCCGAGTCTCTACGTTTTGCGGCAATCGAAAACAACAAAAGGAGAAAAATAAGGAATAGTTTGAATCTCTTAATCATTTAAACATTGAACCACAGTCAAAATTTCGCGCAACCAGCATTATTAACTTACTTCAGTTCATTTATGGGGTAGTAAGTCGAAGCTATTAAACATCTATAATACCAGTATATTTTTAGAAATTGTACCTAATGCTAATGATTTTAAGTAAATTGGTTATACTTAAATGTTCATTTTAGTAGACGAAATTGATAAATTTAAGAAAGGAGTAAAAATGATATTAGATGCCTTGCATGATCTACCAGTAAGAGGCTAAATTCTGCCCCCGAACTATTAATATTTTCATTTTCCGTATATTCCAAAAATAAACCCCCAGAATTGAATATGGATGCACCTAAGGAGCTCATTACAGAGGAGCAGCTCGATCCCAAACAAGTGACACTTTTTCTTAAGGCACAAAGTGCTATTGAGTTGTCGAACTATGATTATGCTTTGAGCATTCTTCATAACATATTGAAGGAAGCTCCTTCTTTCTTAAAAGGGAGAGAAATATTACGAGCAGCTCAAGGTGCGAGGTGGCGTACATCAGGTAAGAAAGGTAAGAGCCTTCTTTCTGGAGGTATGCTTAAGGTTAAAAATAAAATTAAGAAAGATCCTCTTGGGGCCATTGGAGAAATAGAGAAAAAATTAGATAGTGACCCATATAATGTTGAAGCAAATACCCTCTTTTACGAAGCCTTCATGGCTCTAGGGATTCCCGAAGTCGCTACTTTCGGGTTAGAGACTATTCGTGAAGGTCATCCTAGTAATTACAAAAATCTTCATAAGCTTGGTGATCATTACCTGGCCGAAGGTGATGGGACAGAAGCTGCAAAGATTTATGACCAGATAGTTCAATCAGATCCTTCCGATGGTGAGGCTCGCAAAAAAGCTAAGGATGCGTCCGCTCAGGCAACAATGGCCAAAGGTGGTTGGGGCCTTGCTGACCGTTCCTTTAAGGATCTCCTCAAGGACCAGGACGAGGCTCAGAGTCTTGAGAGCGCTGCAAGAATTGGTGCAACTAAGGAACAGATGGCAGCCCAGCTCGCAGATCTGGGAGCTCAATATTCAGAGGACCCTCAAAATCTCGATGTTGTTAAGAAGATAGCGGATCTATATGAAAGGTTAGAAGATTGGGAGAATTCGGCATCTTATTATGAGTATGCTTTTTCGTTGAGCGAATCTGACGAAACTCTGCAGCGTAAAGCTGAAGACGCTAAAGATAGTTTAAGGGCTCAAAAGATTAAGAATTTAGAATCGGATATTGAACAAGGAGGAGATGGTGTTGAAGATAAGAAGGCACAACTGGATGAATTACGAAATGCATCGATAGAGCAGCAAATAAAAGAGGCTGAGATTCGAGTCGAACGTAATCCTACGGATCCACAACTTCGTTTTGATCTTGGTTCGCATTTGTTTACAGCGGGGCAGTATCGAGAAGCAATTCCGCATCTTCAGAAAGCGAAGAATAATCCGCATATCCGTATTCGTTCTATGCTGATGTTAGGCCGATGCTACGATGAAATGAAAATGTATGACTTGGCTGTCAGTTCTCTCAACGATGCTAATGCAGAGCTATTTGCCATGGACAATACAAAGAAGGAGATTTTATTTAATCTTGGATTGGTATATGACAAGCTAGGTGACAAGGATAAATCTCTTGAAAGTTTCAAAGAGATTTATAACGCGGACTATGATTATAGAGACGTGGCTAAGCGCGTTGAAGAATCCTATTCTTAATAATAGGTTTTTGTAGTTACCTAATTCGACCGTTCCGTTTACGAGTCAGTGGTACGTTGTCTTGAGTGCATATCTAGCTTTTAGGGCTTGCGTTGGATTGTTATAATAAGATTTAATTGAGAAAAATCACATTATTAGTTGTCTTCACAAACTGACATACCGAGGAAATCGATTTATAGATTATCGATTTATCAGCGTTGCCTCGAGCGGCTCAGAGAGAATGGTCTTGAAACTGTTTCTTCAAATGCTCTGGCAAAAGCTGCTGGTGTTAAATCGACTCAGTTGAGGAAAGACTTGGCGCATTTTGGACAATTTGGTACTCGGGGCCTTGGCTATAACGTTGAAGCATTGATTGAAGTTATTACAGGTGTCTTAGGAACAAATAGTCTATTACCTGTTATTCTAGTGGGAGTTGGTAATTTGGGAGCGGCACTTTTAAGATATAGCGGTTTTGTCAAAGAAGGGTTTGAGATTTCGGCTGCTTTTGAAGCTGATCCGAGCCGTGCCAAGTTAGTGAAAGCGAATGTGCCTGTTATGGCTGCTTCCTTAATGGCTCAATACGTTAATGAGAATAACGTTAAGATTGCCATCTTGGCAGTTCCTCCAGAAACGGCCCAAGAAGTTGCAAACAATCTTGTACAGGTAGGAGTCCAAGCATTTCTAAATTTCTCTCCAACAGTATTGAAGACTCCGGATAATGTTATTGTGAATTCTGTTGATTTAGCTTTAGAGCTCGAGCATTTAAGCTACTTCGTTAAATAGTCAGTACTATTCGAATTTTACTTCGTTGATATGTTTCATGAAAGGTGGCAATGTGGATTCATAAGAGAATAATGGTTTCTGCTCATATGGAGAGTATTTATCTAACGAGGTTCTGATGATAATTAGGCAACAAATAAGATTTGCAGTCTTTGGATCTGTTGTTTTGCATTTGCTTTTTGCTTTTGGAATTACAACTATGCTCGCCTATAAACGTTCTCTTCCGCCGAGCAATGATGATTTTAAGAATGCATTGGATTTAGGTTCTGGTTTTAATTTGTCTTCTTTTTCTGATTTTACATATGCTTCTCGCGAGATTGGTGAGCCCGTTCATGGTGGGTCGTCTGTTGGGGGATCGGTTTGGTGGAAATGGAATGCAAAAGAAGAATGTGAGGTTGAATTAAATGTGGATTCTGTGGATTTTGAAGATGTGGTTGGAGTTTATAGGGGATCGATGATGGAAACTTTAATCAAGGTTGCATCTCGTAAAGAAGTTGAGAGTAAATCATTGGTGTTCTTTGCTGAGCCGGGAACTTTATATCATTTTGTAGTGGCCTCTACTCAGCCAGGCATGGAGGGTTCGGTAGAATTGCAAATGGATGTCAGAGGCGAGGAGGAAGAAGAATTAATAGTTTTGTTACCAGAAATGTTTATCCGTGAGGATCAGATGATCTTGAAAAAGAAAAAAACTTTATAAGAACTGAATCTAATACTCATTCGGATGTTGTTCCCTCTAATGCGAATTTGGAATCAGATCGCAATACTTTGGCGGCAAGTGATTCTGAACCTTCTGATGAGGGTAAAGATACTGTTCCAAATATTGATGGGAGAGATCTTCCATTTGGTGATCTTGCAAAAAAGGATTATTCGGATGGAGAAGAGGATGCTAATTTTCTACCAGTGCTCCCGCAATGGGCACCAGAGAAAAACAGTAGTATAGGTTCTATATCTGAGAAGAGAATTAATGAGAGTAGAAATGAAAGAGATGAGGCAGAAGAAATAGAACAGAACGAACCAGATGGATTATTTTCTAAGACTTTGGCGGAAGAGCAGGAATCCGAAGAGCAAGATCTCATTGAGTCGGAACTGAATAAAAAAAATAGTGCTAATGATTCTGCTCTAACTGAATTTCAAAAGAATGAAGAACCTGAAGTTATCTCTGAAGATGCTCAAGAATCATTAGTGGCTGAACCATTGAATCCATCGAATCAATTGAATGAAAGGGTTCCTGTTCATGATCAAGCGAAGAAAGCCTTTCAGGTCCATTCTCCTAAAAAGAAGAGCGTCGGTAAATTAAGTAATCTTGGTCAGGCAGCGTTGGATGTAGAAGAAACGGTCTTGGGCCATTACAAGAAGAAGGTCGATTTGGCGGTCCAGAAGAGTTGGCACCGTGCGCGTACTGCTCACGCTGATTTTGTTAAATTCGGTTCTTTGAAGGTTAGGTTTTGGGTTAATGAAAGTGGCGACATAGTTGATATTAGACTTCTTCGTAACGATGCTGATCCAGTTATGGTCGATTTCTCGATTAGCGGTATACTTCGAGCAGATATACCTCCTGTGCCAAAAGATCTCATTGAATTGACTCAGGACGGAAGGATGGAATTTGAGTATGAGATTATTATTTACTAACTGAATACATGTATTACGTCGGCTTTTTATCTGAATTACCTAATTCATTGAATTCTGTATACAAGTTTCTTATGGACGGAGGCGTTTTTATGTTTTGCCTTCTGTTGCTGTCTTTTTTATCAGTGACCGTCATACTCATGAAACTGGTTTCATTGAGGGAACAGCGAGTAGTTCCCAAAAAAGTTCAAAAAGCTATGAAAGGAGCTCAAGAGTATATTGAGGCGGATAATGTTATTAATCTGGTCAATTGTTTGAGATCAAACCCGTCAGCCCTTTCTCGTATTGGTTTAGGTGTCATCGAAGGTGCTCCTTCTAGCCGTATAGAATCATCTTCAACTGCCGAAGCAAGAGCACGAGAAGAAATTGTAGTTTTGGAAAGAGGAATTGCTCTTTTAGAAGTAGTCATAACTATTGCTCCTTTACTTGGTCTGTTGGGAACTGTTTCGGGCCTTGTGGGAGTTTTTAGTAATGTAGATATTGAGGGGGCTGGAAGCTCTCGGGTGCAAGTTTCTAGTGGCATTGCAGAAGCCTTAAACACAACAATAGCTGGCCTTGCTGTTGCTGTTCCTACAGTCATAGCACATAGTTATTTTACTAAGAAATTAGAAAGGATGGGTGTTCGTATGGAAGTGCTCACCGATAATCTAATTTCAGCTTTCTATAAAAACCCCAGCGAAATACTTTATTCTAAACTCAAAGGGTTAGTAGGGGACAAGGACAAGTAAGGAGAAAATAATTAAAACTAATGAATTTTGTTAGTAAGCATTCTACTAGGCCTTTGGTCCCTATAGTTTCTCTAATTGATATTTTAGCGATTCTATTAATTTATTTTATACTCACCTCTGCCCCCAAAGAAGATAAATCTTTTACAAGTATTACTCTTCCTACAGCAAGTTCTTTGGCCAAAAAAGTCGATCCTGGATTGAGAATTGAGCTAGCTCTCACAGCGGATTCAAAATTGATTCTTGGTTCAGAGGACGTCCCTCAGAATCAATTGGCAACGAGGCTCAAGCGGCTAAAGAAAGAACGGCCTGACCTTGGTCTGGAACTCAGAGCTGATGAGAGGGCTCCACTTAAAAGTCTAGTCGCCGCATGGGATGCTTTGACTCGGGCCGGATATCCGGTTAAGGATGTGCCTGCGCGCATTCTAATTGATAAACAGAATAATTCTACACAACCGTGATTCGTGAAATTGTTATATATGGTGATCCTGTATTACGTAAGAAGTGTGATTTAGTTAAGAATTTCTCTGAGGATATTCATTCGTTAGTGGAAGACATGCTTGAAACAATGGTGTCTGCTGAGGGGATTGGCTTGGCTGCTCCTCAGATAGGGGTTCCGACTCAATTGGCAGTAGTGGATGTTTCTCATGACCCGGAATGCATTAGCTATCTAAGAGTAGATGGTAAGGATGTTGATCTTGTTGATATGATGCCTCTAATTTTTGCTAATCCAGAGCTCGAATTTGATGGGGAACAAGATGTGATGACTGAAGGATGTCTGAGTTTCCCTGAAATACAGGGTGAAGTGACGAGGCCCTATGAAGTGAAAGCTAAAGTTAAACTAATAAATGGGGATATAGTCACAATTGAGACGGACGGTTTGCTTTCGCGAGCCATTCAACATGAAACAGATCATTTAAACGGTGTTTTGTTCATAGATAGGATGTCAGCGGTTACTAAGATTGCTCTGCGAGGAAAGGTAAAAAAAATGCAGCGCGATTATGGAATGCGATGAAAGCTATTTGTTTTATAGGATTTTGATGTTTCAGTAATTAGTCATCCAATTTCGAAATGGTTAAATTGCTGGGTCCCTTGATTATTCGATTCTTGAGCCGAACATGGCTTTGCATACCGGTATTTTCTGTGAGCGTTTTTTTTATGGCGCCGCAAGACGCTTCAGGGAAAGGAATCTTATCAAAGCTGAAAAGAAGCTTTAAGGGTCGGATCAAAAAAGAAAAAACGATTCCTAGGCGAACGAGTATTTTATATTTGGGGGATTCAATGAGTATGGGGGCCTTTGGTAAGGAATTTGATATAAAAATGAGGGAGGCAGGATTTGATGTTTATACATACGTTGCCGGCGGTGCGACTCCGTACTATTGGCTAAGTCGGTACGAACCGATAGCCTCTGATATTGGATTCTGGGAAAAAACTCCGACTGTGAATAGGCGTCAAAAAATCATTAAAGAAGTTCCAAAGGTAGAGTCTTTGATTGAAAATTGGGATCCCGATATTGTTGTCATCCAAACCGGAATTAATCTTTATTCGAGTTTGCGTTCAAAGCGTCGAGAGAAATCTGATAACATTGCTGTGGTCGAAGGATTATGTAGAGATATGGCGAAAGCTGCAGTGAGAGGAGGTAGACGTTGTTACTGGATTGCTCCTCCCTCGTCTCATCCTGAACGCTTCTCTTACGCGCTTCAGGATGAAATGAGCAGTATAATGAATGATGTGGTTAGCCCCTTCGGCCGTGTGTTTGATAGCCGAGAGGTGACTAAATTCGTTGATCCTTATCCTGAAACAGATGGGATCCATTATGGTCCTACAGAAGCTAGAGAATGGGCTCAACATGTAATATCTGATTTTATGATTTATGCGGGGGATGATGCGGTTGGCCGCCGTGCTCTTGATCCTGACGAACCTTTTGGAACTAAGGATACTGAAATTAAGAAGGCCATACCTGTAGACCCATCGACAATCGTTTGGGGTGAAATTGATGTAAAACTTCGTCTCAAAATTAAGACTGAAATTCCTAGAGTCAAAGCAGTTACCTACAGAAGTTGTCTGGTTTTATATGAGTATGAGGTGCAAGAAGTGATGGAGGGCTACTATCCTTATGAGACTTTGCGAGTTGCTCATTACGGAGTCTTTAATCGTAAGTACACGGCCAAATCACGTTATCGATTGGGTTTTGAAAAGGCTTGGAAGATGGTGCCGTTGCAAAATTATCCTACCATGAGGCGATTGCAGATGTTTGATGCTTTGGATCCAGACTTTGACAAACCAATTTACATTATTAAGCAAGAATAAATAGCCTGATATGAATCAAATGGTTAGTATTATTGACAAATTGAAGCGGCTATTGCAATCTCCGGATTTCTACTAAACTTATTATTGTGTTATACCTATTTTTCCAGATGGGACTTATTCTTGCCCTTGCAGCGATAATTTTCTTTGGTCTTGGTTATTGGTTTGCCTATGGAAACCTGGGTCGTAAGCGTAATAGCTCAGTGGCTGCTAGGGAGAGAAAATTCCATCAAAGTAGTCAGGAAGGTGATTCTAAAGAAGGTAATGAAGAATCTTAAATAATAGGATAGGAATTAAGTTTTAGGATGATCCAAACACATCTTCAAGTCCCTTTCGCATGACTGCTGAGTCAGGACTTTGTCCTGTCCAGTATTCTATCCCAATTACTCCCTGAGCCACTAACATTTCGAGGCCATCGATAACTTCACAGCCTCTTTCGGTGGCATCCTTTACAAATTGTGTTTTTGGTGGGTTTGGAATTACGTCTGCTACAACCATTTCTGCTGATAGAGTTTTTGGATCAATGTTCAGTCGAGCACTTGTATCAGGAAAAAGGCCAATAGAAGTTGCATTAATAACGACTTCCGAGTCCGATGGGATTTGGTAACAGTCATTCCAGTGTACGAATTCTGCTTGGAATGTGCTATTTATTGAATCTTTGACTTTTGTGTTTAGTAATTGAACGAGCTGCTCGCCGCGATCCATTGATCTGTTAATTATTGTTATTTTAGAGCATCCAGCAATAGCCATTTCCACGCTAATTGCTCTTGCTGCTCCACCAGCTCCAAAAATAACACAAGATTTTTTATTTGGATCGGTGATTTGTTTCAGCGATGACACGAAGCCTTTACCGTCGGTATTTTCACCGATCAATTCTCCGTTTTTATTGACTACACAATTTACTGCCCCCATTAATTCTGCAGACTCTCCAAGACCATCCAGATATTGGATCACCTCAACTTTATGAGGGATTGTGCAATTGAATCCCTTGAATCCAAAGGCCCTAGCACCTTTCACTGCTCTCTTTAGATTTTCTGGACTCACTTCAAGAGTTAAGTAGCGCCAATCGAGATTTAATGCATGAAAAGCGGGCTCGATCATTGCCTGAGTTGGGTTTTCTGCTACAGGGAAGCCAAAACAACCCACGAGTTCTTGTTTGAAATTAAGTTCTTTTGCCATTTACATAAACTTTGTGCTCACGAAGGCTTGATTTCAAGCCGTCAAATGGCTTGGATTAATTAAATGACTCGATATCTCTCTTCTTTTTCGCTTTTTTGTCTAATGGCTTTGATTGGCTGTAATAAAACTGATTCTGGATCGAGTGATAAGCAGTTAAGAATAGCAGTTATCCCTAAGGGTACTACTCACGAATTTTGGAAATCAGGGGAGGCAGGAGCTAAAAGGGCAGGAGAGGAGTTAGGCGTTGAAGTGATATGGAAGGGCCCTCAGCAGGAAAGTGACAGGGCAGGCCAACTAAAGGTTGTTGAAAACTTCATTACTCAGCGAGTTGATGGAATTGTACTTGCGCCACTTGATGACAAGGCTCTAGTTCGCCCAGTCAAGGAAGCTCATGCGGCTGGAATCAAGGTTGCTGTATGGGATTCGGGCCTCGATGAATCTGCAGGAGAAGCCGTGATAAGTAATGTCATGACTAATAACTTTGAAGCTGGAAAGGAATGTGGAAAGCGTCTCGCTTCAGTAATGAATAATACTGGAAAAATAATTATGCTCAGGCACGCAGTGAATCATGCAAGTACTACTAATAGGGAAGAAGGTTTTCTTGCTGGGATAAAAGATTCGGCACCAGACATTGAATTGGTTTCAATTGATCAGCGTGGTGGAGTCTCAATAGATGAAGCATTAAAAGCTTCAGAAAATTTATTAAACCAATTCGGTGACAGTATTCAGGGCGTTTTTACGCCAAACGAATCGACTACTCAGGGAATGCTACGTGCGCTTGATGAAGCCGGGCTAGCAGGGAAGATTTCTTTTGTTGGATTTGACACTAATGATTCTTTGCTAAGTGCTCTAAGAAAAAATAAAATATCAGCCCTAGCAGTGCAGGACCCTTTCAGGATGGGATATACTGCAGTCAAAAATATTGTAGCGTCTATTAAAGGTGAATCCTTTGAGGCCGATGTCGATACTGGGGCTGTGCTTTTGGATTTGGAAAATATTGATTCTCAGGAGGTCAAGGAACTCTTGAATCCATCTGAATAGTATAACACAATGCCGAGTACAGAGGACGCAAGTTCAGTGGATTCTAGTTTGGCTAAGGGCTATGGAAAGGGTTTCTTTGCTCTATTAATACCGGTCAGTGGGCTAATCTTTGTATTTCTGTTATTGCTGTTACTAATAATTATCTATGTCCCGGATAATGTAGACAATTTTCTATCGGCACAGAACTTAAAGACGATCCTGAAGCAAACGGTCATCGTTGGGATCGGTGCTTTGGCGATGACAATGATTATAGTCAGTGGGGGAATTGATCTTAGTGCAGGATCTGTTGTGGCTTTATCTGCAGTCGCATGTGCTCATACGGTGAATTGGTGTAGCGGGAATGTTTTCATAGGAGGAATCATTCCTTTGCCTGTGATATTTGCAATTATGGTCGGTGCGGCAGTTGGTTTTTTAAATGGAACGATATCGGCTCGTTTAGGAATTGCTCCATTCATTGTGACGTTGGGAATGATGTTGGTGGCAAGAGGCCTTGCGGAAGGCTTTGCTGATGAGACAGTTGTTAGGACTCCCGATAATTTTCTCAAAACGTTGATGATAAGAGAGCCTAATCCTAAATGGCTAGTGTTTGCTTACGGAGTTTGGGTCAATATCATTCTTTTCTTATTGATGGTTATTCTGATGCGTTTTTCGGTTTTTGGTCGACGCATTTATGCCCTTGGAGCGAATGAAGAAGCGGCAAGATATTCGGGAATTAATGTGATAAGAAATCGCGTTCTTATTTTTACTCTTGGAGGGGCAATGTTTGGTTTGGCTGGAGTGATGTCTTATGCGGAAATAGGTGATGGTGACCCTACAACTGCAGTTGCCTTAGAGTTGGATATTATTGCAGCAGTTGTCATTGGAGGTGCCTCACTCGCTGGCGGACGTGGAACAGTTTTTGGATCCATGATTGGAGCCATTATTATTACGTTACTCTATAATGGGTGCGTGATGTTGAGAGTAGATGATTGGGTTCAGAAAGTCCTTATAGGAGGAATTATAGTTGCGGCAGTGTGGGTTGATGGAATTCGTGCAAAGCGCACATGAAATAATTATTCGTATTTCCATTTAATGATCCATGGATCATTAGTCCGCTTTTGCATTTCCTTTAGTTTTTCTTTGTAATTTTGTAGTAACTCATAGTGCTTTGCTTCGCCTGCTAAATTTTTCGTTTCATTCGGATCTTTACGCATGTCAAAAAGTTCAAATTCTGGTCTTTGGATATATTCCTGCACTGTCCTTTTTCCATACTTTGTTGTTGGCCCCTGTTTGAATTGTGCTTGCCAAGTAGGCGCTGCCCAGAGATCACTTGCAAATGGAAATGGGAGTGGGTGTGCAATGTTCCAGATAAGTTTGTAATTGCGATCACGAATAACTCTCATTGGGTAATACATTTGAATTTCATGGAATGTATGAGAAGCTCCGATTTGATCCCATCCTATAGTTTCTTTTTTATCTAATAAAGGAAGCCATGAACGGCCATGGAATTTAACTATTTTATTCCCTCTATTTTCTGCTGGTGCCCGTTTTTCTGAGTCCTTAAAGTTAATGAGTTTTTTTAAAGGGCCTCTTGTTTTTGAGTCATAAGCATTGGCAAAGTTCAGTATTGAAGGAGTGATATCAATGTGACTTATGAGAGCATCATTAATTAGTCCTCGTTCTTTAATGTAGGGATTTCTAACAACGAAAGGTACCCTCAGGCCAGGCTCATAAACTGTGGTCTTTCCTCCTGGCATTGCGATACCATGGTCAGAAGTAAAAATCACTAATGTCGTATCATATTTACCTGTCTCCTTTAGGATTCGAATGAGCTGACCAAGGCCCTGATCGATTCTGGAGCAGGACTGATAGTACTGTGCAAGTTCGGCTCTGCATGTTGGTGTGTCTGGTAAGAACGCGGGCACTTCAACTTCTTCGGGCTTGTAGAATACTTCATTGACACCTGGATGAGATCCTTTGTTTGGTCGATTTCCAAAAAGGTCTGGCTTGTGAGGTGATACTCTATCTGTTCCGCCGCCCCTGTGAGGATCGGAAGTTGCAAAATATAGGAAGAATGGACGATCATCTTGGGAGCTAATAAAATCTTTGCATTGTGTTGCCATCTGAACAGCGTTCCTTGAGTTTCCCTTTAATTTTGTTTCGAAGTGATAAACAGGTTCTGGGGCCACATGAAATTTTCCAATTCGAGCAGTGCGGTAACCGTGTCTGTTGAGAAGGACCGGGAGTGACTGAATGTTGTGGAAAGATGAGAACTTATGGTAATTGTGTTGATGTCCGAATTGACCATTCAGATGATTGTGAAGTCCTGTCAAAATGACTGATCTAGATGCTGAACAACTTGCAGTTGTTGCAAAGGCATGTTTGAAGAGAGTCCCATCCGAAGCTAGTTTGTCTAGGTTCGGCATTTTAATTTTTTTGTTTCCGTAGCAACCTGCGTCAGGGCTTTGATCATCGGTAACAAAAAGAATGATGTTTCTTTCTTCAGGAAAAACGTAGGATGACTGGAGAATTATTAAGGAAGATATATATATTAGGAGCTTCATCACATTACTTGTTTACGATAAATTATGGCACTGTGTCGAATGATTCTGGATCATGCTTTCAGGTTAGGGGAGGTTTGTATTTTTCTTAGGTTATCATAATTAAGAATTGCTCACCCATTATACTAAATTGTCTGGTTTCATTCCTTTATTTGGGGTATGGTTATTTGATTTGTGAATTACTTTGTTTTAATTTTAGTTTTATTTTCAGCCTTTGCTACAGTTCTGGATGCTGAAGTGACTTATAATTTTGATGTTAAGCCAATCCTTTCGGATCGGTGTTATCATTGTCATGGGCCAGACAAAGGTAAACGCAAGGCCGATCTGAGACTTGATACACAAGAGGGTATCAATGAGGCAATAAAAAGTGGTGAACTTATTGCGAGGATCACGTCCACTGATCCTGAGGAAAAAATGCCTCCTCCAAAATCGAAACTTTCCGTCACAGGAGAAGAGGTTTCTGTATTGAGGGATTGGATTAAAGGAGGAGGAAAGGTACAAAGTCATTGGTCTTTTATTCCTATACAAACAAGTAAAAAACCAAATGCAAAAAGCAATGTTCATCCGATAGATACGTTCATAAAGGATAAATTAAAGAGTTTAGATTGGGATCTTCTTCCAGAACCGTCTAAGGAGAAATTAATTAGGAGAGTTGCATTTGATTTGACAGGATTGCCACCAAGACCTGAAGAAGTTAAAGAGTATATTGAGGATGATTCTCCTGCCGCTTATTCCCAAATGGTAGATCGCTATTTGGCTAAGACTGCTTATGGAGAAAGAATGGCATCGCATTGGCTTGATGTTGCTAGATATTCCGATACTTATGGATACCAAGTCGATCGGGACCGATTCGTTTGGCCATGGCGAGATTGGGTGATATCAGCTTTTAATGAAAATAAGCCATACAGTGAATTTATAACGGAACAAATAGCAGGTGACATGTTGCCGAATGCAACTGAGCAGCAGATTCAGGCTACGACTTTTTCCCGGCTACATCCGCAGAAGGTAGAAGGTGGCAGTACTGAAGAAGAGTTCCGAGTTGAGTATGTAGCCGATCGATTGCATACATTTGGGACAGCTTTCTTGGGCCTAACGCTTGAATGTGCACGGTGCCATGATCACAAATATGATCCTGTTTCGCAGAAAGAATATTACCAATTGTTTTCATACTTTCAGAACATATCTGAATCTGGTCTTTACTCATATTTTACGCCTGCAGTACCAACTCCTACGATGAGAATCATGGATGATCAGAAGAAGGCTAATCTGAAGGCCCTTAAGCAAAAAGTGACTGTAGCTCAAAATACATTAATTCCAGGCGTGAAAGAACGTTTTCAAGAATGGCTGAAAACGAATCCGAAAGCCGAACTGAAGGGACAGGTTTTTCATCAGGATTTTGAAGGGAATCTGGGGCGTAATTCTAGTGTTCCTGGTAAAATTGGTAAGGCAATTAAGCTGACGGGGGATGATGCATTTGGGACCAAGGTTGGTAATTTCAGAAGGTATCAGCCTTTCAGTATTTCATTATGGATGAAGACTCCGGACGTAAAAGAAAGGGCAGTGGTTTTTCATCGATCAAGAGCATGGACGGATTCAGGTAGTAGAGGCTACCAATTATTGATAGAAGAGGGTAAATTGAGTTGGTCTCTGATTCATTTTTGGCCTGGTAATGCATTGCGTATAAAAACAAAGCAGCAGGTAGTTGCTGGGAAATGGGTTCATGTGACTGTCAGTAATGACGGATCAAGTTCATCTTCAGGGTTAAAAATATATATCGATGGCGCTGAAGCTGAATGTGATGTTATTCGGGATCATCTATACAAAGGAATTACGGGCGGTGGTGGAGATAACATTTCCATTGGTGAACGTTTTCGTGACCGTGGATTCAAGAATGGGTTAGTTGATGAGTTTAAAGTTTTTAACAGAGAGCTTACTCGTGTCGAAGTTATGAGTTTGATTAATGGAGGCCAATTTGATTCGGATTTGGAATATTATACTTCGGCAATTGATGTTGAATCTCTTGAGCAAAAAAAACAATTGGAAAAGGCCCGTGCTGATCTGGCGAATTTCCAAGAAGGTTTACAGGAAATTATGGTAATGCGTGAGCTGGCTGAACCTAAGACTGCTTATATACTGGAGCGTGGGGCTTATGATAAGCGTGGAAAGGAAGTCTTTGCTGGTACTCCTTCTTTTCTTCCTGGAGATGGAGGACCTAATCGCTTGGATCTCACTGAATGGTTAATTGATCCGGAAAATCCCCTCACTTCGAGAGTCGCAGTGAATCGTTTCTGGCAAATGTGCTTTGGCGAAGGTTTAGTGAGGACGCCTGAAGATTTTGGTAGTCAGGGACAGATTCCTACTCATCCAGAACTATTAGATTGGTTGTCTAATTATTTTATCAATTCGGGTTGGGATATTAAGAAGCTATTGCATCTTATTTTAACTTCCTCTGCTTATAAGCAAGGTTCAGATGTGCCTAGGGAAAGATTAGTTAAAGATCCTGAGAACCGGTTCATTAGCCGAATGTCACGCACGAGGCTCTCAGCAGAGATGATACGAGATCAATCATTGGCCGTTTCCGGACTATTGTCCGTAAAGCTTGGAGGGCCTCCTGTTAAACCGTACGAGGTGACTGAGTCATTCAAGCCTATGGGAAGAGATAAGGGCGAAGGCTTGTACCGGAGGAGCCTATATACTTTCTGGAAAAGGACAGGGCCGGCTCCAGTCATGATGGCTCTAGACGCATCTAAAAGAGACGTTTGTAGGGTTAAAAGAGAAAGGACTTCGACTCCTTTACAGGCCTTAGTGATGTTGAATGACCCTCAAATTAATGAGGCTTCGAGGATATTTGGTGAAAAGATATATCAAAAAAATGACGGGCAGATTGGCCCGACTATAATTGAAATGTTTACCAATCTAACGAGTCGCCGCCCATCAGAGAAAGAGCTCAAATTAATGGAAGCGCTTTATAATGAACAGAGAGACGGATTCTTAAAGGATCCTGAATCTGCAAAAAAATATCTCGCTGTAGGTGATGCGCCTCATGATAAAAAAATTCCTCAAGAAAATGCTGCGGCGTTGGGTGTTTTGGGTTCTGCTTTATTTAATTTTTGGGAAAGTGTGGCTAAATATTAAAGCTTGCCGACTGCCCAGACCAGACCTCTTGCTAGCAAGTCAATAAAGACTTGATCTTTGAAGGTTTCATCAGAGTGGCCATAAGTTGTGCCAAATACACGCGCTTTGCCAAATTCATTAGTCCATATTACAGCATGTTTTTTACCGGTCCTTTCGCTGACTGAGAATGCAAGGGGTTTGCTATTTGGCCATAATTTGTCAATCACATATAATTCGTCTTTAGGTGTGATCCACTTTTCAGGAAATCCATTCATGATGGGGTGCGTTTTAGCAAAAGGAATGACGGGGTATTGAGCTTTATGTTCGTGACGTTTGCTTGTCACTCCTAGGAATCTTCTCCAATCGTCAATTTTTGCTGAACGATAAGTATGCATTGCACAATGAATTACAAGGGCTGGTTTTCCTGATTCATGAGCCTTTGTAATTTTTCGGATATAGTCTGAATCGACTGTATCAGCAAAACATTCATTATGGATGATAACATCATAGGGATCTGCCCATTTAGGATCATCATATAATGAGATTTGTGCTTTTGTTCCTTTCCCTCCTTCATTTATCACAGTGAATTCAACGTTCACTTGTTTCTCAATGCCTGAGGTGAGTGCAGTAGCTTGAAAAGGATAATTGTGACAGCAACCTCCTGTAATTAGGAGCGCCTGAAGTTTTTTACCTGAATATAGTTTCTTTTCATCGATTTCTTTTTCTGTTTCGGCGAATGATATATAAGGTATTGCCGTTAAAGCGACGCACAGAGCTATTTTTTTGATCATAAATTGATTTTATCACTATTATAGATGATTGAGAAAGTTAAACTTTGATTGAAATCATTTCTTTTTTTTAGATAGTATTCACTTATGAAACGTCATTTATGTGTTGGTGAAGAATCTACTTTTGGCATGAGTCGTAGGGGAGTTCTGAATCGATTTGGAATGGGGCTAGGCGGCATAGCGCTGTCAGAAATGATTTCTAATGGTACATCTTCTGCTGCTGGGGTTGACCAAAAGACTCATTTGCCGGCGAAGGCTAAAAGAGTCATTTACCTTTTTCAGAGTGGAGGCCCTTCCCAAATGGATCTCTATGATCATAAGCCTATATTAAAAGAGCGTCATGGTGAGCAGTTACCCGAAGAAGTTCGTAAGGGTCAAAGATTAACTGGCATGTCCGGAAATCAGTCTTCTTTTCCTTTAGCTGGGTCTCCTTTTAAGTTTTCACAGCACGGAGACAGTGGCCAATGGATGAGCGAAGTTCTTCCACATACTGCCAAGGTTGCTGATGAGCTATGTGTAGTAAAGTCAATGCATACCGAAGCAATCAATCATGGACCAGGAGTGACTATGCTTCAGACTGGATCTCAATTCCCCGGTCGACCCAGTATAGGAGCATGGCTGAGTTATGGCTTAGGATCAGCCAATGATGACTTGCCATCATTTGTGGTTATGGTTACGAAAAATAAAGGAGGCCAACCCTTAGTTTCACGCCTATGGGGAAGTGGTTTTTTGCCTTCTGAATTTCAGGGTGTAAGATTGCGTTCCGGAAAAGATCCGGTGCTATATTTGAATAATCCAAATGGAATTACGAGAATTGGCAGAAGAAAGATGTTGGATAAGCTTGTCGATTTACATCGTCTGCAAGTCGAGAAGGATTCTGATCCATTAATTGAAAGTCGTATAGCGGAGTATGAACTTGCTTACAGGATGCAGGCTTCGGTTCCTGAGGTGACTGATATAAGTGATGAACCTAAACATATCCTAGATCTTTATGGGAAGGACGTAAATAATCCTGGATCATTTGCTGCGAACTGCTTACAGGCTCGCAGATTAGCCGAACGTGGTGTCCGATATATTCAGTTATATCATCCTGGATGGGATCAACATGGTGGACTTGCAGGAGGGATCAAGGGACAGTGCTCTGAAACTGATCAAGCCTCGGCCGCGTTAGTCACTGATTTAAAGCAGAGAGGACTTCTTGATGATACTCTTGTCATATGGGGAGGGGAATTTGGTCGTACTAACTATTGCCAAGGAAAATTGAACGGTAACAATTTTGGCAGAGATCACCATCCGCGCTGTTTTTCATTATGGATGGCAGGTGGCGGAGTGAAGGCTGGAACTGCTTATGGAAGCACAGACCCTTTAGGATATAATGTCCAAGAAGATCCAGTCCATGTTCATGATTTTCATGCCACGATGCTACACTTGCTTGGAATTGACCATGAAAGATTGACCTTTAAGTATCAGGGCCGCCGCTTTAGATTGACTGATGTGCATGGTCATGTCGTGAAGGGGGTCCTTGCTTAAAAATAAAATTAATTTTTCTAAAGTCACCTGACCAAGAAAAAATGGTTAATCCTTTTGGTCGGGTTTAATAACTTTCCGCTTTCCAAATATAGAGGAACCGATACGCACTGAAGTTGATCCTTCTTCAATTGCAATATGAAAATCGTTACTCATCCCCATTGAGAGGCCAGGCAATTTAAGCCCACTTGATTGTTCCACCTTGTTTTTAAGCTTTCTTAGTGCAGCAAATTCGGGTCTGACTTTTTCAGGGTCTGGATCAAATGGAGGAACAATCATTAACCCTTCGATTTCAATTCTATCGAGTTGTAAAAGTGAATCAAATGATTGGGATAATTCTTCAGGAGAAAACCCGAACTTCGTGGATTCTCTTGCATGATTGACCTGAATATAAACTTTTGGGAACAGACCAAGTTCATGAGCAATTGTGTTTATTCTCTTAGCGATATCTAATGAATCAACGCTGTGGATTGTTTCTGCTAGCGGTAACACTTTCCTCACTTTATTTTTTTGGAGATGCCCGATGAAATTCCATCTGAGAGAGGATGAGAGGGAAGGGGATTTAACTTCGAGTTCCTGCACCTTATTCTCTCCAAAGGTTTTATGTCCACACTCAACGAGCTCAGATATAGTCTCTGTTGGCCAGGTTTTACTTACCGCAATGAGCTCAATCTCTTTAGGATCTCTTCCTGATTTATCTGCTGCAGATCGTATTTGAGACTTAATTAGCTCGTATGATTCACTAATGGAAGTCATCACATTTTGTAATGTCTTACTCAATAGTAGAAATCATCTTGAATGTGCAGATCTTTTTAAGAGATTTTGGTTTAAGAGCCGCTATCTTGAGAATTGTTGCCTGCAGTTTTCAGTTTATTGGCTCTTATAAGGTCCTGAGCAATGTTCAATGCTTCGCGCTTAGTTGGTCCTAGGAAATGTGGAAAATCTGGAGTTTCTTCAGCCAGTTCTTCTTCTTTGTCTTTGGCTCTGCGCATTGATTCATCATCTGGTTTCTTAAAATTATCAGAGGCTTTAATTTCATCGCTTTCGACATTTTCGAGAGTCAATCTTGTGACCTGATATTTACCTTTTTCTTTAGCCTCAATTTGAGGAAAAAGTTTTTTGCGTTCATCATTTCGTAATTTGCGTCTTTCCTTTTCTTTTTTATTTTCTGCGAGTCGAGTATTAATATTCAGAGACACAGTGTTACGATCATTGATTTCTTTGTATCGCTTGTTGTCTTTAATGATATAGCCGAATTCTTTTTCTGTCTTAATTCGTTCTTGAGACAGCTTATTTAGATTGCTTCTCATTAGAGTAAGGTCATCAATTTCATATTTCATCTTAGGGATGGAATCATGTTCGAGGGCGTTCGGAAGTGAAGATTCTCCGGTTTCCAATTCATCACGGTAAGATGGAAGGATTATATCAGGAGTCACACCCTTTAGTTGTGTTGAGCCTCCCGCGATTCTATAGAATTTCTGAATCGTTACTTTTAGTGCTCCTGCTCTTTCTTTGGTATCTTTAGGGAAAATAGCAGGCATGTATTGTTTGACGGGCATGACGGTTTGTACTGTTCCTTTTCCAAAAGTGGACTTGTCACCAACGACCACTGCGCGTCCATAATCTTGAAGTGCTGCCGCAAATATTTCACTAGCTGAAGCGCTACTGCGATCAGTGAGCACTATCATTGGTCCATCATATACTGCGCTAAGAACTTTTGATTTTTTGTTGGTTATTCTACCCTTGCCGTTCTTAGCCTGTACGACTGGCCCTCCATCGATGAAGAGGCCAGTGAGGCGAATTGCTTCTTCTAGTGAACCTCCTCCGTTGCTTCTTAGGTCAACTACGAGTGCTTCTATGTTCTCTTTTTTCAAACGTTCTAAAAGTCGCTTAACATCACCACTGCAGCTAACGGTTCCGCGTTCCATATCGGCATAAAAAGCATAAAGATTAATCCAACCTATTCGGTGTTTAATTTTATCTGAGTCATTTATTTCAATGAGTTCGGCGTTAGCTGCTTTGTCCTTGAGCTTGACCTCGTCTCTGACAATGGAAATTAATTTTGTTTCTGCATCGTCGGCCGCATCAGCAGGAATAATTTTAAGAATGACTGTCGTGTTTTTTTCTCCTCTGATCATGTCTACTATCCGATTAAGTTTCATGAAGAGGATGTCCATCATTTCTTTGTCTTTCCCCTGAGAAACTCCCACTATCCTATCCCCAATCTGTAACTGGCCTCCTCTATCAGCAGGCCCACCGACTACTAGTCCTTGTATCTTAGCTGCACCATCATCCATGCCGAGGAGAGCCCCTATGCCAACTAATTTGTTTTGCATTCCTACTCGGAAATTTTCCAGTTCGGATTGGCTGAAATATTCAGAGTGAGGATCGTAAACTTGTGACAGAGTTGAAAGGAAAAAGTTACACGCTTCCTCCTCATCATTCGCATCCAGAGTTTCCATGAATCGAGTGTATCTTTTTAAGATTTTTTCCTTGGGAGATTCTTTTCCATCTTCTCCAAGAATGTCTTCGAGTTTTTTCCCTAGTTCTTTTGCTCGGTCACGTTGACGCTTTAATCGCAATTCTTCTTCTAATAATTGTCCTTCTAGGATGTTTTCCCAGAGCTGGTCTGATGCTTTAGCATCCGCAGCCCATTCTGAGTCCTTGCGCCTTTTTTCTACTGTCCTGTCACTGTCAAATTTGAACTCTTTCTTATTAAGAGTTTCTTCAATTTTTTTTACCCGATCAGTTACTCTGGTCACGTAAAGCGCATATATATCTGTTGCAGGCTTTATTGAGCCTTCAAAGATGTAATCATCGAGTGTCGTTTTGTATTTTCTTTGAAATGAATCAATGTCTTTTTGATTAAAATATAGTTTATTAGAGTCGAGGAACTTGATGTAGGCTTCTAGAAACTTCTCTGAAACTTCATCTTCAAAATCAGTCTTAGAATAATGATTGTTTTGTATCAGGTTAGCTACGTATTGTGCGATAGTTCCATAGTTAGGAGCGGCGCTTATACTAGCTAAGAATAAGAAGCTACCTAAGAGGCAAGAAAATAATATGGAAAAGGCTTTCCTTCTGATATTCATTGTTTCTGAGGGGTGTCACATTAAAATGTGACAGGGAATAATTTGCGTTAAACTAAATTGTCTCCTATCCAGTCTAAAGTGTCTAATCATTTTAGTCTTAACATTGGTAATAATAGTAGCATGGATTGTCTCGTTTATACTGGAGGCATATGTGCTACTAATGGATATTTACTTAAAGCGTCACAGGGAGCGATTTTGTTTGATGCTCCGGAAGGTATTTTAGAATGGATAATTGCGGAAGGCATTGAACCTGAGCTACTTATACTTACTCATCAGCATTTTGATCATGTCATGGCAGCGGCAGAAATTTCGGACCATTTCAAATGTCCAATCTGGGCATTTGCCGAATATGATACTTCCTTGACCCTCGAGAGCCTCTTTCAAGATGCTGGAGGTCCTGCAATCCATGTGAAACCTTATCAAATTGATAGAGTCATTACAGAGACGAAAGAGGAAGGTGACGAATTGAAAGTCTCGGGTATTTCAATACATGTGAGTCACGTGCCCGGTCATTCCCCTGACAGTATATGCTTCTATTTAGAGCAGGCCAAGGCACTATTTGGTGGGGATGTGCTTTTCCAGATGAGTGTTGGGAGGACTGATTTTCCGAACGGAGATATGGATCTCTTAGTGGATGGGATTCGTAAAAAAATATTTCCTTTGGATGATGAAGTCACAGTGTTCCCTGGCCATGGCCCGGAAACTACTATTGGGTTTGAGAGATCTAATAATCCTTTTCTTGGCAGTTCCTAGGTCCCTAAATTATTTTCATTTACTGTAAGAGGCCGAGTCTTTTTAGGCCACTTGAAAGCTGAGGCAATGAATATGATTCCAATTAGAATCATGAATGTTGAGAAGAACTGCCCTCTAGTCAAAGATCCAATATATCCATCCGAAGGTTCACGAAAACATTCTCCAATTATTCTAAAAACGGCATAACCTATAAAGAATGTGCCGGTAAGGATTCCATGACGAAGGCCGGGCCCTTTCTTTCTAATGAAGTAAAGAATAACAAATAGAGCTAATCCTTCAAGCAATGCCTGATAGATTTGTGAAGGATGCCTGGCATTCAGATATTCACGAAGAACGTCCTGCACTTCTTCGTTTTCTCGTGCCGTATCAATGACAAATGTATCTTGTTCGAAAAGAGATTTATCTGAAAATTCTGTAAAATTTGAAGGTCCTAGAGCATTGCTGAGATCTGTTCGGCTCAAACCCTCAGGTGACACGAAATCAGATTCGCGAATTTCTTCAGGAAACTGAACTGCCCAGGGAACATTTGATTTTCGGCCATAGAGTTCTCCATTAATAAAATTGGCGAACCTACCGAAGCAGAGCCCAAGTGGAGCAACGGTGCAAAGGTTATCGCCTATTCCTCGCCACCCGACCTTGTATTTTCTTGAGTAAATAAAGGTAAAAAGGACCAATCCGGCAATTCCTCCATGACTTGCCATACCCCCTTCGAGAAAATAAAAAAATATTTGAGGGCGACTGATAAATTCCTCAAAGTTATAAAGGAACATGTATCCGAGCCTCCCACCTGCCATAGTGCTAAGAGCTCCGTAGGTGATGAAGTCTTGAAGTTGTGATTGTTGAAGCTCGGAATATCCGAGCCGGACAAAGCGTTTGAGAAGAAAGTATGCCGCTATGAAAGCTGCTACATAGGCTAATCCATACCATCTGATACCGATCGATTCACTGAATCGGACAAGGAAGGGGCTCAGATCATGAAGGTAATACCCTATTAGCATTGAGACATTAAATGATAAGGACTAAGAGAATAAGTGAGTCTATAACGATGTCAAACAAGGTCAAGAAACTGGCGCTTAGGAGGCAACTCAGAGTTTAGATGAAAACTAACAAATATGAACCCACTCAACTCTTTTTCATTCTAATAAGTTAAAATATTCCTCCTTTATAGGATTTAAGATTATTTCTCCAATCTTCTTTTCAAAGAGATTTGTATCAAAATATATCCTATATCTTATCTTAAGGTAACAACTAATTATATATATGAGGCACAAATTCCCCATTCAATATCGCCGGGTTTCGATTCTGGTGAGTCTATCAATTATTCTTACGATTTTTTCCGATACATTGTGCGCCAACCGTCCCAACATTCTCTTATGTATTTCGGATGATCAGAGCTACGCCCACACTGGAGCCAATGGAGACCCCGTTGTGCAGACTCCGGCTTTCGATAGAGTCGCTCGTGAGGGGATTCGTTTTACTCATGCCTTTTGTGATGCTCCTACATGTGGACCCTCTCGAAGTGCTTTACTTACTGGTCAGCATATTTGGAGGCTAGAGGAAGCAGGTAATATTCATAGTACTCTGCCAAAGAAGTTTAAAACATATACTGAAGTTCTCGAAAATGCTGGTTATGCTATCGGCTTTACTGGTAAGGGTTGGAGTCCGGGAAGGCTCGCGGCTGGAGGGCGAGAAACTAATCCTGCGGGTCAACAATTTGGCAATCGTAAATTGAAACCGCCTTTCAAGTCCATGAGTAACACTGACTATGCGGCGAACTTTGATGAATTTCTTAGCCAGGTGAAGGAGACTCAACCGTTTTGCTTCTGGTTGGGAACAAGCGAGCCTCACCGTGGTTTTGATTTGGGTGCGGGCAAACGGAGTGGAAAAGATCCTGCAAAGGTGATAGTGCCTAAGATTTTCCCAGACCATCCTGTGGTGAGGAATGATATTCTCGACTACTTCGTCGAGATTGAGCATTTTGACAACATGGTTTCCCGAGCTTTGAAGTCCTTGGAAAAAGCGGGCAAGTTGAACAATACCATCGTGGTTGTGACCAGTGATCATGGTATGCCTTTCCCTCGGTCCAAGGCGAGCCTACATGATGACGGGTCGCGCGTTCCCCTTGCCATCCGTTGGCCCAAGGGCATTAAGGATTCTGGCCGTGCCTTTCACGGCCCCGTGAACTTAAGCTCTCTTGCGCCGACTTTTCTTGGTGTGGCTGGGTTAGAGGTTCCTGACATGATGACTGCATCTAGCCTACAGGACGTCATTCAGAACAAATCTCGACCCAATCATTCTGCTGCCTTCATTGCGATGGAGCGACATGATGGATGTCGCAAGGGCGGGAAGGGCTACCCTTGCCGGGCAATTAGGACAAAAGACTATTTATACATTCTAAATCATGAACCTGAAAGATGGCCCGCTGGTGACCCGAACCGCGAATTTTGTGCCCGCTACATTCCTTTCGGCGAGGTCGATTCCTCGCCCACTAAAACTTTGTTGATGGAAAATAAAGATAAGTCGGGATTTAAGCGTTTTTACGATCTTGCATTTGCAAAGCGACCATCTGAGGAACTGTACCATATCGAAAAGGATCCAGAACAGGTTGTGAATCTTGCTAATAATCCAGGGTACGCGGAGATTCAGAAAAAACTTAGTGACCAGCTAAGAGAGAAGTTAATTCAAACCAAAGACCCAAGGGCTTTGGGGCTTCCAGCTCCATGGGACTTCTATCCTTACTATGGTTTGAAGCGAAATAAAAAATGGAAGGTAGCTACAAAGCCATGAAAGGCTCAGGTCAATTAACAGTTTGCATGTTTACTGATTAAAGCTTTTCCGCGCTCTGTGTGCCATGGGTGCTGTTGGAGTAGATAATTTGGGAACTCAGGATTTAGCTCGTAATAGCTATGGAACGCAGACGTTGCAGATGAAGACATTGGAGGCACAATCCATGACCAATCAGCGTTTGGAATACGTGATTTTTTTTCCTCGTTATTACAGAAAGTAGAAAATTCCTTAGACGCAGTGTGATGGTCTACGATTCTAATGCCATCCTCATTGAATGACCACAAAACAGCTTCGTTCAATATTAGAAGTGCATGATCTTTCCAAAGGCTAGCTTCGACTGTCATGTCCATACCGAGTCGATTTGCAATTACTGGGAGTTGATTGTAACGATCCTCATCTCCGAGGTCCCGTGCTCCAATTTCAGTGCCCATATACCATCCATTGAAAGGGGCACATGGGTAGTTCTTTGAGCCTGTAGCAAATATCATATCTGATATTATAGGTACTCCGTACCATTTAAGGCCGAGACCCTCTAACCAATCATATTTTGGATGTCTTATCACAACCTCAGCAATGTGCTTGTCTGGAATGGGATAATATTTTAGATCCTCTCCACACTGTAATATAAGTGGCAGAACATCGAACCGGCTCGGACTTGAATTTGGTTTCCAACCTAGCAACTTAGCGACTCTTGTGATTTCCTTACTCATTGGATCACCTATCACTGTCCCGTCCTCTGCAACGTGTCCCGCATATCGAATTAACTGATGGTTCCAGATTCTAATTTCGTTACTACTATCGTCCCAGGGCTTGAAGACTGTTATAGTTGGTCTGATGGCACCTTCATTAGTTGCCGTATCAATGTGTTTTAATAGAGCTTCAAAAATCTCATCACTTTTGTCGATTGACTGGGCATCATTAACTTTGAGTGATTTCCAGTGCAATCGGCCGATGCACCTCACTGAGTTTCTCCATGCTTCACGGGCTGAAGTGGTGATATCTTTTTCATCATGCTTTTCAGGGCATAAATCTTTGCTTGAAACTTCAAGGTCCCACCTATGAGCAATTTGCCCCGAAAGTGGGCAACCGCCCTTATTGCCGTGTTCTTTGTGTTCTGATTTAGACGGGTTCAAGTGAGACAGTTTTCCGTGATTCTAAGCTGAGAGGGAAAATGATTAATCTCGAGAACCTGGTACGATCTTGAGCGAGATGACTTTTCCTTTACGTTTGACTTTGATTTCTGTTTCAGTGCCAACTTTTAATGCTCCAAGGACGTAAGTATAGTCATAAATATTTTTAAGCTCTTTGCCTGAAAGTGACACGATGATATCACCGCCTTTGATGCCCGCTTTGTCTGCAGGAGCTCCCTTAGTCACTCCGCTCAATTTAACTCCGACTACGTCTCCTTGAGAGTAATCGGGGATTGTGCCAAGATACGTTCGCATTCCTCCTCGAGTGCCTTTTTCTTCTGGCTTTGCCATTGCCACATAATCTGGCCTGTCAGCAGACGTTATTAGACCCCTAGTAAGTAGTGCCATGAACTTTGTAATTTTAGATGCTCCCTCGAAATTGATCTTATCCACAGTATCTAGTGGCGTATGATAATCTTCATGTGCACCCGTGAAAGCATTAAGGATAGGTATTCCTCTCAGATAAAAGCTAGTCGCATCAGTTGCTAAGTAGGAATCAGTTTGAGTCGTGATTGGAAGGCCTATTGGGGCATTCCTTTTTTCGATTTCAGCAGGCCACCTAGAACTTGAGCCAACGCCTTGGAGTACCAATTTGTTTTCAAAGCGTCCAATCATGTCCATGTTTAAGGCAGCTGCAAATAGCTTGTCCAATTTGGCATCCTCATCTGCAAAAAACATTTTGGCGTTTGCTCGTACGTAATGTGAGGAACCAAGCAGACCAAGTTCTTCGCCTGACCATGCGGCAAAGATTGCGGAGCGTTTAATTGGTAATTTTCCTTTGTCATTTAAATCGGCCAAATATTCTGCAATCTCCATGAGTCCGGCCGTTCCTGAGGCATTATCATCTGCACCATAATGAATTGTGGACTTCTCTTTTCCGCTTGCCCTTGATCCTGAGCCTATCTCTGGGCCAAGATGATCAACGTGTGCTCCAATTAATACTGCTGGTGAGTGAGGATCTTTTGCTGAAATTACTCCTATCACATTACGGCCCTTTCGCTTTTCCTGGATAATACTGAGTTGTGCATTTATCTGGATTCCTTTCAGTGGAATCCCTGACTTCATTTTTCCTGAGTCGAGTGAAGATTGAATTTCTTTGAGGGACTCTTTAACGTTTGCGGATTTAAGAATTTCTTGCCCAACTTTATCAGTGATTGATATACAGGCCATGCCGGAGTCAGACATTGAGGCGTCAGTGCCTAGTGGTATGAGTTGGCTCTTCACTTTAGCATTGGGCCCACTCACAATAATTATGCCCCTTGCTCCTTTTTGCCTAGCAATCATGGTTTTGTACCTTGGGTGGGAGTACCTTGAAAATCGCCTTCTCTGTTCTTCTGAAAGATTTTCGGGCATGTATCTGAACACCATTACCCATTTGTCTTTTACGTCTAGATGGAAGTAGGAACTGTAAAGCTCAAGCTTTTTGCCTTTTTCGTCTTTGCCTTCGGGAACCTCTAGGCCGTATCCAGCAAATACAATTTCAGAATTTTCTATCTTGCCTATTTTGGTGAATGATAGTGGTCTCCAGTCTTCATTAATTTTGAGAGTCGATTTTAT
>SHBV01000029.1 GCA_004211885.1 Verrucomicrobiaceae bacterium
ACTTTTGGTAATAGGCTGGCCGATCATTGCCAGCATATCTAATATTGTGGGTTTCTGAGCAGACTTTTCCTTTACGGTAAATTTTCCTTTTTCTCCGGTTTCAATTAAAACAATCTTTCCGGTAAATCTAATTTCGTCATCTTCATCAAAGACTATGATTTGGCCGCCCTGGCTAGGATTGATTGAAAGAAAATCCAGAGAGCCTTGTGAGCTATCATCATCAATATCAATGACTAATGTCTTTGTGCCGTCCACTTCATAGCTGAGAGTTTCATCTAGATCAAGGCTCCCGCCCTCTTCCAATTTATAAATTTTTAATATACCGTTTTCTCCATATTCAAAGACTCCGGTCCCCTTGTCCTCAACACTAATATGTATGCGGCGGTTAATGATATTTTCTTTGAGTGAACTCTTGGAGGATTTGTTATTGATGAAATCCTGATCTGATTTTGAAAGCTTATCTAATGGAACTTTAAAAGTTTTTCCTGATTCAAGCTTCAGAGTGACTTGTTTCTCGAAAATAGAAACAAATTCAGCTTCAACTTTTTTTCCGTTAACAGCTTCCCAGGTTCGGATTCTGGATTCTTCGGCGTAGCAAGTGCCCAGAATAAAGAACACGACCATTATCAAAAACGCTCTCATGACCGAATATTACTTTATTCTTGAGTTCGGGAGAAGAGAAAATTTCCAATCCATGCTCCGGTCAGTGCGCCTCCGCAAGGCGCAAGGACATAGACTGTGAGCCAGCCCATACCATTATGGGAGAATGGTACCGTTCCCCAACCAGCAATGGCCGAAAAGAATCGAGGAGCAAGGTCCCTTGCAGGATTGAATCCTGCTTGTGTTAGTGGAGCAAAAACGCATATCAGTGTTGTTAGCGCCATGCCGATAGCGATTGGGGTCATTGGGCCGGGGCCTGATTTATTTTCTTTGGCTGTGAATCCGAAAATTACAAGAGCTAACAGGAGTGTACCTAAAAATTCCGCACAAATGGCAGTCATGTGTGATACTGGTTTCGCGAAGTATTCACCAAACATTCTTGCTGTGGCGATACTTTCTGGCTCTCCTCTGGTGATGTGTCTTGATTCTTCGAAAGCGCTGATCTGGCTTTCAAAGAGAAAGAAAACTGCCGATGCAGCAATGAATGCTCCAAGCAATTGGGCTACAAAGTAACCTGGGATCCGGCGCTTTGGAAAGTCTGCCTGGAATGCGAACGCAAGCGTAATGGCTGGATTGAAGTGAGCTCCACTGTGATGGGTCGTTAAATAGATTGCGCAGGCCAGGCCCAGTCCCCATACCGCTGCGATTTGAAAAATTCCTTCCGTTGCATCGCTGGTCACGGAACCGGCAACAATACCTAGTCCTAAGAAGACCATGATAAAGGTTCCAATGACTTCGCTGGCAAACCACTTCGGCATACTTATTTATGATTTCTGTTAATAATTATTCTGTACGTGCTGACCGTATCCCTGCCGCGTAAGCTTCGAAGACCAGTTTAATTTCGTCTCTCACTTTTCTGAAAATCTCCATAATTTCATCTTCACTGCCCTCAGCATGAGCCGGATCTTCAAATCCCCAATGATGACGCTGAGTCTGACCGGGGTACGTTGGGCAGGCCTGATCCGCATTACCACAGACCGTGATGACCGTGTGTATTTCCTGTTCTAGAAAGTCATTCATGTGCTTCGAAGTATGAGCTGATATATCAATCCCGATCTCTTCGAGTGCTGTTATAGCTTTGGGGTGAACGTATCCTGAAGGATCGGATCCGGCGCTTGCTACTTCAATGAGATCTGATCCCGCGTTTCGCAGAATGCCTTCGGCCATATGGCTACGGCACGAGTTTCCGGTACATAAGATAAGTACTGTAGGTTTTTGCATAGGACGATAAATTAGTTAGTGGTGGGACAGCAGGCAGCCGATGTGTCCATCTGATCAAGATGCTTTAGGTCAGTCCTAAAAATGGGATCTTCACTGGTCAGATCCTGTAAACATTTAAGATTATTTTCGAGGATAGGATTTACCTTTTTTGTGATTCGGTAAATCATCCAGTTCGCTCGCCTCTCTGATTCGACCAGACCATGGGACTTTAAGTACGCAAGATGCTTGGACACCTTGACCTGAGTCTCTTTCAATATTTCCTGTAGATGGCAAACGCAAAGATCTCCATCACTTAAAAGATTGAGGATTCTTAAGCGGGTCTTATCGCAAAGGCAGCGGTAAACTTGGCACAACTCATCAGAGTTCATCTTTATATATTCTCCTATAAGTATATACCTGTAAAGGAATATTATTTCAATCTCTCATTATTATTACTGAAAGCTGGATAATAGTCTCACGGCTCCTGCCCTATCATACCCTCAGTCTTTGGCCTGGTATTTCTCAACCCAGGCAGGGTATTCGACCTTCAGAAGATTCTCTGGCCAGCGGCCTCCAATCCATAAGTGGCCGATGCGCTTCGTATGGCTCAGTTCCGAGAGTTTGTATTTCGCGACTCCCTTTTCGATGAACATGGGCCGGTCACTTCCGATCTCATAGTAGCGTGCCCAGATCGGTGGCGCCTCCGGATCCACAACAATTTTCCGGTCCACGCCCCCGGGGAGCGACTTGTCCTCGAAGTTGAGGACCCTGATCCCGGTTATCTTAACTTTATTGAACCATTTTACCGCGCCTGCGATCGCTGCCATAATTTCGGGCGAAGGGCTATCGATTGACATGAGATAGCGTACAACGCCTACGCTCTCGGCTCCGGACAGGGACGGGTTCTCGGAGATGCGGCCCTGAGCCGGTTTAAGGGTCTGCTGGTCATGCTGCTGGCACCAGGCAGTCTTTTTTTCGTTTACTATAATCTGGCATTTGAGAATACATTTCCGGCCCCTCATCACCGCGGCCTGACATTTCTTCTGGAGTATCTCGTCAGCGAGATCATAAGGCGGTCGGCGATGTACGACATCGTCGAGGAGCGCAATGGCTCCGATCATAGCGCCATCGTTGAAAGTGATCCGGCTCGAGTATCCTGGCCTGAGCGGATAGAACTGCGGCCAGCCACCGCTTGAATACTGCGCTTTGAGTAAGTAGTGAAGTCCCTTCAAAAATCCTTCCCTGTACTTCTGCTGACCCGTCGCAGCATGGACCTTGGCGAGAAAACGCATTTCAGACCAAGTCGCGTCATTATCTAAGGTGCATGGATACTTGAGCTGCTCGAGTGAATCTTTGTACTTCATTCTATCCTCTTGGCTGTGCACATCGATCGCAGCATTTCCGGAGGGATGGATACTCCCGTCGTTTTTGTACCAACCACCTAAATCCGACTGAAAGAAGAGGACGTTGTTTCCGATGCGCTGTGCTTCGGGAGTCTTGTACCAGTCTTCTTCCTGATTCGCGCAGTCACGCCATGAGATAGCACTAGCTGAGATGGTAACGAGCCAGAGGCACGTGACGAACCCAATGAAGAGCATTTGTTGTGAAGGTCTGAGCCTTTCTATTGAGATATTTGGTCTCACTAGTGCATTGTAAAGGTTTGTGTATTGCCTTAGAAGCGATTTCAGCTCATTTTTGGCAAGTACAAATGAAAAGATCTTATCGTTTATTGATTATATCTCATTCAATACTCCTGACTACAGTCGTATTTCTTATTGCTTCATTTTCATCGCTCACATTATCTGCTGAGAAGGGTCCGCCAAATATTCTTTTTATTCTTGCTGATGATTTGGGTTATGGCGATGTGGGGTGTTATAATCCAAAATCCAAAGTGCCAACTCCTCACTTGGATCAGTTGGCACTTGATGGAATCCGGTTCACTGATGCGCACAGTCCTTCTACGGTATGCACTCCGACACGATATTCTGTTTTGACTGGTCGGATGGCTTTTCGAACGGGAATGAGAGGAGTTTTCACAGGAGCAGGTGGCCCTTGCATGATTGAGGAGGGTAGGATGACTATCGGGGGAATGCTTCAGGAACGTGGTTATAAGACTGCCCTTTTCGGAAAGTGGCACGTTGGTATGACTTTCTATGACAAGGGAGGGAAGCCAATTAATAAAAATGGGCTCGAGGCAGTTAAAAGAATTGATTATTCAAGAGTAATTCCAGACGCGCCCATTCACCGGGGCTTTGATTTTTTCTATGGTAGTGTTTGCTGTCCTACTACTGACTGGCTCTATGCATTTATAGATGGTGACCGTATTCCTGTTCCTCCAACGAAAATAATTGATCGTGGCCCACTTCCAAAGCATCCATACTCGCAAGATAATCGACCAGGAATGATTGCTCCAGGGTATAAGATGGAGGAGATCGATTTGCAGTTCCTTGATAAGAGCTTGGAATTTCTTGATCAACATACCAAGGCCAAGGAAAAGGCTCCTTTCTTTTTATTCCACTCGACTCAGGCCGTTCACTTACCTTCTTTCCCTGCTGATCAATTCAAAGGAAAAACCAAGGCCGGACCGCATGGTGATTTCATTTTTGAGCTCGATTATATAGTTGGTGAACTTCTCGAGGCCCTAGATAAGCACGGACTTACTGATAATACTCTAGTCATTTTTTCGAGTGATAACGGTCCAGAGGTTCCGACTGTCTTATCGATGCGTAATGATCACGAGCATGACGGTGCCAGGCCTTGGAGAGGCGTCAAAAGAGATAATTGGGAAGGAGGTCATAGAGTCCCCTTCATTGCTCGCTGGCCCGGTAAGATTAAGCCCGGTTCGACAAGTGCCCAGACCCTTTGCCTCACTGATCTAATGGCAACTTGTGCAGCTATTACCGGTGCGAAGATTCCCGAGAAGGCCGGTGAGGACAGTGTAAACATGCTCCCCGCTTTACTGTCAGAGGATCAGGGTAAACAGATCCGTAAATACACATTGCATCAGACGATTAGTCTAGCATTGGCCATTCGGCGTGGTCCTTGGAAGTACCTTGATCACAAAGGGTCCGGTGGAAATAACTATACTCGTGCCGGTCGTTGGGGAATGAAAAAGTACATCGTTCCAGAGAAGGTGCCTCAGGCCCCTGGTCAACTATATAACCTTAACAGTGATCCCGGAGAGAGCGAAAATCTGTATTATAAAAATCCAGAAATTGTTAAGGAATTAAAAGAAAAGCTTGAGCAGTTCAAAGAGAGTGGCCGGAGCGCGCCTCTTTTTTGATCACCGGTCACCGGATTGACGCATGGCACCAGTTGTTCCATGGCGGAGACCAGTAGAGTGCCCTCCCTTGTCAGTTCCACCTCCCTGACGAGCCGCCGTTGTGCCGCCCGACTCAACATCACCGGCTTCGACAAGCTTTGCCAATGGGGGATGCTGTAACGCTTTCGCGTTCACTTGGCCAGTTTTTCCGGGTCCCAAAAATAGCTTCTTCCCGCCGGGCAGTGGAATCCTTAGCGGCTTATTGGTTTTGTTAATAATATCCATGAGCGAGCGCAGGATAACATGAACTGGACCATCGTCCAGTCTTCGCAGTCCTTTCTCTTCTATTGAGGGGAGAAATGGTATTTGTGATTAAGTGGGAGGTCCTTATATCCCTAAATAAAGATCTCGGCCCTTGGCAAGTGCAGCAATTTTTCTATCAGCGATACTTCTCTTAAGCATCCAAAAACCACAGTCAGGATGAATGTATTTTACCCGTCCCTGACCGAGGGCATTTTCAGCCTTTTCGATTGATTGTGCAATTTCTTCGGCAGTTTCTACATGATTAACCTTAATATCGACGACGCCGATCCCAATACCGATTTCAGGTTTAATCTCCTTCAAAGCTTCAAGATCATCATCGGGCCGATGAGCAAGTTCGAGGACCAGATGATCACAGTTAAGAGAATTAAGAAAATCGATTAAGGGTTTCCACTTACCTGACTGTATTGTCTGTCCGCCGTAATTTCCGAAGCAGAAATGCACAGCGGTCTTGCCGTTAAATGCGTCGAGGACCTTGTTAATTGCTGCGGCTGCGAGTGGTCCATGTTCGGGGCTTCCTGGTACATTAGCTTCATCGACCTGAAGGCATTCACAGGGACAGTCTTTGACTTGCTCTGCTAATACGTCTGCGATTGCCAGTGTCAGGGCATCAAAGTCTTCGTAGTGATTGTCCAGAAGAGTTCTCGAAAGCATGTAGGGGCTAGTCACTGTAAATTTAAAATCTCCACTAGATACAGATCCTGCTCGGGCACAATCCTCAATCAGGTTAAGTGAACCGCTATTCAGAGCCGATCGTACCACTGCTGCCGGCTTGGCCCGAAATCCCATCTCCTGTTTTTCTCGGAAAGCCTCAGTGTCAGTACGACCTATGGCGCTATCACATCCTCCCATTGGCTTTAGAAAATATTCAATCATTCCGTTAGTGTCCGGATGATTCACATCGAAACGGTAAAGTTCACCATCAGTTGGTAAATCGATGCCTGAGGAACGTTGCGTATCAAAAATGACTCGTGTCGCATCAATGACGGCCTGCTCTGAGGGTAGGGCCGATAGCCATTGAGGCACGGGATATGATCCGACAGTTGTAGTTAGGATTCTTGGTTCACTCATGGGATAAATTATTCAGGAAAGGTCACGTTCAAAACTCTCGATATGGGATGGTTTAACTCTTGGAGTCTGAATGCTAACAATGATAAAGACTATCACATTAAATATCACTGCCAAGCAACCAAGATCGATGAGACGCTTAATGTGTTGAATTCCTTCATCAGAAGAGAAAAGATAAGTCGCCAGAACGACTGCGCCTCCTGTACACATGCCGGCAATGGCTCCGGTCCGAGTCCCTTTACGTATGTAAAGGATGTCAATTGCCGCTGGAACTAACTGACAGGAGAAGGCCATGGCGAGAAAAAAGAATTCGGCAATGGTTTGCAGAAGACCCTTTCCAAAGTCAGTATTTTCTCCAAGAGAAACAATGCCAAGAGCTATTGCTGTTGTGATTATAATTACGAACCGGCCAACCCAGGCACGTTGTTTTTCAGTGGCATTTGGATTAATTCGATCGTAAAAATCTCTCGTAATGACTCCTCCTAGGGCATGGAGATTACTGTCAGCAGTGCTCATAGAGGCGGCCATGATCGCGACCATGATAATTGATATCAAGATGACTCCAAGGCCTCCAAGCATTGCGGGTAATTGTTCGCTTAGCATAAATACAGCTATCTGATCTGGTTTATTGAGTCCTTTAGGCAAGTTCTCCGCGATCAGTGGCAGGTTGGGATCAATGGGTGGATGCACGGCCCTACCTACCAAACCAACGAGCATCACGCCGAAAAGGAAGCATGCCGGTAAAACGACGGCAAAAATCACAGCACTTTGACGAAGAGTTTTAGAGGATTTGGCTGCGTAAAAACGCATCCATTGTGCTGGTTGAACGATGCTTGCCAGTGAGCCAAATAAGCAGAAAGTGAGGATCCACCATGGGTTCCACTTGGATTCTGTTGGGTCATGCATTGTGAGTTGCTTAGGGTCAAGTTCAGCGACCTTACTAAAGAAAGGTTCGATCCCTCCTAAACTTACAACTACTGCAGCACCGGCAAGTAAAGCGCCGGACAGTAGTAGAAGACCTTGCAGTACATCAGTCCATGCAACGGAACGCATTCCGCCGACCAGCACGTAAATGAGGGTGACTAGAGAGAGAGCAGCTGCTCCAAAGTCAAACATGTTCTCACCGAACAGTTGTTGAGCGAGCATTCCGCCGGCTTTGATCTGAATGATGATGTATGGAAGGACATAGAGTATACCCAGTACTGCCACCACGAAACGGATTCCAGTTCCACCATAATATCCTGCAATCATGTCTCCAGGAGTCACATAGCCCCTTGCTTGACCGAGTTTTCGTATTCCGTTCCCGAGTAAATAGACGGCTGCTCCAGCGACTGGTAAATTCAGTGCAAGGAACATTGAGGAAATGCCATTCTCGTAGACTAGGCCCGGAAAACCAAGTAGGGCAACGCCCGAGAAGAAAGTGGCCATGATCGTTAGTGAGGTGACCAGCAGTCCCTGGCCCCGTCCTGCAAGATAATAGTCCTCCTCAGTGCCTTTGCTTTTCAGGTACCCGAAAATGCCCAGTCCGAGTAGGATTAATAAATAGATGACCAGGACAATTTTCGGAGTGTGCCCAAGATCAGTACTAGATAGTAAAATGATCAGATCACTCATTGTCTTGCCCCTTTCTCCATAAAAAACGTGCAGCGACGATAATCACTGCCGCCTCGACAAAGAACCAAAGAACGGCCCAGACATACAAGGCCGGCATGCCAAACCAAAATTTAGGCTCTGATCCGGGCGAATTGATCATCAATGATCCAGGTCCTGGGCCCATGATTAATGCAATTAAAAATATTGCAACCAAGGTAAAAGCCATGGTTCTGTGTTTTTGCTGTTTGTCGCTCGGCATACTGTCTGATAATCTTTTATTTCAAACGAACATGAGTAACTTGTCGATTCTCTATTTGAGTCGCATGATTATTTGAAAGATGTCAATTACCATAGAGAATTTCGAGTTTCGTACCCGTCCGATGAAAACGCGGTTCCCGTTCCGTTATGGAATCGCTGCCATGACTGAGCTTCCACATGTTTTTCTTTGTGTTAATGTGGACTTGAATGGGGAAAAGATTGATGGAATTGCCTCAGAGGGATTGCCCCCTAAGTGGTTCACCAAAAATCCATCAACACGATTTGAAGAGGATTTGCCCCAAATGCACCAGGCATTGGAGCAGGCAGTTTCTTTTGGGTTAAATCAAGAATCCGAATCGGTTTTTGCCTTATGGCAAAAGATTTACGATTGCCAGAAAAGTTGGGCCAATACTGAAAAAATCCCTCCTCTCCTTGCTCACTTAGGAACTTCGCTAGTAGAGAGAGCAGTCATTGACGCTTTTTGCCGGGGTTCAGGATGCACTTTTTCTGAGGCTCTTAGAAATAATCAACTCGGTATTAAATTGGATTCCATTCATCCAGAGCTGAGAGGATCTGATCCTGTGGAGTGGTTGCCAAAGGAACCTAAAAAATCTCTCATTGCGCGCCACACTATTGGTCTTGGAGATGCTCTTACCAAAAATGAGATCGAGAAAGAAGAGCTGTGCGATGATGGATTACCTCAGGCTCTAGATGATGCTATCCGTTACTACGGCCTCACACACTTTAAGGTAAAATTGTCGGGCAATCTGGAATCTGACCTTCCGAGATTAAGACAAATAGCTAAAATGCTTCAGCAATTGGTCCCGGAATTTCAATTCACTTTGGACGGTAATGAGCAGTATCCAAACGTCATGGCTTTCCGGGAACATTGGGAACGATTTATCGAAGATCCGATCTTAGAGAATTTCCTTAGTGATTCGCATCTGCTTTTTGTAGAGCAACCCATTCATAGAGACTTTGCTTTGCACGAGTCAGTTAGTCAGGAAATAGAATCCTGGGAATCTGGACCCTCAATGATTATCGATGAATCGGATGGTGAATTGGACTCGCTACGCAAGGCCCTCGAGCTAGGCTATCGCGGAACGAGTCACAAAAATTGTAAAGGGGTATTCAAAGGAATTGCCAATGCCTGTCTCCTCGAATATTTGCGACGAGAAGGAACGGGTCCATGGATTCTGAGTGGTGAGGACTTGGCGAATGTTGGTCCAGTGGCGCTACTCAATGACCTTGCCGTAATGGCCTCACTGGGCATTCAGCACGTTGAACGTAACGGGCACCATTATTTTTCAGGACTCTCTGTTTTTCCACAAGCCCTGCAAGAAGATATTTGCGCCGCTCACCCGGACCTCTATGAGTGGGTCGATTCAGGATTTGCTTCGCTGGTCATTGAAGAGGGGTCAATTCTGGCGGGATCGATCATTTCTGGACCTTTTGGTTGTGCAATGGGATTGTCAGAGGGAATGCTATGTAATTTAGGTGATCCGGGGCTCAATTCTGGTCAATTCAGTAATTGAATTCATTAAAGTGAACCTATTTTTTTTAGTTTTTGATGGTGGTTAGCTTTTTTTTGGCCAAGCATTTCAATAATAAATAACACCTATTTAAAAAATGACTCGTGCACTAACTCTCCTTCTTTTTCCTATAGTGGCTTTTGTATCAGCTGCAATGTTTTCATTTGCCGAAGAAAAAAAAGCAGCTCCTCCCATCAAAGCGCTGCTCGTTACCGGAGGCGGATACCATGATTACAAGGGCCAGGAAAAGATCTTAACTGAAGGAGTTGGTAAAAGATTTCCGGTCAAATGGGGAGTCATTCACAAAGACGCTAAAGGCACGAAAGAAGCTCTCAGTAAAAAAGGATGGGCCGACGATTATGATATTGTAGTCTATAATCTTTGCCATGCTCATGAGACAGATGCTTCGTTCGTCGACTCGCTGGCAAAAATTCATGAATCTGGAAAGCCTGCAGTAGCTATTCATTGCTCAATGCATTCATATCATTGGAAAATACCTGGTGAAACAAAGCACTGGCCTGCAATGCTTGGAGTCACTTCGCCTCGTCATGGGAAGCATGCCCCGATCACGATAACTAACGTAAAGCCAGACCATCCGGTCATGAAAGGATTTCCTAAGAAGTGGGTCACTCCGAAGGGAGAGCTTTATCACATTAAGAAAACCTGGCCAAGTGCCACGGTCCTGGCGAAGGGCTCAATTGATAATGGTAAGTCTACCCATGATTGTGTTTGGGTTAACAAGTATGGTAAGGGTAGAGTATTTGGAACTACAATAGGCCATCACAATGAAACTATGCAGGCTAAAGAATATCTTGATCTTGTCAGTAATGGTATTCTCTGGGCAACTGGGCGTATTAAATAATCTTGATTTGGCTATTCTGTAGTCGCATCTACTTCGCCCTTGAGTGCAGATTCGAGGGCGTGCCAGGCTAACGTTGCGCATTTGATTCTCGCGGGAAATTTACGAACTCCTATCAGTGCAGCCATGTCCCCGTGTTGAACCAGATCAATTTCCGGTTCTTCATCGCCTGTCAGTAAGGCCTTGGTCTCTTCAATGAGTGTTTCTATTTCACTGATCTTTTTTCCCTGAACCAGTGTTGTCATGATTGATCCAGAGGCACGCGAAATGGCGCACCCTTCAGTGTCGCAGGAGATTTCATCTACCAGATCGTCAGGTTTTCTTACATAGACCGTTAGCTTATCGCCACACAAAGGGTTGAAACCATCTGCCTGATGAGTGCATGGGATCAGAGGTTCGCCGTTCCTTGGGCGTTTATTGTGACTAAGAATAATTTCTTGGTAAAGGTCACTCAAATCTTCCATTCAGTTATAATTGCTTAGGATTCAAATAATGCGCTGATTTCTTTGAGCGCTTCAGTTAATTGATTAATTTCATCAATCGTATTATAAAAACTCAAAGAGGCACGTGTAGTTGCACTTAGCCCTAATCTTTTCATCAGGGGTTGAGTACAGTGATGGCCTGCACGAACAGCTATGCCTTTCGTATCTAGTATAGTAGCAATGTCATGAGGATGAGCCGAATCAATCGTAAAGGAGACTACAGGCACTTTATTTTCTGCAGTCCCAACCAGTTTTATTGAGGGGTTTTTTTCTAATGATTCATGGGCATGATCTTTGAGAAGAGATTCTTTTTCATGAATGGTCTCCCAGCCAATATCGTTAACGTAATCAATTGCTGCTTTGAGCCCTATTGCCCCACTAATGTTTGGGGTCCCCGCTTCGAACCTTTCTGGAGAAGGGCGGAAAGTGGTCCCATCAAAGCTAACTATCTCTATCATGTCTCCTCCTCCCTGATAAGGAGTCATTTTATTGAGGAGTTCTTTGCGTCCATATAAAACCCCCACACCATCGGGTCCAAATATTTTGTGGGACGAAAAAACATAAAAATCACACCCTAGATCCTGCACATCGACTTTCTGATGAGCTACGGCCTGGGCCCCATCGAGGAGAACAGGTATGCCTTTTTGATGGGCCAAGTCGACCATTTTCTTGGCCGGATTAATGGTTCCCAATGCATTCGATACGTGCACGAATGCCACTAGCTTGGTACGTTCATTCAGTAATGATTCGAATTGGTCAAGATCCATTTCGCCTTCGTCTGTGATTGGTGCTGGGATGACCCGAGCTCCATTTTCACCGGCCACTAACTGCCAAGGTACGATGTTAGCATGGTGTTCCATTTCTGTTATTAAAATTTCATCACCTGGTTCAAGCTTCTCGTTGCAGAAGCTCCTTGCGACAAGATTAATTGCTTCGGTTGCACCACGAACGAAAATAATTTCCTCGTCACTTTCTGCATTAATGAAGTTTGCTACGCTTGACCTTGCTTCATCGTATAATGTGGTAGCATTCATACTGAGATAGTGAACGCCTCGATGGATATTGGCGTTCTCCTTAGACAAGAAATTAGATAGACGGTCTATGACCGCCTGTGGTTTTTGGGTCGTGGCGGCATTATCGAGGTAAATTAATGGCTTGCCGTGAACTTCTTGGCTAAGGATTGGGAAGTCTTCTCTGAGATCTGTATCTTCTTTCATTTATCCGACTCTCTTTCAATCAACCTTACGATGGGAACATTCAAACGGATTTCTTAGTTTTAAGGTTTAGTATTGTTTCTTGGGCCCATGGGAGCTTTAAATATAGTATATGTCTGAGTCAAAAGTATTAATTATTGTGGGTGATGCCAGTGAGACGCTGGACACAATGTATCCTTTTTACCGCCTTCAGGAGGATAATTTTGTTCCCGTAGTCGCAGGTCCAGAGAAAAAGTTATATCAGATGGTGATGCATGAAGTGAAACCGGGATGGACCATTACTAAGGAATGGGAAGGATACACAATACAGGCAGATGCAGCGTTTGATGAGATTAATCCTGAAGAATATCTTGGTATTTTCTTTAGTGGAGGCCGTGCCCCTGAATATATAAGAGATAATCCCGACCTGATAAGAATAACTCAGTGGTTCTTTGATCATAACAAGCCCATTGCCAGTGTCTGTCATGGTGTTGAGATACCTGCCCGTGCTGATAGGGTCCGCGGCAGGAGAATGGCTACGGTTCCAAAATGTCAGTTTGATCTTGAGGTGTGCGGTGGAATCTTTGTGGATGAGCCATGTGTAGTGGATGAGAACCTTGTTTCCGGAAGAACATTTCATGATAACGGGCATTATCTTGGTCACTGGATAAAGATGCTCATTGATGAGAGAGAGAAGATTGTATAGGTGATATAGTTATTTGAATGATGGATCGTAGAAATGCCATAAGATCGATAGGATCATTAGCTGGAAGTGTCGCTGCCAGTTCCCCGGTCATTGCGGGATCAGATAAGTTTCGGCTCCGTTACATACTTTCATCAGCCATGTATGGTTACATGCCGCTCGAATCTATTTTACCCCAAGTTTCTCTGACAGGTTCTGAAGCCATTGACGTGTGGTGCAAAGTTCATGGAAATCAGAGAGAGCAAATAGATGAAATGGGTCACTCAGTTGCCAAGAAATTATTATCGGAAAATGGAGTCAAAGCTGCGGTATTTACACGTTACCCTCTCGGTCCTTTTGGCCTCATTGAAGAGATGAGAAAGGTTCATAAAAATTTTGATGCTGAGATCGTTGTTTGCGGTACAACAGGCCCATCAGAAGTGAAAGGAAAAGAAGCGAAGAAGGTAGTTCAGAAGTTCCTCGAAAAAATGAAACCTCATATTGCAGTTGCAGAGGAACTAGGAATGATCATAGCCGTTGAGAATCATAGCCGTCAGTTTTTGTATCATCCCGATTCGTTACGTTATTTTGCAGAATTGAACCAGTCTAAGAATTTGGGCGTTGCTCTCGCCCCTCATCACTTGCATCGGTTCCAGGAAAAGATTCCCACAATCATTCGGGATCTTGGTAATGATAATATCCCGTTCATGTATTTTCAGGAGCACTCTGACGGAATGTACAAAAAGGCTTCCAAAGAGATCGAGATGCAACAGATGCCTGGATTCGGTGGGGGCCTTGATTACAAACCAATTTTACGAGCCCTCAAGGATATAAAATACAGTGGATATTGTGAAATTTTTATGCATCCTATGCCTCGGGGAATACCGATACTTCCGTCACTAGAAGAGATATCTAAAGCTATTATTAAGAGCCGGGAATATATTGAAAAGTCCTTAGCTGAGGTCTAAGGCTTTTCAGGCTTTGATTTTTTTCTTGGGAAAACATCTACAACTTCTCCAGTCTCAGGTTTCCATGTTTCCATTCCTTCAGGTAATTCGAAGGGCTTGGTAGGATCAATTGATTTTGCTTTAGCGATATTATCCACCTTAACGCTTCTTACAAAGAGTTTCTCTGGCGTGACGCAAATCCAATTAACCTGATTGAAGCTTGCAGAAGCTCGTGTCCATTTCTTGTCATCGTCATTGCTTCGTAGTGGAGCTCCCCAGCAACCTTCTCCAATGAAAGTGATCCCGTTCTTGTCATCTCGAATAAATCCCTGATCATTTCCAGGATCATTGGACGGGCGAACCGGCCAAGTTCTTTTCACGACGTGACTGTCACATTCGATGACCAAGTTCATGCCATATTTATAAAAATTATTTGCCCATGCCTTGTACTGCGTATCTTGTTCTTTTTTGCCTTTGTGATGTGGTCTGAAAGGGTGATGGTAGTGAGCTATTTTCCACTTAACATCTTTGTTTTCAGAGAGATCTTTAGTGATCCATTCTCCCTGCGCTCCTGCACGAACAATGCAACTATTCAATGTATAGACGCGCATAAATTTTTTTCCAAAATCTAAAGCATAATAATCTTCTGGTCTTGGAGTATCGAATAAGCGGTGAACGTCCCATGCTCCTTCGTGATTTCCGCGAGCAGCGATAATAGGAACCATTCTACCATCTTTTCCCGTCGTTAATTGCCAGTCATCGAGCCACTGAGACCAATTTTTTGTCGTTGGAGTTGATATCATATCTCCTCCAAAACATACGAACATGGGTCGAATCTTAGAAACTGCTCTGTTGGCATTCTTTCTTGCTTCTCTATTGTTGCGACTGTCTCCACCAGCCACGAAGGAGAATTTCCCCGGATCGCCAATAGCTGTTTTAAACGTAAATTTCTTACTTTCTGAATTGCTATCTTTTATAATGAATGCATAGACGGTGTCAGGCTTGAGCCCTTCTAATCGAGCGAATCGACTCTTCAGGTCTAGATGAAATGTTTTTCGATCCACTTCTTTTTGAAGTGGATAAATATTTTCTTGATTCACAATTTCCGCTTCCCCGTAGTGAACCTTTGCTCCTAAACCATCAATTTTGCACCAACCTATTGTTGCACAAGACTCTGGAGACGAATTCCAAATGACTCTATATTTGTCGGTCTTGGCAAATAGATTAACTGTTAAACTAATAAATAGAATGAAGATTAGGGGTATTTTCATGGGCTTATTTTGGAATCGGGTCAGCATCATTGGCGTATTTTAGCTTGAGTGCAAGTAATAGGCACAATGGAAGAGCAAAATGAGGTGCTCTGAAAAGCATTTCAGGAATCCAACTGTTAAGACTTTCCATTATTGATGATGTATTAAAGTGAGCCCATGGACGGGCAATTGCAGTCAAAAGTCCCCACAAAATCATATAAAGTAGACTCACTTTAATGAGCTTTCCTTTTGTGAAAATTAATACCGCTGCCAAGAAATCCAAGATTCCGGCAACAAATAAAATTTGGTTCGCGGATGATTCTTCATGAATTCCAAGGCAGATCATGACCATCTCAGTGAAGTGTCCTGGCCTTGAATGATTGAGCCAAGCCCAATCGTGTCCGAAATTAATTGCGAACAATCCATGAAATATAAAAGTTAATGCAACGCTGACTTTGGCTAACAGTTCGGTAGATTTGTTTAGATCGTTTTTGGCAGTGAAAAGAAAAAGGATCAAAGGACAAGTGAATTGAGCTGCATGTTCAAGCAGATTTCCGATTCCGATCCGGTTGTCCAAGTACTTGAGGAAAGCGAGAAAAACTAAATTAATGAAGCTGATGAAATAAATGTATCTGTATGATTTTTTGCGGATTGGTATCAAGGTCAGGGCAGCAAAAAATAGAAAAATGAAACCCTGGACCATTACACAATGACTGATCTTGTCATCAACATCGAGTGAAGTGACCCACCAGTTCCAATCCTGTCCGCTGAGTCTTGTAATGATACCCGACATTAGGTTTTCGTCCCATAAAAGAGCCCTCAGAGGCATTTGTCCGTTAAAGCAAACCCATGAATGACCAATGAACATGACAGCACAAGTTGATCTTAGTGCCCATTCGAAGAACTTTAATTGTCTACTCTTTGAATTATTCATCTCGAAGGTTCTTTGATTTTTGACCTGAGCGTGATTAGGATATAGAGATTCTTAGTGTCGGATTCTAGACACATTCTATTTTACGATAGCGATTGTCCTTTCTGTCAATTTCAAGTCAGGGCCTTGGCCAGAATGGATTGGTTCAATAAGGTAGATTTTGTTCCTTCGAAAACTTTTCATCAGCTCTGTTTAGGGGTTCATATAGATGAAACCGATTTAAATCAAGCAATTCACTGTGTCACTCATAAGAAAGCTGTTCACCGGGGCGCTAGAGCGATCCGGTTCCTTGGATTCAGGATACCACTACTGATTCCTCTTTCTCTCTTCATGTGGTTCCCTGGAATGATCATTATTTCAGATAGAATATACAAATTAATTAGTAGGAACCGCTACTTTTTGAGTCGTTTTATGGGGTGTACAGATGACTGCTCTTTAGATACATCAGAAAAGAAAAATCCCGAGACTCAAAAACTAAAAGGTCCAGTTGACGAGAACTGATCGATTATTCATTGTGTAAATTGATAATGAAATTTATTTGGATCTTTTATGCTATTTTGTTGGGGTTTTTAAATCTTTGCTTTGGCATCGAAAAAATCGGAGGCAAAAAACTTTCTCCCAAACAATCATCAGCACTAGTTGAGCCGTTGAAGAAAGCAGGCGCAAATGCTACAGAATTGCGAAAGGCCATTGCACGTATAAGTAATGAAAGGGCTGAGGGTCTAGCTTTTTTGATTCAGCACATGCCCGAAAGAGATCTCAAGACTCTGAGTGCAGATTATCTTATTGAGAATGTAAATTATGCGTATAAGGCGCGATCCGAATCAGATTGGGCAAAGTTGGTTCCTAAAGAGATTTTCTTTAATGACGTGCTCCCATATGCGAGCATTAATGAGAGGCGGGACCGTTGGAGAAAAGATTTCCATACTCGTTTTTCTCCGCTCGTGAAGGGATCAAAGACTCTCGAGGAAGCAGCTCAGATACTAAATAAAGAGATCTGGAAAATAATTAACGTTAGATACCATGCACGGAAAAGACCCAAACCTGATCAGAGTCCTTATGAATCAATAGATGCGGGATTCGCTTCGTGCACTGGACTCTCAGTGCTTCTGATAGATGCTTGCCGCTCGGTCGGAGTACCTTCCCGTTTCGTTGGAACTCCTATGTGGGCAAATAAAAGAGGCAACCACAGTTGGGTTGAAGTTTGGGACGGTAATTCTTGGCAGTTCACGGGCGCTTGTGAGTATAGCGCTGCCGGTTTAGGTAATGCTTGGTTCAAAGGTAGCGCTTCGAAAGCAATAAAAGAAGATCCTAAGCATGCCATTTATGCGGCAAGTTGGAAGCGAACAAAAACAAATTTTCCTTTAATTTGGAACCTTGGAATAGATTATATCTTTGCAGAAAATGTGACTGATAATTATACCGGAAATGTAGGTCGTAGAGTCTTTATTCAGATTTTTGATAAGCCGGGCGGTGAACGAGTGGCTGCTGACGTGGAAGTATGGGTGAACGGAAATAAGGTTGCATCAGGAAGGACACGTGATTCTGCGAATGATACGAATGATATGCTTGAATTGTCTCTTAAAAAAGGAACGAATTATGAGCTGAGGACTGTAATAAAAAATAGCAAGGACTGGAGTAAATCATTCAATGTCAAAGGAGATCGAGACGAAGAAATAAAATTTTTCCTATCAGAGTGAGTAGAAAATTAGAGGTGTGTTGTACGTCATTCAAGGACGCGAGGGTCGCTTATGAATGTGGTGCTGACAGGATAGAGTTATGTGAAAATCTATCAGTTGGTGGAGTGACTCCTGATAATGATCTTGTGAGGTCAGTTATTTTAAATGTGGAGATACCCGTTTTTGTACTCATAAGAGCTCGTGGAGGTGATTTCAATTTTAATGAGCATGAAGTGAAGGAAATGATTAACTCTATCAAAGAAGTTAAGACTATGGGAGCTCATGGTATAGTGTCTGGAGCATTAAAGGAATGTGGTGAAATAAATATCGAAGTCACAAAGGATATGGTTCAAATGGCGGGTCCTCTCCCTTTCACGTTCCACCGCGCATTTGATGAATGTGCTGACCACTCAATTGCACTTAGTGAGTTACGGGAGATCGGAGTTGATCGGGTACTGAGTTCTGGAGGCTTAGTGAAGGCTAGTGAGAACCCTGAAAAAATTTCAGAACTGGTTAGGGATTCCATGGATGACCCTAGAATTATCTGTTGCGGAGGCGTGCGATCTTCAAATATATTAAAACTCTTGGAAATTGAAGAAGCTATAGAATTTCATTCTGCTGCTTCATTATGTGATTCAGGCGTTGATGCTGGAGAGGTCAAGGAGTTGAGTAAGCTCATTCATGGAGATTTTAGGCTGAACCTGTGAGTTGGATAATCTTTAAATTTTCGATTGCTTCTATTTTCAAATAATATTATTTCAGAGGATTATATTTAGTAATATGAAACGTCGTAGACTTGGTAGTAGTGGGGTAACTGTTTCTGATATTTGCCTAGGAACAATGACCTTTGGATTGCAAACTAATGAGAAAGAGTCTTTTGCAATCATGGACCGTGCCTATGATGCCGGGATTAATTTTTTTGATACGGCGGAAATATATCCGGTGCCCCCATTGAAAGAGAATGTTGGTATAACAGAGGAGATCGTTGGTCGATGGCTAAAAGATAAGCCTAGAGAATCTTTAATCATTGCGACTAAAGTGACTGGTCCTGGGCATGGTTGGTTCACGCCTCCTGTTCGTCATGGAATGACGGCCCTTGACCGGACTCATATCGTTGCTGCCGTTGAGGATAGCCTTAGGAGATTAGGGACAGACTACATTGACCTTTATCAAACTCATTGGCCTGATCATGGCATGAATGTGGATGAAACATTGAATGTTTTTACGGATTTAGTGGATCAAGGTAAGATCAGAGTCATTGGATGTTCGAATGAAACCTCCTGGGGCTTAATGAAAAGTCTCTGGTCTTCTGATAAAAATGGTTTGGCTCGGTACGAGACGGTACAGAATAATTTTTCGATTTTGAATCGCCGTTGCGAAAGTGAATTGGCTCAAGTGTGCCGTAAAGAAGGGGTCAGTTTGATACCATATTCACCACTAGCTGGCGGAGTTTTGTCTGGAAAATATCAGGAAGGAAAATTACCTGAAGGGGCCAGGTTCAGTGAGTATCTTTCAAGTGGAGGTGAAAGACAAAAAAAGATGGCAGCTAGATTTATTAATTCTAGGACCCTAGAAGTGACGGGCAGGTTAAAAGAAATATCTGATGATCTAGGGATGAGTGTTACTACCTTAGCCACGGCATGGAGTAAGCAGCATGATTTTGTAGCTTCTACAATCATTGGTGCTTCTATCTTATCTCAACTAGATGAGACTCTCGCAGCAGCAGAAATTGATCTTGATAATGAAGTCATGAAAAGAATAGATCTAATTGAGGAGGAGATACCAAGGAGCTTTGGTGAGGACGGATTGCGTAATCTCTAGCTAATCTTTTATCAGGATCATTCTTGCATTAAGCTATGCAGCATCCTTCTTTGCCTTTTTTCTAAGAACGGGCCCTTTTTTTCCGTCAACTACGGACCGGTTAATTGATATTTTTTTGATATCTTTATTACTTGGCAGTTCGTACATGATATCAAGCATGAGCTTTTCAAATATTGAGCGAAGCGCTCTGGCTCCTGTTCCTCGTTTAACTGCTTCCTGAGCAAGCCCTTCGAGGGCATCTTTGGTTAGGCTTAATTCGGCTCCCTCTAATGCAATTAGTTTTTGATATTGTTTGAGCATTGCATTTTTAGGCTCTGTTAGTATCCTAATCAATTGTTCTTCGCTCAGTTCATCTAGAGTAGAGATGATGGGTAATCGCCCAATAAATTCGGGTATGAGCCCGAAACCTAATAGATCTTCAGGTTCAGCGAGCCTGAGTGTTTCACTTTTATTTTTCTCAAGTTTATCAGACGATTTTTCGCCAGATTTAAAACCCATGATCCCTTTGCCTAATCGTCTCTTTATTACGTCTTCGAGACCAACGAATGCACCACCGCATATGAACAAGATCTTTTCGGTATTTACCTGTATGTAGTCCTGTTGGGGGTGCTTCCGACCACCTTGTGGCGGAACATTGCATATGGTACCCTCCAGAATTTTTAGTAAGGCTTGTTGTACTCCTTCTCCGGAAACATCTCGCGTGATACTTACATTTTCTGTTTTCCGCCCGATTTTATCAATTTCATCAATATAGATAATTCCTAACTCGGCCCTACTCACATCATTTTCAGCTGTTTGGAGTAGTCTTAATATAATATTTTCCACGTCTTCACCGACATAACCTGCTTCGGTCAGGGTAGTTGCATCAGCGATACAGAAAGGAACATTTAGGACCTTAGCGAGTGTCCTTGCCAGTAATGTCTTTCCTGATCCTGTTGGTCCGAGGAGCAGAACGTTGCTTTTTTCCAATTCGACTTTTGAAAGTTTTGAAAATTGATCACTTTTTATTGCTTTGGCCCTTGAACTATCGAGTTCGCCCCGATCATGAAGTATTCGCTTATAATGATTATGTACGGCCACTGACAGTACCTTTTTGGCATGATCTTGGCCGATCACGTAATCGTCTAGTTTTTTGCAGATACTAATAGGATCTGGAACCTTGAGGCCTGTATCATTAGCTGAAACATCTGAAATCTGAGATTCTGAGTCCTCGTTAATTTCTTTATCGAGGATATTTTTACATACCACTATACAACTGTCACAGATGTACACGCCTGGCCCAGCAATTAGTTTTCTTACTTCAGAATGGCTCTTTCCGCAGAAAGAACACATCGTTAAATTTGAGGCTCTGGCCATTTTTCTACAATTTAATTAAATAATTAGATTTCGAGTACTGATCGTCATTTTATGACTTGCCCTTTTTCTTTGTCTCGCCGGGGGCATCTTTTTTGCTTTCCATAACATGGTCCACGAGCCCGTATTCAGTTGCTTCCTTAGCGCTCATCCAATGATCTCGATCAGCATCCTTTTCAATTTGCTTTTCAGTTTTTCCGGTATGTTTTGCTAAAATCTTATTGAGTCGCTTTTTGAGCGAGTACATGTGTTCTACGGTCCTCTCAACGTCAGAAGCTGTTCCACTCGCGCCTCCAGACACCTGATGAATCATGATGTCGGAGTTGGGTAGGGCAAAACGTTTTCCAGCGGTCCCGGCACTTAATAGGACGGCTCCCATGCTCGCGCACATCCCAATGCAATAGGTATTAATGTCACATGTTACAAATTGCATCGTGTCGTAAATAGCGAGTCCTGCAGAAACTGATCCTCCTGGAGAATTTATATACATATTAATGTCTTTGTTTGGATCCTGCATCTGGAGGAACAGAAGCTGAGCAATGACAGAGTTGGAGATTTGATTATAGGGATCAATTTCACTTCCGATAAAAACTATCCTATCCTTTAATAGTCTTGAGTAGATATCATAAGCGCGTTCGACACGGCCTTCAGACTCTATGACGGTCGGAATGACCATGTTGCTGACATTTTGCTGCTTGTCACTACTGAGTATAGATGTTGGAAATTCTGGCATTTTTTTAATAGGGGATTTGTCAGTTTCTTATGTTTTAATTGATAATCAAGCGCAGGGCCTTGTCTGGTGCAACTTAGCTCAGAATGCTGTTCTTTTACAGTCCTGTATTATTTTATTTCTTTTCTAGATCCTCGGCTTCAACTTCATTTATTACCGCTGAATCGCGCAGTAAATCGAGAGTTTTTTCTATTCTTATTCCGTTGTAAATTCTACCAAATCCATTCTTTTTTTCGAGTTGTTTGGTGAGTTGTTTTACAGATGTTTTTTGGCGGGCTGCGATTTGAGAGACGCGTTCGAGAATTTCTTCTTGGCTCACATCTATTTTTTCTTTTTCTGCAATCTGTTCCAAAATGAAACTAGTTTTGACGCTTGATTGAGCCTGCTGGCCTGCAGACTCAATTATTTCTTCCTGATGCTCGACGAGCTCATCTTCAGAAACACCGCGTTCTGTATTGGATGAGAAAATATCATTTACTCGGCTCTGAGTTTCTCGCATGACTATTTCTTGGGGCAGCTCAAAATCCAGATCCGAATTTATTTTTGAAAGGATCTGGTTAGTAATCATTTCTTTGCGATAGCCTTTGCGCTGCTCTTCCATCTGTTCACGGAGAGCATTTTTGATTTCTTCTAACGATTTACCAGGATTGATTTTATCGGCGAATTCATCATTTAGATCTGGAAGTGCCTGTTCTTTAATTGAGACAATTTCAACTTCGTAATCAATTGTTTGTCCTCTCAGTTCTTCTGCTTGATAATCTTCAGGAATTGTGACGCTCAATGATTTGGTATCATCGGTCTGAGCATCGACAAGAGGAGCGCAGAATCCTGGGATGAAGGAATCATCAGTCATCTTGAGCCAGAATCCTGTGTTCTGGGCGAGAGTTGCTGGGGCAAGAGGTATGACTTCACCAACAGGTTTTCCATCGATACTACCCTTGTAGTTGATGACTGCAAAGTCATTCATTTGTACGCCTCGATTTTCAACATCGTTATAATCTGCAAAGCGCTCTCGTATCTGATCGAGTGATTCATTCAGTTCATCGTCGGCAACTTCAATTTTCGGAACCTGCACTTCAAGACTCTTGTAATCAGGCAATTCAAATTCTGGAGCAGTTATTAGTTCGATAGTTGCCGTGTAAGTGCCATCAATATTGTGAGACTGTTCGCGAATTTCTGAGATTCTTATAATATCAATATTCTCTTCCTGTGCTTTCTGCATTGCTTGTCTTACAATGCGTTCCTCAAATTCGCTTTCTATCTCAGCTTTGAAACGTTTTTGTATTACGGTTTCGGGGGTCTTTCCTGGTCTGAAACCTGGTATTTTTGCCTGCTTGGCAAAGAGTTTAACAATTTGATTCTTTTCAGCTTCAGCGTCATCAGTCGGAACCTCTAAACGAAGCAGTGCTTTGCAGTCCGGTATTTTTTCGAGATTAATTATCATCGGGCGGAAATTTTAATGATGAATTTTCAATTATCAATACCCAAAGGAAATATTGTTAAGGAGAAATATTTTTTGGGAGGGATTATGTGCCCCCAGTTTTATTTTTTATGGGGAAAGCTAGTATCAGTCAGATAAACTCTAAAATCAATCGACTGATTGAGAAGTGTGAAAATAAAATACTATTCAAGATTTAGGACTGAAAATTTCATAAAGAGTCCCGTTAATTATGATCTGCATATTAACTGACACTGAGAGCCACTTAGCAGTATTTGCATCTTGATTAAGTAATTTAAAGTATTCTTTGGAGCCGAACTCTAATCGCTTAGCTGTCCGATCTTTTTGCTCTGGGACTAGGGAATCGATCCAAGATTCTTCATTCTGGAAAAAAGTTTTCCCAGCAATGGTTCTCGTCGCTTGTTGTTCAAAACTTATTTGATTGCCGTATTGTGCTTCTTTGTAAGCGCTCTTAAATGCTTTTGACTGATTTGCTTGCTTGAGTTGTTCGCTGGCTCGCGCAGCAGCTACTGCCCCAGAACCACTATCATTCTTAGAGAGTCTCCTGAAACTTTCTTTTTCCAAATCTCTCTGGAACCAATTTTGGTCTTTGCTTGAAGGAGTTGCTTTTGATTTGATAGTGTTTGCCGAATCAGAGTTTAGTTTACTGAAGCCGAGTCGATTGCCCATTGACTGTTGCGCGACTGGGATGCCCCTTGACTCTTCATCTTCAATGATGAGGTAGCTCGTATAGGGAGTGACAATGCCCCAATTCCTTGACAAGGATACTACTTCATCCTTGAGCTCCTTATTTTCACCATGTAAACGAATCTCTTCCAGTAAGTATCCTACGCGTCGAGTAGCCCACAGTTTTGGAATGAAACTATTTTTTGATTTTTTTTCGATTTTAGTTTCAAATTTTAAGTTCACTTTTTTTCCTGCGATGTTTCCATCAAGTTCAAATCTAATGTTTCTATCAGTTTCCTTTTTCTTTGTTTTGTAACGTCCAAAAATTACCAGTTGGTCTCCCTTAAAAAGATCTGGAAGATCATTTGGGTGCTGTTCATTGAGCCGAACGTTACCTTCGGTTTTTATTGATATGTTTGCCATGACCGGTTGAGAAACCTTTTCATAGAACCTAGATACTTTGTGCTCGATATTTTCTTCAGGTAGAACGTATTCGGTTGAGGCTTTTGTTTCCTGTGAAATTAGGTCGAGTAGCTTGGTATTGATATCGGTTCCGATTCCGAAAGAGAAAATGCGCATATTTCCTTTTATTTTCTGTCTTTTCTTAACTAGTCGATCAATAATCTTATCGGTCCTTGTCTCTCCGATTGTGGGCCTTCCGTCAGTGATGAAAATGATTTGCCTTGGTCGGATAGATTTTTCATTTCCTTGTTTCGAGATAGTTTCTATAGCTAAGACTAGAGCTTCCTCTATCGCTGTGCCGCCTCCGGCCTTGAGTCCTTTTACGAATTCCTTGGCCTCTTTGGTTTGCTGCTCTTTGGCCGTTCTTAATTTATTAAAGAGGGTTTCAGTTTCCGTTGAGTAACGAATAATATCGAACCGATCCTCTGGATTGAGTTGATCGATACAGAATTCTAGAGCGGCTTTGGCTTGATCAAGTTTCTTGACTCTCATTGATCCTGAAGTGTCAATAGCGAAAACTATATCTTTAGGAATCGCTTCCTTGTTTTCCCAGGATCCTGGTGAGAGGAGCATGGCATAGTATCCCTGACCTGATTCATTTTCATTATGAGTTAAAAAATCAAACCCTATCGGAGACTCTTCATGTAAATCAGTAGCAAGTAGTAATTCGAAATTAGTGTCCGGTATTAAATTTTCTTCTTCGTATCCAATGACTGCACGTTTCTTGCCTTTCCTGTTAACATTAATCTGATGGCTAGGTGAATAGATTGATTTGAGTTCTTTGTCAGATTCAATTGTTACTTTTACTGAAACATTTTTTACTGGAACAGATAAAAATTTTTCAGCCCTCATTGCATAATGATAAGAAGTAATGCGGCCATCTCTTTTAAGAATTTCTGTGTATTTAATTTTGATGTTTTTTTCTTTGCCAGGCTCGATAGGGAAGATTCTGATTTTAAACATGCCATGATCGCTGTATTCCATGAGGGCAGGATCCCTTGATTCTCTGACGATTTTTTCATATATTTGTTTGGCTTTCTTAGCATCGAGGAGCTCTGCTTCAGTCATTTTTCCGTTAACTTCCATTTCGAACTTTTCGATCTTTGCGTCCTTAGGGATTGGAAACATGTAGGTTCCCTCGACCCGTTGTCGGGACGGGTTGTAGAAAGTTTGTTCCACGGTAGTATGCGCTACCTGATTCTTTATCTTTACCGACACATTGTTCTTTCTGAGCTCCAGTGGTAGGAACCTGTGTATTGGTCTTGGGGGCCTGGGAAAAGGAGGGTGTGGTGGCCTCGGGGGATGATGGAAAATGAATGGTTCATCGGTAATGATGAATCCGTGTGCTGAAGATTTTTCAGGAATGATCGTTACACATGAGGCAAAGCAGATAGAGAGAGCGATTAGAAAATTACTGTATTTTTTCATGTTTCTAGTTAAAGAACGTATCAAAATACATTTTATTAGAACTTTTTACATTTGTTTGTCTCTTCTCCAAATCTAATGAGTGAACTCTTGGGTCTTGAGATCATCAGGGAAAGTAATTTTTGGATTCTTAAATGGATCGTGGACTACTTGGACTGACTCGCCAATAAGTTCAACTGCTGAAACCTCGTCAGTGACTTTTTTATTATCAATGATCGCTTGTTTATAGGCCCTCTTGAGTAGTTCAGTCCTGAATATCTGTGGAGTCTCCATTGCCCATAAATCTTTTCTACTAATACTTTCAATGATGGATCCATCAGGATCACAACGTTTTACTGTGTCCGTGATGGGTCTGGCACTGACAGCAGCACCATATGTGAGGGAGGCTTCGAACACCTTTTCAATTTGTGTGGGTCTAATCCATGGTCTGGCACCATCATGAACAGCTACGTACGCTGATTCTTTCCCCACGTGCTCTAAACCATTAGCAACTGAGTCCCTTCTTGATTCCCCTCCAGTACATATTCTAATCTTTTCTTCACTATTAATTTTGGGAACTAAGTCTTTAATTCTTTGTACGTTCTTTTCATTAATGACTACTATGATGTCATTCACACTATCGCATTGCAGGAAGGCATTAATGGTATATTCAATGACAGTACTGTCTCCAATCTTAGCAAAAATTTTATCGAAACCCATGCGGCTACTCAAGCCTCCAGCTACAATAATTGCTGTCAGAGAATTATTCAGAACTTCTTGAACTTATGAAAGTCGCTGCATGACTCCGGAAGAAAGAGTCTTATTGTCCACACGCCCTTCAGTTTTTTGTTGTAATATTTTCATCACCTGCCCCATTTCCTTTCTCGAATTTGCTCCGGTCTCATTGATGGCTTCGTCTATGAGTTGATTAATTTCCTCTTCAGTCAGGGCTGCAGGAAGGTACTCTTCGAGTATGGCAGCTTCTTTCTTTTCATTTTCTGCTAAATCATTTCTTCCGGCCTCTTCAAATTTTTCAATGGAATCATGTCTCTGTTTGATGGCTGTGCGCACAACTCCAATTTCAGTGCCAGCATCTAATTGTCCTTCGGCTCCACACTTTTCAATCGTTGTATTAGTGATGGCTGTTTTTAATGAACGTAATACGGCAAGCCTGAGGCTGTCCTTTGCGCGCATTGCGTCTTTGAGATCAGAGGTAATTGTTTCGGAGAGTGACATGGATTAACTTTCCTTCCTTATTTCAAGAATGTCTAACAAGTAATATCTCTCAGATATTATTGTTGTTTCTTAATAATTTTTCAGAAGACATATGCGGTTAAAAGGATTAATTGGGAATTAGGTAAATGAGCGATAAAAAAACGAACAGCCCTTTCTCTGTATTTGGAAGCATTTTTTTTGGGAGTTTAGTTGCCTTTATCGGTTCAATTTTTGTTTATGGTCTGTTAATGGCATATGGGAAAGCCAAAGAAACTCGTTCATGGCAGGTGACTCCTTGCCTTATTGTGAAATCAGAGGTTCAAGAATCAAAACCAACTCCTAATAGCCCATTATATTATGTTTCATTGGTTGAATATGTTTATAATTATAAAGGAACGGAACGCATAGGAAAATCTATTAAGCGTGTCGATGGTCCCAGCTCTGACCGCAAAAAAGCTGAAAAAAAGATTCTGCCATTTCCTAAAGGAAAGCGCACTCAGTGCTGGGTAAATCCAAAAGATCCCGATAGAGTGATCCTTAAACAAAGCACCTTGGCTCCTTTGTATACGATCTGGTTTCCGGGTCTATTTGTGGTTGCGGGTATAGGAATTGCACTTAATGCAATTAGACGCGCAACTAAGAATGAGTAGAATTACTTTCGAGTCATTTGGATTGATGTTTTCTCGGACTTAGTTGTATTTTTTGTTTTAATCATGCAAGGTTTTAAGATGGACCCTAAGTCTCAAAATTTTGTGGGTATTGTGGTGCAGATGACCATGTTTTCTGTGCTCTTATTCGTGCAGAGTTGCTCTAAAGAAAAGTCTTCAGATTCAGAAAGAGGAGCGGAACAGGTTGATCTTTTAGAGGACTTTCAAACGCCCACGTTTAGGGAAATGATTGTGGCTCCCGGATTACAGAACAAGAAAGTAATTAAGCCACTCGAAGATGCTTGGAGAAGAATTGACCCTAAGAAGGATGGTTGGGACTCTGAGGTGTTGAGCGAATCAGCGACTAAGAAGCTTAAAGACATGGCAATTATTCTTCGATCACCAAAGAAATTTAAGAATTCAAATATTAACCAATTTGCAGATAGTGAATATAAAGGAACTTCTTTGCGTCCTGAAGTTTTGGAGCAATATTTTAATAATAAAAAATTTGCCGTTTTTAGGGGGACTCCAAATATCGGCGAGGTTCCTTTAAATGCCGCTTTGGATGGACTGGTTTCGATCTTTGATGACTCTGCTGAAATTGAAGTGGAGCTTAAGCTTTATCGGATCAATTTATTGAAGGACCGTTTCAGTGCTCAGGTCCTTGTGCATATTTCGGGGACGGTCAAGGAGCAGCAAATTCAAATCAATTCTGAGTGGAATACTTTTTGGACTTTGTCTGAGGAGGACCCCAAATTGCTTGGCATTGAAGCCCTTTCTTTTGAGGAAGTTCGTAGATTGGGTAAGATTAGTGAAAAACTTTTTGCTGATGTGACGGGTTCTGTGTTTGGCGATGAGAGTGCTTATCGCGATCAGTTCTTGAGGTCTACAGATCATTGGAGGTCCCGGCTAGCCCGTGATTTTGGACTGGATGTTGTAGCTAATCATGGCATGGCTCTTGGCGATGTGAATGGAGATGGCCTGGATGATTTATATATTTGTCAGCAAGGAGGTCTTCCTAATCGACTGTTTATTAGAAGCCCTGACGGTAGCCTTAAAGATATTACTGCTGAGAGTAATACTGGATGGATCGATTATTGTGCGAGTGCCTTGATTCTTGATTTCGACAATGATGGTGACCGTGATTTGGTCATATCACAGGACTTTAAAATTCTTTTCATGGATAATCTTGGTGACGCCAAATTTGAACTGGCCCTTGGCCTTGGAACACATGCTCAGACCTTTTCAATAACGGCATCAGATTATGATAATGATGGTGACTTGGATCTGTTCCTTTGTGGTTATAATCCGCCCGCGGGTTATGAGGGGGAGAGCGGCGTGATGGGTGAACCCATGCCCTATCATGATGCAAGGAATGGCGGAAAAAATAAACTTCTTCGAAATGACGGGAATTGGAATTTTACGGAAGTGACTGAAGAGGTTGGGCTTAATCAAAATAACGATAGGTTCAGCTTTGCTGCGAGTTGGGAAGATTACGACAGGGACGGTGATACTGACCTCTATGTGGCTAACGATTATGGTCGCAATAATCTCTATCAAAACAATGCGGGGAAGTTCATTGATGTTTCGCAGAAACTTGGGGTTCAGGATATGTCGGCCGGGATGTCTGTGAGCTGGGGAGATTATAATAGAGACGGTCTTTTCGATTTATACGTTAGTAATATGTTTTCGTCCGCCGGCAATAGGATCACTTATCAACGCCAATTCAAGTCTGATGCAGAGTCAGTCCAGGTCGAGGGTTTCCGCCGACACGCACGAGGCAATTCACTCTTTGAGGGTGTCTCTGGTAACCCGTTTAAAGACGTTAGTGAAACAACAAATGTAACTATGGGCCGTTGGGCTTGGGGTTCACGTTTTGCAGATATAGATAATGATGGTTGGCTTGATCTGTTGGTTGCCAATGGATTCATTACTTCGCCTGACCCTGGAGACTTGTGAAGCGTTTATTGGCGGCAGGTCGTGTCGCAGTCTCCTCTAACTGCCAATGAGGGAGAAGATAAGAGTCTTCTTTATAAGCAGGGATGGAGGGCTCTAAATAGATTGCTGCATCAGGACCGATCCTTCAGCGGCAGAGAGAAGAATTGCGCATTTATTAACTGTAAAGGTAAAGGATTTGCTGATAATTCAGCAGTTACTGGATTTAATTTTGCTGATGATGCGCGGGCCCTAGTTGCAAATGATTGGGATTTTGATGGTGATTTAGATGTTTGGCTCACATGCCGAAATGCTCCGAGGGTCAGACTCCTGGAGAATCGCTCAGAAAAAAATGCAGAATGGTTGGGTATTAAGCTGAAGGGTGACGGTGTCAAAGTTAACCGAGACGCAGTGGGGTCAACTGTGGAGGTTTGGATTGAAGGGGCAAGTTCTCCGCTCCTTAGAACAGTTCATGGTGGAGACGCATTCTTGTCGCAGGCAGGTTCTTTTCTGCATTTTGGGCTCGGAGAATCTAAAAATATAAAGAAAGTCATAGTCAATTGGGGAGGGAATTTTTCAACTGAGATTCTAGGAATTGAATCATCTAATTTTTATATTATTAGCTCTGAATCGCAAGAGCCGGTTCATTGGGTCCCACCAGTACTAAAACCTTTAGTCGCTTCTGTGCAGAATGTTTTACCAGATGAAGACGAGGCCCGCATTGTGTTACCTGCTAGGCTTCCTTTTCCAAAGATTGATGGTTTTCCAGAATACAGTGGGCCAGTCCTTATTAATCTTTGGTCTGCTATTTGTCAGCCATGCATTGAAGAGTTAAAAGAATGGTCTGAAGGTGAAAAAAGACTGAAGGAATCAGGACTAAGAGTCCATTTATTGAATGTAGATGAAAACCTAGAAACACCCCCCGCTCTGCCCTTTAAGAATACTTCTGTTTCGATGGAAGATATAAGGATCCTTGATCTTTTCCAAAAAGCTGTTCTTGATCGGTGGGTAGATTTGCCAGTTCCAAGTAGTTTTCTAGTCGATGAGGACAATAATGTGGCTGTAATTTATAAGGGAAGAGTATCTTTAGAGCAGATCCTGAATGATTCACGAATTCTTAGCGCTTCAAAAGATTCTTGGAGAGTTTCTGCGGTCCCGTTCCCTGGTCGCTTCATTAGTCAGTTACCTGAACCGGATCCTACCCGAGTCAGTTCGCAGTTATTAGATGCTAATGAGCCAAGGTACGCGTTGAGTTATCTAGATCAATTCAACCAAAAGTATCCAAATTCTCCGGACGTTATAAGGATGATGAAAATACTTAGAGAAGGACTAGGTATAAAAAAAGATGAAGGCATGCAATTACTAGAAATGGCTAATTCTTTGCGTGATTCTGGTGATAATCGTTCTGCGATTGAAAAGTATAAGGAAACGCTGCGCCGCTTTCCCAAACTCATTGAGGCAGCAGAAAATTTGGCCTGGATTTTGGCAGCCGATAAGGACCCATCGATTCGTAAACCCAAAGAAGCGAAGGCCCTTGCTGGACGCCTTTGTAAGATCACTAATAATAAGAATCCCGTCTATTTAGATCTTTTCTCCATTGCTCAGGCAGCAGATGGAGATTTCGATGGGGCAATAAAAACAATAATTAGAGCTATCGAAGTTTATGGAAATGATCCTGAAGCGTTGTCTGCTCAAGGTAGGCTTGAGCTTTATCGTCAGAGCAGGCCCTACATTAAATTATAATGTTATAAGATATTGCGTGTGGTATTGAAGCAATCTAGTGTCTGAGGGATGCGATTAATTGTTTTGCTATCGTTCCTCGTTTCTTTTAGTGGGACATTGGAAACCAATGCAAATGAGGATGATATAAATTGGCAGGAAGCCAAGCAATTCTGGGCTTTTGTAAGCCCTTCCAAAGTCGACCCGTCAAGAGTTGATGATAGGGGATGGTCTCGGGGGGACATTGATCTTTTTGTTCTTTCTGAAATGAAAAAAAATGGATTGGAGCCTGAGGACGATGCCAGTTCAGAAGTTTTGATTAGAAGAATTTTTTATGACCTCATTGGTCTTCCTCCGTCATCGGATGAAGTGAAGAGATTCAAAGAGGATGCTGATGAAAAGAAATATGAAAGATTAATTGATAGTCTCTTGGAGCGTCCAGAGTACGGTGAAAAAATGGCGAGTACTTGGTTGAATATTGCTCGTTATGCTGAGGATCAGGCTCATCAAGTTGGTAATAATGTAAAATTCTTTTATCCGCACGCTCACCGATACAGAGAATGGGTGATTAAATCATATAATAGTGATTTACCATACGATCAGTTCATTCGGTTACAGTTAGCTGCGGATAAGATTGAGGGGACTGTTAATGAGGATCTCGTTGCCCTTGGTTTTTTGGGTTTGGGGCCTCAATACTATGATCGGGGCCGGCTCGAAGTTAAGGCCGAAGAGTGGGAGGATAGTGTGGATGTCGTTAGTCGGGGATTCCTTGCCCTTACCGTTGCATGTGCAAGGTGCCATGATCACAAATATGATCCGATAAGTGCCGCTGACTATCATGCATTGGCGGGCGTATTTGCGAGTACTCAGATTCACAAACGTGAATTGGATAATGAGGATGGAGCTAAGACTGTGATTCATGTGGTAAAAGATGGGAAAGCACAAGATTTGCCGATATATAATAGGGGCGATGTTCAAGACAAGGGAGAGGTTGTTCCTAGAGCATTTTTGAAAATTCTATCAGGAGAAGATCCAAAAAAGTTTACGAAAGGCAGCGGTAGGCTTGAGCTTGCTGAGGCAATTTCCGATCCGCAGAACCCGTTGACGGCTAGGGTCGCAGTCAACAGAATTTGGCAAATGTTATTTGGCCGTGGATTGGTTTATACTACAAGCAACTTTGGCCATCTAGGCACTCGTCCGACTCACCCTGAATTGTTGGATCATCTTGCCATTTCATTCATTGACGAGGGATGGTCGGTGAAGAGTTTGATAAAGAAGATTCTTTTGTCCTCTACTTATAGACAGAGCTCTCTCGTCTCTTCTGATAAACGGATAAAAGATGAGGAGAACAAGTTCTATTCGTATTTTAAAAGGAGACGACTTTCAGCAGAAATGATTAGAGATTCAATGTTAGCTGTTTCAGGACAACTTGAACGTGGTGACAGTGGAAAGGAATCAGATCTAATTTCGAATCAAAAGAATTTGAGACGGACTGTGTATGGCAGAATTAGCAGGAAGGAGCTCGATCATTATTTGGCCCTCTTTGATTATCCTGATGCTAATATTCACAGTTCGAGTCGCGATGAAACGGTCACTCCATCCCAGAAGCTTTATTTTCTAAATAGTTCATTTGTGTTAGCCCGATCTAGTGCAGTAGCATTGGATTCAGTTACTGAGGACAGAGCCAGTTCCGTAGAAAAAATTTACCGAAGAATTTTATCTAGACCCCCATCAATGGAAGAATTATCAAATGCAATAAAATTTATAGAAAGTGGGAAAGAAAAAGAAAAAGAACGTTGGGCGGGACTTGCTCAGAACTTACTAATTTCAAACGAGTTTATATTTCGTGATTAATTACCAGAATCGAAATCATATGAATCGTCGCGAAATGCTCAATCGTACTGCGATGGGATTTGGTGCTCTTGGGATGGCGAATATTTTTGGCTCCGGTGATGTTGCTGCCGCAAATTCTCTGGCCGGACCAAAGAGGAATTTTTTCCCTCGTGCTAAGCGAGTCATTTTTTTGTTTCTTAATGGTGCCCCTTCTCACGTTGATACTTTTGATCCGAAACCGGATTTAGTGAAGTACGAAGGAGTGAAGCCTGAGGGTAAGTTATTTAAGTCAACTAAGGCCGGTTTCTTGCCTTCACCATTGAGATTTGATCATTGTGGTAAATCTGGCCTACAAATCAGTGAATCTTTACCTTCTTTGGGTAAGATTGCAGATGATCTTTGCGTGATCAGATCAATGCATTGTGATGTTCCTAATCACGAGCCGGCTTTATTGCAAATGCACACTGGAGTTCTTCAACCGACGAGACCTTCGATTGGGTCATGGGCACTTTATGGGCTTGGGTCAGAGAACGAAAATCTTCCTGGCTACGTTGTACTTAGGCCAAGCCCAAAAATTGTTGTTGGCCCAGCACTTTGGAGTGCAGGTTTTTTGCCCGCTAAATTTCAGGCATCAAGCGTGATCACTCGTGACATGTCTTTAGATAAGCTCCTAGCAAATATTAAAAGTCCTGGTTCTGCTAAGAGTGAACAGAGGAAGCAGCTTGATCTTCTTGCAAAAATGAACGATGCGCACAAAAAGAGAAGAGGAGAAGATACTTTGCTTGAATCCCATATATCCACAATGGAAACGGCTTACAGGATGCAGATAGAGGCAACTGATGCTTTTGACATATCCAAAGAATCTTCCAAGACAAGAGAGACTTATGGTACTACAGAATTCGCCAACTCTTGTTTGCTTGCCCGCAGATTGGCTGAAAGAGGAGTAAGATTTACAACGGTATATTACACCAAGGGATCTAGTAATCAGCCATGGGATACGCATGAGAATCATTATGCATCTCACGCAAAGCTTTGTGCAGAAGCAGATAAAGCTGCCGCTGCCTTAATTAATGATTTAAAATCTCGTGGCCTTCTCGAAGATACGCTAGTCGTATTTGGAGGAGAATTTGGCAGGACACCATACGCGCAAAAGCATGATAAAAAGAAGCCGGGTCGTGACCACCATCATACAGCATTCTCTATGATGCTTGCTGGTGCCGGTTTGAAAGGAGGTTTTGCCTATGGAGAATCTGATGAGTTTGGAATGAATGCCATTGTTGACCCTGTCCATGTGCATGATTTACATGCTACAATTCTTTATCTCCTTGGCATGGACCATGAAAAACTTACTTATCGCTATGGTGGGCGTGATTTTCGTCTGACTGATGTTTCGGGTAGGGTCATTCATGAGTTAATGGCCTAGATTTAATCCTTGTTCCTCTGTCCAAGAGGTGTTTGTTTCTCTCCGATGTCTGAAGAGGAAAATAAGACTACAGAAGAAGAACTAATTGCAGTGCGACGTGAAAAGCTTTCTAGGTTGCGTGAATTGGGAGTGAATCCTTTTGGAGGAAAGTATGATATTGAATCTGATATCTATGAATTGAGGGATTCTTTTAAGGAAGGAGAGAGTGCAAGGATTGCCGGGCGAATCACTGCTCACAGAGACATGGGCAAGAGTCACTTCTTTGATGTTTCTGATTTTCGTGGTCGTATCCAATGCTATTTAAATGCTAAGGAAGTTGGCGAAGAGCAATTCGAAATTTTCAAGCAGTTGGACCTTGGTGATTGGATAGGGGTTGAAGGAGAAACATTTAACACTAAGGTCGGAGAGCCAACCGTTAAAGTGGAGTCCTTCACTGTCCTTTCAAAGTCTCTCAGACCTTTGCCTGATAAGTATCATGGGCTCACGGATAAGGAAACTCGGTACCGGCAAAGATATTTAGATCTCATTTCTAATGAGCAGAGCCGTGATATTTTCCTTAAGCGTTCTTTAATGGTTCGTGAGATGAGAGAATTTCTTCAAGAT